>UQHW01000059.1 GCA_900540935.1 uncultured Collinsella sp. | reverse complement strand
AAGCGGACATGGCTCAGTTGGTAGAGCACAACCTTGCCAAGGTTGGGGTCGCGGGTTCGAGCCCCGTTGTCCGCTCCAAGCGCAACAGCCCGACTACTACGGTAGCCGGGCTTTTTCGTACCCATCGCAGAGGCTCGAACCCGAGAGGGAGCGAGCGTTAAGCAAACGCGGAGCGTTTGTAGCGAGCTGGCGAGGTCGCCGGCAGGCGGCCGAAGCCGGTGCGGATCCGCGAAGCGGATACGCGGACGCCCCGTTGTCCGCTCCAAACGCAATAGCCCGGCTACTACGGTAACTGGGCTTTTTTGTACCCATCGCATGGGCCCGAACCCGAAAGGGAGCGAGCGTTTTGGGGCGTGGCTGTGGCGTTGTTTGCCGCGAATGTTAGCTTTGAGCGTATCATCGTGGACATCTCGCAAAACCTCGATGCAAGGGAGGCGCACCCCATGGCTACAGAAAAGTCCTCTTCTCGCTCATGGATGTCCGATGCCGCGATCTATCAGATCTACCCGCGCTCGTTTAAGGATTCGACTGGTTCGGGTCTGGGCGATATCGCGGGCATTACCCAGCAGATGGACTATCTTGAGCGGCTGGGTATCGAGGCCATCTGGCTGAGCCCGTTTTACCCATCGCCTCTTGTCGATGGTGGCTATGATGTGGCGGACTACTGCGATGTCGATCCACGTCTCGGCTCGCTTGACGACTTCGATGACATGATCGCTGCGGCTCACGCGTGTGGCATCAAGGTCATCGTCGACATCGTGCCCAACCATTCATCCAACCAGCACCCGTGGTTCAAAGCCGCTCTTGCCGCTGGCCCCGGATCGCCCGAGCGCGCTCGTTATATCTTCCGCGATGGTCGCGGCGAGCACGGCGAGTTGCCTCCCACCAATTGGAATGCCAACTTTGGCGGCCCCGCCTGGACGCGTGTCGCGGACGGTCAGTGGTATCTGCACATGTTTACGCCCGAGCAGCCGGACTTTGACTGGTCATGCCCCGAGGTTCACGCGTTCTTTTGCGACGTCCTGACGTTTTGGAGCGATCGAGGCGTCGATGGCTTTCGCATTGATGTGGCGCACGGTCTTGCCAAGGATCTCGACCGCGATGACCTCGACCGGTGGCATCTCGCCGAGGGCGATGACATGGTTGACGACGGCACCCATCCGCTGTGGGACCGTAACGAGGTCCACGAGATCTATCGCGAGTGGCGCCGCGTGTTCGACCGCTATAATCCGCCGCGCAGCGCCGTTGCCGAGGCGTGGGTGCTGCCCGAGCGCCAGTATCTCTACGCCCGCCCCAGCGAGCTTGGCCAGACATTCAACTTTGAGTTCGCCAAGGCCACTTGGACCTATGATGACATGCACACTGCAATCGAGGAGGGTTTGAAGGCGGCCATCGAATCCGATTCCGCCTCGACCTGGGTACTCTCCAACCACGACGTGCCGCGCGTGGCGACGCGCTATGCGCTGCCGCAAATCAAGGCGACGCGCTACCACCAGATTGCGCTCGACTGGCTCTTACGCGACGGGTCGTCTTATGACGAGGACCGTGAACTCGGTGAGCGCCGCGCGCGGGCGGCCCTTTTGCTTGAGCTGGCGCTTCCGGGCTCGGCATACGTGTATCAGGGTGAGGAGCTCGGCCTTTTTGAGGTGGCTGACATCCCGTGGGCTGCACTCGAAGATCCTACTGCGACCAATACGCACGGACCGAAGCGCGAGAAGGGGCGCGACGGCTGCCGTGTGCCCCTGCCGTGGGCGGCAGCGGACGATCCCGCGCAGGGCGGATCGTTTGGGTTTTCGCCGGCGGACGCCGATGCGGCGCCCCATCTGCCGCAACCTGCATGGTTTTCCGATTACGCTGCCGATAGGGAAGAAGCGGACCCGACATCGATGCTTGCGCTCTATCGTGACGCCCTCCGGCTGCGGCGCAAGCTGCGCGGGTGCGCCAACGATCTTGCGTGGCTCGATCTTGACGGGCGCACTGGCCTTACAGATGGTGCCGAGGGCGCTGAGGGCGGCGTCATCGCCTATCGCCGCGACAACGGCTGGGCGTGTGTGACGAACTTCGGTACAGCACCCGTGGAGCTGCCGGCGGGCAGGATCCTGCTCACTTCATCACCACTTGCAGACGGCAGGCTCGCGCAGGACAGCTCTGCCTGGATCATGCTCGGTGAGATGTAGAGGCCTCTTGCGGCGAGTTTGCGGTTGCCTGCGCTTTCCGTGGTGGTTGATGTCTTCGCGAGGTTCGTGAGGGCGTCGCAAAACTTTTTAAAAAAAGTTCTTGCATAGGATGCGGGTATCACGTAAGATTAATCCTCGTAAGCGGACATGGCTCAGTTGGTAGAGCACAACCTTGCCAAGGTTGGGGTCGCGGG
>UQHW01000058.1 GCA_900540935.1 uncultured Collinsella sp. | reverse complement strand
CAATCGCAAGAAGATGACAGGGCGGAATGTCAATCCTGGTCTAACAGAGCCTTAAAAAATCATTCCCGGGCGCCACAGTACAGTCTTTTTGTGACGGGAGTCATGGAATGATTATTTAATCCCCGTCCCAGAATAATCATTTAGGTGGAAGGAAAGACGGATGTCCAAGCAGCGTCGTCGTAAGCAGAAAAAGCAGGTTAAGCCCGAGCTCAAGCTCAGGCAGTTTGCCGCTACCGAGCTTTCCGACCAGCTTGCCGCCCTTCCCTGCGCCGCCGACCTGCCGCGCTTTATGGTCGACACGGTCGCCGGCGCCTATGCGCCCGCCGATGCCGAGCTCATGATCGAGGGCTTCGGCGCCGCGGCCACACGCCCGGTCACGCTGCGCGCCAACACGCTCAAGGCGACCGCCGAGGACATCGCTGCGGCGCTCGGTGCCGCCGGCATCGCCCACAACCCCGTCGCTTGGTATCCGGACGCCTTTATCCTGCCCGAGGCCCAGGTTTCCGACCTATGGGACCTCGACATCTACCGCGACGGCAAGATCTACCTACAGAGCCTGTCGTCCATGATGCCGCCTTTGGTGTTGGGCGCCCAGGCAGGCGAGGACATCCTGGACATGTGCGCAGCCCCTGGCGGCAAGACGACGCAGATCGCCGCCCTCACCCAGGGCCAGGCACACCTCACGGCCTGCGAGATGAGCATTCCCCGCGCCGAAAAGCTTGAGTCCAACCTCCACCGCCAAGGTGCCAAAAACGTGCCCGTCATGCGCATCGACGCACGCGAGCTCGACGAGTTCTTCCGCTTTGACCGCATCCTGCTCGACGCTCCCTGCACCGGCACGGGCACCGTCATCAGTGGCAACGAGAAAAGCCTGCGCGGCCTCACCGAGCAGCTGCTCGTCAAGTGCGCCCGCTCGCAGCGCGCGCTTCTGGACCGCGCCATGGGAGCCCTCAAACCGGGCGGCACGCTCGTCTATTCCACCTGTTCGATCATGCCGCAGGAAAACGAGGACGCCCTGCAAGAGGCCCTCGACAAGCACATGGATTGCGAGCTTATCCCCCTCGACGGCACACCGAGCGAAAGTGAAGCGCGTCGCGCCCAGGATGCCGGCGAGGAGCCGCATATCGAGTGCAACGCCCTCACCGAGGCCATCGCCGCCGGCCATGTCTCGGCCATCGCCAACGGTATGCCCGGCACGCTGACCATTCCGCCTAGCCGCGATTTTGAGGGCTTCTACATTGCCCTGATCCGAAAACGCAGCTAGCGCACGGATCAAAAACTCAACAAGCTATCTCTGTGCGCGTTTGCCCTGCTGGTCGCGATGCTGTTTAAGCATCGCGCGCTCCTTGCGTTCGGCCCTTTTGCCCTTAATGGCCGTGACCACAAAGTAGATGACCGCGGCGGCAACGATTGCGCCCACGCACAGGCCAATCGAGCCAAACATTGCTGTCAATTCCATACCGCGTCACCTCTCTTTTAAACGGGACTTTCAAGATAGCACCTCGATCCTCGCCACCACAGCTCCTTCACGTTCTCCCGCCCTTCGGTCTAACGGATGGTGCGGCGGGGAAAAATCAACTCGTCAAACGATTTAGCATTCGCAATTCCGGCTGCATCGCGCCGGCCACCATCGCATAGAATCGAGCCTCCATGGATACCCTCAACGACCTAAACGAACGCGTCGACGCCTTTGTCGGCACCAGCTCCTTCGACACGCCTGCCGCGGCAAACGACCAAGCTCCCATCGATGTACCCGCCGAGGTTCACGAGGACATCGTCGCCTCGGTCGATTTCTCCGAGGTCGAGCTCGCAGACGAGTTCACCGAGCCCCAGGTAGCCGTGACCCCCAACGGACTGCTCCCCATGGAGCCCCTGCCCATCGACGGACGTCTGCGCAAGGCTGCTCTTCGCATGCCCGACGAGATCGAGGAGGCCAGCGGCTTCACGCTCTTCGGCCGCCGCATCAAGTCGCTCATTTACACTACCGATGTCGCGGTTATCCGCAACTCCAACGCCGATGCCGTTTTTGCGGTCTACCCTTTCACGCCGCAGCCCGCCATTACGCAAGCGCTGCTGACCGTCGCCGAGTGCCCGGTCTTTGTAGGCGTGGGCGGCGGAACTACGACCGGTAAGCGCTCCGTGCAGATGGCAGCCGTCTCCGAGATGCAGGGCGCGGCGGGCTGCGTGGTCAACTCCCCCGCTACTGCCGAGATGGTCGAGCACATCACCAACATCGCCGACATCCCCGTCATCGCCACGGTCGTACGTTGCGACGACGATGCGCATGCCAAAGTGCGCGCCGGAGCCAAGATTCTCAACATCGCCGCCGGCAAAAACACGCCCCAGGTCTTGCGTGAACTGCGCGAGCACTATCCCAACCTGCCGCTCATCGCGCCGGGCGGCAAGACGCCCGAGAGCATCCGTGAGACCATCGCCGCCGGCGCCAACGCCATCATCTGGACGCCGCCTTCGGCACAGCAGCTACAGACCGACATGATGCAGCGTTATCGCAAGATGAAGGAAGAAGCCACACCTGTCATCTCGCGCGACGATGTGCCCATTATCGACCAGGTCGCCGCCGCCGAGGTCAGCCAGGTCGAGAACATGAATCCCGATGTGCCGATTCCCGACGAAGTCATCGAGCGCGTCGCTTCGATCCACGAGCGCGTCGAGGAGCATCGCGCCAACCGCGGCCTCAAGCCGTCACTGCACGGCTTCTTCTTCCGCGGAAAGAAACGCTAATCGTAACAGCAAGGCCCGCCCCACTGAACTGCCTCCCATTTCTTGGACATGAGAAATGGGAGGCTTTCTTTATGCGCG
>UQHW01000057.1 GCA_900540935.1 uncultured Collinsella sp. | reverse complement strand
CCGCAGGAAGCTTGGATACGCCTAGGCGCGGTCCAAGAAATCGTCCGCACCCCCGATTGAGCCTTTAAGCTGGCAAAACAGTCCTTATTTCACCGCAACTGAAACAGGGGCGCTCTCCAAGAGAGCGCCCCTGCCGGGTTTCCATAGTACTGGCGAAACAGTTTTATAGTTCTGGCGAAGCAGTCCTTGAGATCCGCCTTGCCCTAGGCCAAGAACTCCTTGGTGGTCGCCACGATGTTGGCGGCGTCCAGGCCGTACTTGTGCAGGAGCTCGGCACCCGGGCCGGACTCGCCGAAGGTGTCGTTGACACCGATCTTCTTGAGCGGCGTCGGGCACTGCTCACACAGGACGTCGGCAACGGCGCTGCCCAGGCCGCCGATCACAGAGTGCTCCTCGACGGTCACGACGTGGCCGGTCTTGGTGGCGCTCTTGACGATCAGGTCGGCATCGATGGGCTTGATGGTGTGCATGTTGATGACCTCGGCGTCGATGCCCTCGGCAGCGAGCTGCTCGGCGGCCTCGAGAGCCTCGCCGACCATCAGGCCGCAGGCGATGATGGTCACATCGGCGCCCTCGCGCATGACAATGCCCTTACCCAACTCGAACTTGTAGGTCTCGGGGTCGTTGATAACCGGCGAGGCCAAACGAGCGAAGCGCATGTACACCGGACCGTCGCACTCGTAGGCGGCGCGCGTCATGGCGCGGGCCTCGACGTCGTCGGCAGGAACGATCACAGTCATGCCAGGGATGACGCGCATCAGGGCGATATCCTCGCAGCACTGGTGTGTGGCGCCGTCCTCGCCCACCGAGATACCGGCGTGCGTGGCGCCAATCTTAACGTTGAGATGCGGGTAGCCGATGGAGTTACGGACCTGCTCAAAGGCGCGGCCGGCGGCAAACATGGCAAAGGTGCTCGCGAAGGCAACGCGGCCGGTGGTCGCGATACCGGCGGCGACGCCCATCAGGTTGCTCTCGGCAATGCCCACATCGAAGAAACGATCGGGGCAGGCGGCCTTGAACTTGCCGGTCTGCGTGGCGGCGGCCAGGTCGGCGTCGAGGACCACAAAGTCATCGTGCTCGTTGGCGAGCTCGACGAGGGCCTCGCCGTAGCTTACGCGCGTGGCGATTTTTTTGACGTCTGCCATCCTAGAGCTCCTCTCCGGCGGCCGTGAGCTCTGCCATGGCCTGCTCAAACTGTTCATCGTTGGGGGCCTTGCCGTGCCAACCAACCTGGTTCTCCATAAAGGAAACGCCCTTGCCCTTCATGGTCTCGGCGATGATGGCGGTCGGCTGACCCTTGGTGGCGCGGGCCTCGGCAAAGGCGGCGCGGATCTGATCGAAATCGTTGCCGTCGGCAAGCTCCACCACGTGGAACTTAAAGGCGCGGAACTTGTCGGCGAGCGGCATGGGGTCGTTGACCTCCTCGACGGGGCCGTCGATCTGCAGGCCGTTGTGGTCGACGATCACGCAGAGGTTATCGAGCTGCTGGTTGCCGGCAAACATGGCTGCCTCCCAGACCTGGCCCTCCTCGCTCTCGCCATCACCCAGCAGGGCGTACGTGCGGTAAGTATCGCCCCAGTGCTTGGCGGCAACCGCCATGCCCACGGCGGCGGAGATGCCCTGGCCGAGCGAGCCGGTGGACATATCGACGCCCGGGGTGTCGTTCATGTTGGGATGACCTTGCAGGTGGCTGCCGATATGGCGCAGCGTCTCGAGATCCTCCTTGGGGAAGAACCCACGCTCGGCGAGCACGGCATACAGGCCCGGAGCGCAATGGCCCTTGGAGAGCACAAAACGGTCGCGATCGGCCTTGCGGGGATCGGCCGGGTCGACGTTCATTTCCTCAAAGTACAGATAGGTCATGATGTCGGCAGCGCCGAGCGAACCGCCCGGATGGCCGGACTTGGCAGCGTGCACGCCGGTGACGATGCCCTTCCTTACCTCGTTGGCAACCTTTTTGAGCTCTTCGTCGCTCATTGTGCCTTCCTTTCATCCTCATTAGACAAAATGCGCACGGCACCGAAGGTAATCCCAACACAGCCGCAATGCACGTACGTCATTCATTATGCTGGAAACTGATGGCTTTACCAGAGTTTTTATCATTATTTGAACAATTTAGCAGGCAGAACCGCTGATGAAACGGTTTATCAATGTGAACGTCTTTTGGATGGAACGCGATCGACCCTACGCGCTAATGTCCTTGAATCCCTCGCCGAAGGCTTCCGTAACGTCGGCAACCGTCACGATGGCATGAGGATCGCGCTCGCGCACGATCGTCTTGAGGGTATTGAGCTCTCGACGGCTCACGATGACCATAATCACTGGCTTCTCGGCACCCGAATACATGCCAGTCGCCTTAAACTTGGTACAACCACGACCCAGGCCATACATGATATCGGCAGCGATATCAGGGAACTTGTCCGAGATGATGAGTACCATACGGCGTTTGTTGCCACCATCGACCACGGCATCGATCACGTAGCCGCTAATGACCATCGAAAGGCCTGCATACAGTGCGTTTTCGATTGAAAAGACCGGAGCCGATAGCGCGCATACGGCAACATCGATCGCCATGACGGTCGAGCCCACCGGCAGCGAGGTGTTACGCGAGATGATTTGGCCAATCGTGTCCGAGCCGCCGGTGTTGGCGCCGGCGCGCAACACCATGCCGTAACCGATGCCCGTAATAATGCCGCCCCACATGGCAGGGAGCATCAGGTCCGCATCCGCCAGAGGTGCTACAAACGGGGCGAACAGATCGGTAAAGAAGCCCAGCAGCACAAAGCCCGTCGCGGTCTGCACCACGTAGAACATGCCGCCCTCGCGCATAACGACCAACAACAGCAAGGCGTTCATCACGATCGTCTGAATACCAACGGGAAGCGATAGGCCGCGCGCCGCGCCGACCGCCTGGATAATGGTGGCAAGGCCCGTAACGCCACCGGCGGCAAGACCGTTGGGAATCAAAAACAAGTCGGTCGCGATGGCGGCCAAGGCACACCCCAACATGATCTGGGGCAGGTCGTGAAAGAAGTTCATCGAAAGAATGCGCTTGATGTCCAGACGATATGCCATGCTGCCTCCCTCAAAAAAGCGCACCCAAACGGATGCGCTTTGAACTTCTTCTTGTATTCGATTCTACCGATTCGCCGGACAAAAACCACCCCTGCGCAGGGTTTATTCTGGATACAAACCCGTCCCTTGATTATCAACTTCATCCGAACACTTCCCACATTCATCCGCACATGTGCG
>UQHW01000056.1 GCA_900540935.1 uncultured Collinsella sp. | reverse complement strand
CCCGCGACCCCAACCTTGGCAAGGTTGTGCTCTACCAACTGAGCCATGTCCGCTTGCGGGTTATTAATTTACGCGAGTTGTCCAAAAGACGCAAGTACTTTTTTCAAAAAAGTTGTCTGCCGCATGTTCTCGGTAGCTAAACGCGCCAAAGCGATTGGCTAGGCACACGATTCGAGCGCTCCGCTAAACAGCTTCACCATCTGCACGCGCGTGCCGGCGCCGTCTGTACGACGCGCAACCTCCACGTTATCGACGAGCATACGCATAAGCTTGATACCACGGCCGCGCTCCTCGGATGCGACCGGTTCGCTCGTTTTATCGATAGAATAGCCGGCACCTCGATCAAGCACCTCAACCACAACGCGATCGCCATAGGCCTGAACCGTCAGGACGCACCCGACACCGCCCGCATGGTCATAGGCATTACCCAGTGCCTCCCCCGACGCCAATGCGACATCGTAGCACTCGTCGCGGCGCAACGGAAGCGATTCAAGGAGTTCGGCGATGTGATGTCGGTAGTATGGAAGATTCTCGATACCCTGACGGACCTCGACGCTCTTACTCCAGCGAGGCAGCTCCCCCACCGGAATGGCGGGAATAGACTCCCGTGCCGGACCCGCGACATGAAGGATATCGACAAGACGAGCAATCTCCAAAAAGCGAACAACTTCGCCTGATGCATTGACGAGCGAAAGCAGGCCTTCTCGCCTCATGAGCTCACGAGCGCGCGTAAGCAGGAATGCCAAGCCCGTCGAATCGATAAAGCCAACAGCCTGACAGTTGATGACGACACGACGCACGCCGCGGTCAACCAAAGCATCCAACCGCCGACGCAGCGCAGGCACCGTGGCGATGTCGATATCGCCCGGTGGCGTCAAAACCGCTATGTCATTCCACTCATTCATACGACCATGGTTCCCCAAAAAAGCCCACTCGATGCATTTGTTTCCCCAACCGTGCGGATTCAGCCCGTCCAGCGTCGTCTATGAACGACCCCGTAAAAACTCAAGGGACACCAATGCAATGTCGTCGTCCAGCGCCGATTCGGTAAATCGGTCGAGCTCGCCCAAGACCTTGCCGCAAATGCCCGACACGCCCTCCCCCGAAACAGAAAGCAGAAGGTCGCGCAAGCGCTGCTCGCCAAAGAATGCTCCGGTGCGGTCACGGGCCTCAATCGTTCCATCCGTATACATAAAGAGCATGTCGCCGGGGGCGAACGTAAAGGCACCCGTCTCGTACACCATGCCTTCGAATGCACCGATTACGCCCGATTGGCATCCAAGCAGTTCGACCTCTCCCCCACGGGCCTCGCCGCCGCCCAGCGGCATCGACTCTGGCCTGATGACCATGGTCGGAGGATGGCCCGCCGAACAATACGTTGCGCGTCCGGCTTTAAGGTCAATCTTGGCGATAAAGGCCGTCACGAACGTCTCGACCCTCGAAAAGCCCATGAGCATGCTGTTAAGGGAGCGCGCCATGCGGGCCGGGCCAGCGCCCTCCCAGGCATATGCCGTCAGGGCCGTCTTGACGAGCGCGGACATCGATGCAGCCTCAATGCCTTTGCCAGACACATCACCCAGAATCATGACGGCGCAGTCGTCGGGAAGTCGGATGAGCGTATAGAAATCGCCGCCGACCAACGCCGAGTTCGTGGCCGACAGGTACACCGAATCGGTTGCGATACCCGGAACATCCCCCAGGGAATTTCTCATGCCGATCTGGAGGGTCTGAGCGATATGGCGCTCCTCGCGCTTTTGAGATTCGCCTTCGTAGATCAGTTCAAAGTCATGCGCCAAGTGCACCAAGTAGTCATATTCAAGGTCATCAATCGGCTCTTGGCTGCCATCACGAAGCAGCAGCGCGCGCGTCGTCGGGCCCTTCGCAACAGAAGCAGGGACAATTGCGTCGCTGCTGTGCTTGCCATCACCCTCAGAACGCGGGCGCCCCGCCTCGATGCCGGTGTCGACGTAGAGACCTTGGCAAGGTAGACCATGCGCCCTAAGCCAGCCTCCCATAGGCATCGATTCGTCAACGCGAGTTATACGGACGTGTTTAAGGTCCTCGGCACTCGTGCCGCCCAAAACAGACGCCCCAAAGCCATCAGGGCCAGCCCCCAGACGTGCCGCTGGCGCCGTCGTGGAAAAGAAAAGCTTCTCGGGATCGTCAGGCAAAGCAACGCGACTGCCGCCTTCAAAATCTATGACGTAGGCGTCCAGACTAGCGTCATACTCCACGGAACAGAAATGGCAATTGAGCACGGCGCAAATTTCGGCCGACACCGCACGCGAGGCGGCAACAGGATCATCAAGATAGGCAAACAACTCATCCCGAAGCACATTAAGCGAGCGGCCAAGCTCGGCCGTGCGACGAGAGCGAAGGCTCGATGCCATGCCGACCAGCTGGATAGACAGGTAATCGCAAATGACCTCGAGTACATTAACGTCATAGGCGAGCGGTGCCTGGGGGCGTTTCCAGCCAACTTCCAGCACGCCAAGGATCTGCGTACCGTAAAAAACGGGAAGACAGATCTCGCTGCGGTACGGAGGCATATCCTGCACGCGCAACAGGTGCTTAGAACGATTGTCCAAATCCATAAACATGCCCGAGGCGACACGATCGCCCTCAAGGTCCTGCTGAATCGACAGACGGCAAGCGCGCGACTCGCGAAGCACGTACGTCGGGATGCCCGCGCCATACGGCATAAACTCGGGCAGATAGCTATCCTCAAGCTCCTTAGAAACACCACGGAGCTTAAAGCCACCGCTCTCCGAAAAATAAATCGCAGCTCCAGAAGCATTGAGCGTTCCGACGAGCTGATTTAAAACAGTATCAAGCAGGCTGGGTAGCTCATCGGAGCCCACAGTGCTCATAATGACCGAAAGCGTGCCAGAGAGACGCTTATTTGCCACTCTAAGCTCCGATAACGCACGCTTGAGTTGACGGTCGTGAGAATACTGTTCCTCAATACTGTGAAGTGCCACCAGGACACGTGGCGCGCGGCGCCCAAAGACACGTGGAGGCGTTACGGAGCCTGCGCGAACCAAGACGGGGATAAAAGAGCCGTCACTCAGCTTGAGCATCAGTTCGTTCTCGGAGCCATCAGTTTCAAATGGCAGACGATGTTCCGTCGCACGTTCAAAAGCGGATGAGTACAGAACGTCTTTAACATCTCCACCGATGACGTCGGCGCGTTCCTCGCACATCAAACCAAGTAAGCGATTATTCACATGCAGAATGGTTCCGTCGAGCTCGCAGATGATGACAGCATCGCTCGTGATCTCGACTAGTTGGGCAACGTCTGCCCACTCATTGCGCTCAAGCGTTTCCATCGTTAACCTCACCGTCTATCGGTAACAAAAAAGCCTCCGAAGAGGCTTCTCAAATGCGATGGTGTCGGAGGCGGGACTTGAACCCGCATGACCAAAAAGCGGTCACTAGCACCTCAAGCTAGCGCGTCTGCCAATTCCGCCACTCCGACATGCTATGTTGTTGATTCGCAGTTCGCTTTGTTAGACCCGCGCGTTCAACGAGGAAGATAATAACCTATGATTCGAGAACTGTGCAAGCACTTTTTTCAAAAAAGTTTACGAATTTGTAAATCCTTGATTATCAACTTCATCCGAACACTTCCCACATTCATCCGCACATGTGCGGA
>UQHW01000055.1 GCA_900540935.1 uncultured Collinsella sp. | reverse complement strand
GCTGCGGGAACGGCCTGTCCGCCTAATGTGTTCGGCTGAGATCGGAAATCAACCATTGATTAATTTGCCCCACGGGCTTGCTCACTGGGCAAACTGGCTGCGATAGAGTTCGGCGTAGAAGCCGCCTGCCGCTAGCAGCTCGTCGTGCGTGCCGCGCTCGATAATCTGGCCGTCGCGCATCACCAGAATGCAGTCGGCGTTGCGGATCGTCGACAGGCGGTGCGCCACCACAAAGCTTGTGCGGCCGGCCATAAGCTCGTCGAACGCCGCCTGCACCTGCAGCTCGGTACGCGTATCGATACTCGAGGTCGCCTCGTCCAGCAGCAAAATCGCCGGGTCGGTGAGCATGGCGCGCGCGATGCACAGCAGCTGTTTTTGACCCTGGCTAAACGTGCCGCCGTCCTCGCCGATGACCGTATCGTAGCCGCCTGGCAGCTGCACGATAAACTTGTGCGCATGCGCGCGCTTGGCAGCCTCGATAACCTGCTCGCGTGTGGCGTCGGGACAGCCGTAGGCGATGTTTTCCGCCACCGTGCCCTCGAACAGCCAAGTGTCCTGCAGCACCATGCCAAAGGCACGGCGAAGGCTTGCGCGCGTGTAGTCACGCGAAGACCGGCCATCGACCATGATGCGTCCGGCATCGATATCGTAAAACCGCAGCAGCAAGTTGATGAGCGTTGTCTTGCCGCAGCCCGTGGGGCCGACCAGGGCAAAGCGCATGCCGGGCTTGGCCTCGATGCAGATGTCCTGCAGCAGCTTGCGGTCGGGCACGTAGCTAAAGTCCACATGCTCAAAGGTCACCTCGCCCTGCGGGACGGCAAGTTCCACGGCATCCTCCGCGTCGAGCTCCTGCTCGCGCGCATCGAGCAGCGCAAACATGCGGCGCGCCGAGGCGTACGCGGTCTGGATCTGCGTAATGACGTTGGTGACCTCGTTGAAAGGCTTGGTGTACTGGTTGGCGTAGGACAGGAAGATCTGCACGCCGCCCACCGTAAGCACCGCGGGCACGCCCGTGATCACGCCCGCGCAGCCGATCACGGCGACCACGGCGTAGATGATGTTATTGATAAAGCGCGTGCCGGGGTTGGAAAGCGAACCCATAAACTGCGCGCGCTCGCCCGCGGTGTAGAGCTCGGCATTGAGGGTATCGAAGCGCTGTTGAGCGTGCGGGCCGTAGGCAAAGGCGTCGACAAGCTTTTGCTCGCCTACGTACTCCTCGATATGGCCGCCGAGCTGCCCTTGAATACGCTGCTGTGCCGTAAAGCTTTTGTTGGAGAGCTTGGCAATAGCGCCGGCTGCAAAAATGGAAAGCGGCGTGACGAGCACCACCACGAGCGTCATGGTCAGGTTAATGGAGAGCATAAACGCGAGCGTGCCCACAATGGTGATGACGCCGGTGAAGAGCTGCGTGAAGCCCTGCAGCAGACCGTCGCCCACCTGGTCGACGTCGTTGACCACACGGCTCATAAGGTCGCCGTGAGCATGGCTGTCGATAAAGCTGAGCGGCATGCGGCTGAGCTTGTCGCTCGCCTCCACGCGCATGTCGCGCACCGTTTCGTAGGACAGGCGGTTGACGCAATAGCCCTGCAGCCACTGGAAGGCCGCAGCACCTACGACGACAATCGCGAGCTTGGTAACGAGCGGCAGCAGCGCATCGAAGTCCACCTGCCCGGCGGCGACGATAAGGTCGATGCCCTCGCCAATGAGAATGGGCGTGTAGAGCTGCAGAATCACCGAGACGGCAGCACTCAAAAACGATGCCGCAAACGAGACGCGGTGCGGACGGACATAGCCCAGCAGGCGGCGGGTCACCGCACCCACGGGATAGCGCTCGGGATCGCCGGGCTGGCGCGGACCGTCTCCCAGGTCGTTGAGGCTATCGTTGCCGGACACGTTGGCCGTCATCGTGGCGACCGAACCGGAAGAAGTATACGGATTCATTTAGCAGCCCTCCTTTGCGCAGACGAATGCCGGGGCAGCCGGGGCGGACGCGGGACTTGGGGCGGGCGCGGGCGCCGTACTCCCCTGCTGACCCTCGAGCTCCTCGCGGCGAAGCTGCGACTGGCAAATCTCGCGGTAGAGCTGGCAGGTCGTGTAGAGCTCATCGTGCGCGCCCAGGCCCGCGACCGAACCGTGGTCAAGTACGCAGATCATATCGGCGTCGCGCACGGTCGAAACGCGCTGGCTTACGATCACCGTAGTCAGCGGCAGCCCGCCCTCGGCGGCACCGCGCACACTGCGCTCGCGGATAGCGTGGCGAAGCGCCGCGTCGGTCTTAAAGTCGAGCGCCGAGGCGGAGTCGTCCATGACCAGGATCTGTGGCGAGCCGACCAGGGCGCGCGCGATGGTCAGGCGCTGACGCTGGCCACCGCTGAAGTTCTTGCCGCCCGCCTCGACCGGGGCATCCAAGCCCTGCGGCTTGTTGCGCACGAACTCGCCGGCCTGCGCCATATCGAGCGCCGCCCAGATCTCCTCATCGGTTGCCGACTCGCCGCGCCAGGTCAGATTACTGCGGATTGTGCCGCTCACGAGTGACGCGCGCTGCGGGACGGTCGCGACCACGTGGCGCAGCTGATCGAGCGGCCAGACGCGCACATCGGCACCCATCACGCTCACGCTGCCGACGCCCGCGTCGTACAGGCGCGGGATGAGCGAAACGAGCGTGGACTTGCCGCTGCCCGTGCCGCCGATAATGCCGAGCGTTTTGCCCAGCGGCAACTCCAGAGTCACATCGTTGACGGCGTTGGCCGCGCCCGCGCCAAAGGAGAAGCTCGCATGGCTAAAGCTCAAGGCGGGCACCGGGGCGGCATCGCCCATCGCACCCGGCTCGGGCAGAGCGACCGGCTGGTTACCCGCGTCGGTAATGCTCGGCACGCAATTGAGCACCTCGTTGATACGCGACGCGCTGGCGCTCGCCTTGGTAAAAACCACGACCAGGTTGGCGACGTACACGATGGAGGTCAGGGTCTGCGTCATGTAGTTCACAAACGCCATGACCTGACCCTGCGTGAGCTCGCCCACGTTGACCTGGATGCCGCCCACCCACAGGATGGCGCACACGCCCAGGTTCATCACCAAAAACGTGACGGGGTTGAGAATCGAGGAGAGCTTGCCCACCGCGATGGCAGTATTGGCCTGGTCATCGGCCGCCTGGGCAAAACGCTCACGCTCGTGATCTTCGCGCACAAACGCACGGACCACGCGGGCGCCCGAAAGCCCCTCGCGGCAGATAAGCGCGATGCGGTCGAGCTTTGCCTGCAGCTGCTTGTAGTACGGGATGCAGTGCGCCATGACAAACCAAAACACCAGGCCGATGGCGGGCGTGCAGATCAAAAAGATAATGCCGAGTTTAAGGTCGATGGCGAGGGCCGCAACCATGGAGCCCACCGCCAGGAAGGGCCAGCGGATGAGCATGCGCACGCCCAACGCCACGGCCAGCTGCACCTGGTTGACGTCGTTGGTGATGCGTGTGATGAGCGACGGCGTGCCAAAGCGATCGAGCTCGGCATAGCTCAGCTTATTGATGTGCCCATAGAGCGCGCCGCGAATATCGGTGCCCATGCCCTGTGAGGTCAGCGCCGCCATCTTTTGGCAGACGAGCGTAAACGAGATGCCGATCACAGCCATGGCGCCAAGCAGCATACCGTAGTGGACGACGGCATTCACATCGTGCGCGCCGATGCCCTTATCGATTATCTGGGCAATCACCAGCGGCGTCAGCAGGTCGAATACCACTTCGATCAGCTTGCACGCAGGGCCAATCACCATATACCGGCGAAACTTACCGCCAAAACGCCTGAGCAACTCAATCATAAAAAGGCGCTCCCTATCATCATTCACACTCAATTCGAACCATGATAGTACTGTCGCCCTAGAGCATGCGTAAAGGTTGATTTCCGATCTCAGCCGAACACATTAGGCGGACAGGCCGTTCCCGCAGCT
>UQHW01000054.1 GCA_900540935.1 uncultured Collinsella sp. | reverse complement strand
GAAAGAACCCCCGCTGCGCACTTCGTGCGGCGGAGGTTCTTTCGTCCTGCGGAGTGCGCCGGGAGGGAACTTGCTCTCCGCCCTGCGGGCTCGGCGTTGCCACAACGGGCAATAATTAATCTGAATAAACATGGCGCGCGGCCTTTTAGGCCGCGCTTGTGTTTTGCTTCGCGCCATGTGGGGGTGGTGGCGACGTGCATTTTTGCGAGTATTCTGCAATCGAAGGTCCCTGCATACCGACCTCGGGCAAAAAATCGGGAGTTCTCGATGTTTTCTACGAATGATGGGCGGGGTTATGGGCTTATAGCGTTTGATTTGCAGGGATATTCGCGGTCTTCGGCATGTATCGTGGCGCCCGAAGCTCTTGGTTATGTTGAATACTCCTAAAAATGCACGGCGCTTAGAGGGGGACCTTCGCGAAAAAAGAAACCGCCCCGTCGAAGTATGCATTCGACGGGGCGGTTTATGCATTTGGCCGATTAAGGATGCGCTGCCAAACTACTAGAACTTGACAGTCGGGGCCTGGCGGGCTGCTTCGGCGGCCTCGAAGCCCTGGCGCTCCTTAAACTGGAAGATGCCGGCAAAGATGACAGCCGGGAACGTCTGAATGGCGTTATTGTAGCTGAGCACGCAATCGTTGTAGCTCTGGCGTGCATAGCTAATCTTGTTCTCGGTATCCTCGAGCGATGCCTGCAGCTGCGTAAAGTTGGTGTTTGCCTTAAGATCGGGATAGGCCTCGGCTACGGCGAAGAGCTGGCGCAGCGCACCGGTCAGCACGTTGTCGGCTTCCATCTTGGCCTCGGGCGTGGTGGCCTTGACGGCGGTGTTACGCGCGCTGATCACGGCGGAGAGCGTCTCCTGCTCGTGCTTGGCGTAGCCCTTGACGGTCTCGACCAGGTTGGGGATCAGGTCGTTGCGGCGCTGCAGCTGCGTATCGATGTTCTGCCAGGCGTTATCAATGCGGTTACGCTTGGTGACCATGTTGTTGTAGATGCCGGCGATGGCGCAGACAATCACAATGACAACAACGATGCCGATGATGACGGTAATCATGATGTCTCCGTTTCGAATGGCCGCGGCGGCATGCGCCAACTGCCGTTGGTATAACGCTACTAGTATACCCGCAACGTTTTGCCGTGCCGAACTTTCCGGTAAGCGTTATGTTTTCGGTAAGGTCGACCGCTCGGCGAGGGGCGGGGTACAGGTGTAAGATATGCGACAGATTGACGAGCGTTGTCTTTGCCCTGAGGATGGCGATGCAGATGGATCTGCGCATTAAGAAAACCTATCGTGCCTTGTTCGATGCCTTTACTGAGCTACTCGAAGAGCATCGTTTTGAGGACCTTACGGTTGCCATGCTGTGCGAGCGTGCCATGATCCGCCGCACGACGTTCTACAAGCATTTCCGCGACAAGAACGATTACTTTGCCTTTTATGTCGACGAGCTTATGTCGGGGCTGCCGCAAAAGCGGACCGGTAAGGGGAGCGCGGCGTCGGCCGACGACGTGCGCGTGCTTCGCCATGAGGTGTTTGCCGACGCCATGGACATGATTCTGGCGCATGAGCAGCTCATGGATAACATCCTGGAGAGCAGCATGTCGGGTATGCTGACCGGCCTGATTTGCGACCGCATTGCCCACTCCATTCGCGAGCGCGTGATGAGCACGCTTGACGAGGACGCCTTGGCCCCTGTATCGCTCGAGACGACATCGGAGTTTATCGCCGGCGGCATTATTCGACTGTTCACAAACTGGTGGGAATCGGGCCACGATCTTGAGCGTCGACCCGAGATTGCCGACGTGGTCGATGCGCTGTTTGAACGGACCATGACGCCGGTGCATCACTAAAAGTGGCGGAGAGAGGGGGATTCGAACCCCCGGAACGCTCTCGCGCTCAACGGTTTTCAAGACCGCCGCATTCAACCGCTCTGCCATCTCTCCGTGAGTCGTAATGATAGCATCGTTTTGAATTTGCAACAGGGAAGGCGAACGATGACGATCACCGAAATCGACGAGAAGTTCATGTGCGAGGCGCTGGCCGAGGCGCGCGCTGCCGCGGCGGTGGGCGAGGTGCCCATTGGTGCCGTGGTGGTGTGCGCGGGCGAGATTGTCGCGCGGGCGCATAATCGTCGCGAGCTCGATCAAGACCCTTCGGCGCATGCTGAGTTTGCGGCGTTGTGTTCCGCCGCTCAGGCGCTTGGCCGTTGGCGCCTTTCCGACTGCACCGTTTATGTGACGCTCGAGCCTTGCTGCATGTGCGCGGGCCTTATGGTCAACGCGCGCGTGGGTCGCTGCGTGTATGGTGCGGCCGATGCCAAGGCGGGCGCGCTGGGCTCGCTATACGACCTCAACGCCGATTCGCGCCTGAATCATCGCTTTAATGTGACGGCCGGCGTGCTGGCAGACGAGTGCCGTGATGTGTTGAGCAGCTATTTTGCCGGTTTGCGTGGTGCGGATGGCGGCGGTTGCGGCTGTGGGTCCGATCTTGAGGCGCATGCCGCTCATGCCGCGGCGCTGGCTGATGCCGACGAGATTGCTGGTGCGGCGGTCGACTTTGGCCCCGTGCAGCGCCGACCGCGTCGCGTGCTGCTGGCGATCGACTCCTTTAAGGGCAGTGTGTCGAGCGCGCAGGCGGAGTCGGCGGTTGCCGAGGGCGTGCGCCGCGTGTGGCCCGATGCCGAGGTGAGCACGCTGCCGCTGGCGGATGGTGGCGAGGGAACGCTCGACGCCGTCGCCGCGTGCGGCAGCGAGATCGTGACCTGCGAAGTGGCAGGTCCCTTGGGCGATCGCGTGTCTGCCCGGATGCTGGTGGATGGCGAGCGCGAATCGGCTGTCATCGAGATGGCCGAGGCTGCGGGTATTGGGTATTCGCCTTGCACAGAGCCGGCGGCACTGGCTGCTACAACCTATGGCATGGGCGAGCTGATGCTCCGCGCGGTTCGCGCGGGGGCGAAGACGCTATATATAGGACTGGGTGGCAGTGCCACCAATGATGGCGGTGCCGGCATGCTGCAGGCGTTGGACGCGCGTTTGGTTGATGACCACGGCTGTGATATTGCGCCGGGGCTCGCGGGCCTTGAGCAAGTGGCCGGTGTTGATCTGGTGCCGGCGGTGCGGGCGTTGGATGGCGTGCGTATCGTCGTGCTTTCGGATGTTGAGAATCCGCTCGTGGGACGTCGCGGCGCACTGGCGGTGTTCGGCGGGCAGAAGGGCCTGCCGACAGATGATGCCGAGATGCTGAGCAGGTGCGACAGCTGGATGGTCGGCTACGGTCGCTTGCTCGATGCGGCGATTGCCGAGGCTCGAGCTCAGAGGCTGCTGCGCGTGCCCGAGGGCGCACGGACATTTGGCTCGGTACTCGGCGTGCCCGGCGCGGGTGCTGCCGGTGGGCTGGGCGCCGCGCTGCTGGCACTTGGCGCCGAGCTGCGCTCGGGCGTGGAGACAGTACTCGACCTTGTGGGATTCGACGAGCGCGTGCGCGATGTGGACCTGGTCATAACGGGCGAGGGCAACATGGACGAGCAGTCCGCCGCCGGCAAGGCTCCGGTGGGCGTGGCGCGTCGCGCCAAGCGCTTCGGCAAGCCGGTGGTCGCCGTCGTGGGCGGTCGCGCCGACAATCTGGATGCGGTATACGAGCAAGGCGTCGACCTGGTGCTGCCGATTTGTCGCAAGCCCATGCCCCTCGACCAAGCGCTCGATTCGCAGGAAGCCACCGTCAACCTTATCTGCGCCGGCGAAGCGGCCGCCCAAGCCTACGACCTCGCCCGCATCTAAAACGCATCCTTCGATAAGTTGCGGTGGAATAGTTCCTGTTTTTGCGGCCTGAGCAGCCAAGCAGGAACTATTCAACCGCAACTTCGAGAATGGCCATCCGAAGCTGGCTGGCTTGAGCCTCGAATTGGACCGTTCGCCACAAAAGGCGGCTATCTACTACGTTTAACCGGGCATCCTCGACCATCCTGGAATTTGGGAAATTAAAACCGACGCTCCTATAAGTTGTCAAGAGGCAGTTTGCGGGAGCGCTCTCTCCA
>UQHW01000053.1 GCA_900540935.1 uncultured Collinsella sp. | reverse complement strand
TTCCTTCCATTCGTCACCTTCATTACTCCAACGACGAATTCTAGGCGGTGTCCCCGTCCTTTCTTGAAAGGGCGGAGGCGGGGCATGCCCCGCCTCTTACACCACATCTCTGTGCGCTACCACTGTTGCAAAAGAGGTGTCATATTTTTCGGCCTGTTCTGAGCAAAAATGGGCTCAAAATCAATTTATCTAACCCCCTTTAAAGGGCGTTTGACGGCTTTTAACCTCTTCAAATCGCTCAAAGTAGGCAAATGGCTCTCGATTTTGCTGCTACTAAATTGGTGACAGTACTCATATTTGCCACTTTTTGCCCACGAGGTGTTCAGAGGAGCTCTCGACAA
This sequence comes from uncultured Collinsella sp., assembly GCA_900540935.1. Classification (GTDB taxonomy): domain Bacteria; phylum Actinomycetota; class Coriobacteriia; order Coriobacteriales; family Coriobacteriaceae; genus Collinsella. The sequence continues at coordinate 5,167 of UQHW01000053.1, read as the reverse complement.
GCATCTAACGCTACAATAACTACCACGTGGCTGGGTTTGCCGGCCGAATGTGCGATGTCGTGGGAGGGGACATGGTCGAGTTTACAAAGACGATTAAAGATCCGTTGGGACTGCATGCCCGCCCGGTTGCGCTGCTCTATGACATTATTGCCAAGCATCGTAGCGACGTGTCAGTTTCGATTGGCAATCGTCATGTCGATGGCCGCGACGTTATAGGGCTCATGGCACTTTGCGGCGAATGTGGCGAAGACGTCGTGTTCCGCGTTTCGGGCGTGGATGAGGCCTCCTGCGTCACATCGATCAGAAATCTCTCGCTCTAAGCATGATAGGGCGCGGTAAAGGATGGTCCTTTGCCGCGCCTTTTTGTTTCGTATAGGAAACTTTTTCGAAATCTGAATGGGGACCCTTTCCAAAAAGTTAACCACGTGCTAGTTTACTATAGCGAACATAGACGTGGTTAACTTTTTACGCGTCGATGTTGAGGACGAACTGACGTTAGGAGCAACTCATGTCTTGCGGACCGCAGATGCCGGCCATGCCGCTTTCGATGGTAAAAGCGGGCGAAACCGTGCGCGTGTCTCGTGTAAAGGGCAATGAGGACATGAAACACCACCTCAAGGACCTCGGCTTTGTCGAGGGCAACGAAATCCACGTGGTGAGCTCGAGTGGTGCCAATATCATCGTCACGGTGCTGGGCGCACGTTTTGGCATCGATTCCAAGGTTGCCATGCACATCATGACCGTCGGTTAGTCTGCAGCATTTCATAAAAACCGAAAGGGGGACAAGAGGATGAAGACGTTGGGTGACGTTAAGGTGGGCGAGAGCTCCACCATCGTCAAGCTTCACGGTGAGGGTGCGCTTCGCCGCCACCTTATGGACCTGGGGCTCATCAAGGGCACTTCGTTCAAGGTCGTGAAGGTCGCACCGCTCGGTGATCCGGTCGAGATCAACGTGCGCGGCTACGAGCTTTCCATCCGCAAGGAGGAGGCGGCCGTCGTCGAGGTCCAGTAAGGGCTCGCGGCGTATATTTCTGCAGATAAAGTTAGGTATTTCTAACTTAATGCAGCAACTTTAAAGCACATTATCCAGCCCGTGCGGAAAAAGCAGCGCGGGCGCACAAGGAAGAAGGATTGAATGGCGGATTCTCAGATCCATGTCGCGCTGGCGGGTAACCCCAACTGCGGCAAGACCACGCTTTTCAACCTGATCACCGGCGCCAACGGCTACGTTGGCAACTGGCCCGGCGTCACGGTTGAGAAAAAGGAAGCCAAGCTCCTAAGCGACAAGAACGTTACCATCACGGACCTCCCTGGCATCTACTCGCTTTCCCCCTACAGCCCCGAGGAGCAATGCTCGCGCGATTACCTCATGAGCGGCGAGCCCGATGTTGTCGTCCAAGTTGTCGATGCCACCAACCTCGAGCGCAACCTGTACCTGGCGCTTCAGGTTATCGAGACCGGCCTGCCCGTGGTCGTTGCCCTCAACATGGCCGACTTGGTCGAGAAGAACGGCGACAAGATCGACACGGACAAGCTCTCCAAGAAGCTCGGCTGCCCGGTTATGATGATCTCCGCTCTTAAGAACAAGGGCATCAAGGAGCTCTTCGAGCAGGTCAAGAAGTCTGCAGCTTCCAAGGGCCAGGTGCCGGAGCACAAGTTCGACTCCTCCATCGAGGACGTTCTTGACCACATCGAAAACAATCTGCCTGCGAGCGTTCCCGCTAACAAGCGCCGCTATTACGCCGTCAAGCTGTTCGAGCGTGATGCGGACGCCTGCAAGCTCATCAACCTCACCAAGGAGAAGGCCGCTCGCGTGGAGGAGCTGGTCGCTCAGTGCGAGCAGGACTGCGACGACGATGCCGAGTCCATCATCACCGGTGAGCGCTACGGCGTGATCGCACACATCATCGACGAGTGCCTCACCAAGGCTCCGGCCAAGATGAGCACTTCCGAGAAGATCGACCGCGTGGTTACCAACCGTATCCTGGGTCTGCCGATCTTTGTGGTCATCATGTTCTGCGTGTACTACATCGCCGTTTCTACCTTGGGCGGCACGGTGACCGACTTCACCAACGACCAGCTCTTCGGCACCGACGGCTGGTACGTGCTCGGTCAGGGCCGCGACGCCTACGACGCGGCCGTCGAGGCTGCGGGCGACGATGCCGACCCGGTCGACCCGGCACAGTACGGCCCCTATGTCCCCGGCATCACCACCGTGGTGCACGACGCCCTTGTGGCGGGCGGCACCGAGGACGGTGGCCTGGTCGATTCGCTGGTCTGCGACGGTATCGTCGGCGGCCTGGGCGCCATCTTCGGCTTTGTGCCGCAGATGTTCCTGCTGTTCGTCATGCTGTCCTTCCTGGAGGACTGCGGCTACATGGCCCGCGTCGCCTTCATCATGGACCGCGTGTTCCGCCGCTTTGGCCTGTCCGGTAAGTCCTTTATCCCCATGCTCGTGTCCTCGGGCTGCGGCGTCCCCGGCGTCATGGCTACCAAGACCATCGAGAACGAGAGGGACCGCCGCATGACGGTCATGACCACCACGTTCATTCCCTGTGGCGCTAAGCTGCCGATCATCGCCCTGCTCATGGGTTCCATCATCGGCGATTCTTCCACCACCGCCGCGTGGATCAGCCCGCTCTTCTACTTCCTGGGCGTCTTTGCCGTCATCGCCTCGGGCCTCATGCTCAAGAAGACCAAGCTCTTCGCCGGTCGCCCGACGCCGTTTGTTATGGAGCTTCCTGCTTACCACTTCCCGGCGATCCGCTCTTGGGCGCTGCACGTGTGGGAGCGCTGCTGGGCCTTTATCAAGAAGGCCGGCACGGTCATCTTCGCGTCCACCGTCGTGGTTTGGTTCCTCTCCAACTTTGGTAGCTACAACGGCTCCTTTGGCTTCCTGCCTGCGATGGACGGCATCCCCGAGGAGTTCATGGACTACTCCGTGCTCGCCATGCTGGGCAATCTGGTCGCTTGGATCTTCGCCCCGCTCGGCTTTAGCACCTGGCAGGCAACCGCGCTGACTGTCTCTGGCCTCGTCGCCAAGGAGAACGTCGTCGCCACCGCCGGCTCGCTGCTGTCCGTCGCCGACGCGGGCGAGACCGACCCGAGCCTGTGGACCGCGTTTGCCGGCATGTTCCCCACCATGGGCGCCTGCGTTGCCTTCGGCGCGTTCAACCTGCTGTGCGCTCCGTGCTTTGCCGCTATGGGTACCATCCGCAACCAGATGGATTCCGGCAAGTGGACCGCGATTGCCCTCGGCTACGAGTGCGCCTTCGCTTGGGTGATCGGCCTGTTCATCAACCAGTTCTATAACCTGCTTGTCCTTGGGCAGTTTGGCTTCTGGACGGTTGTGGCTATCGTGCTGCTGGTCGCGATGCTCTTCCAGATTTTCCGTCCTATGCCCAAGCACGCTTGGACCGACGAGGACGAGACCAACACTGCTTCCGCTGCAGTTTCCGCCTAAGTCCGAATAAGGATCAACCCCTTTCCACGAGCCCGGGTGTCTCAGTGACACTCGGGCTTTTTGACGCAATGGGGGACAGATTGCTTTGCTCCAGAAGTAAGATGTGGCGTTTCCGCAGATAAAACCGACCAAAATAAACCTGTCCCTATTTGGTAGGTGGAGAATGGGGTAAAGTAAGTGCTGGTTAACTAGAGGAGGCTTGCTATGGCACCTATCGATATTGTTGTACTGGCTGTTATCGGCGTTGCGTTTGTCGCCGTGTGCGTGCGCATCTACCGCAAGGGCACCTGCGCCGACTGCGCTCAGGGTGGCGTTTGCACGGGGCATTGCTCCAACAAAAAAACGTGCGCTGCACTTAAGGGCGTAGACAAAATCGCCGAAGACTTGGGTCGCGGTATCAAATAAGGTCCGGACATCCAAGCGCTCCGCGGGCATCCGTTCGCGGGGCGCTTTGTGCATTTGAGGGAGAGTACGGCGAGTCGAAGAGTATTTTTGGGGTATCGTTAACTGGACTATTAATTGGCAACTTATCTATAACGGAGTAACCGCATGAGCGCTCGCGTAACCATGAAGGACATAGCCGCCGAGCTTGGCGTTTCCATCAATACCGTGCACAAGGCTCTGACGGGAAAGGCCGGCGTGAGCGAATCCGTGCGCGCCAAGGTGAACGCTAAGGCCGAGGCCATGGGCTATCACCGCAACACAAGTGCCTCAAGCCTGCGCCGCAAGGATATCAATCTGGTGTTTTGCCTGCCCCGCGCATCGCGCGAGGGAGCGTACTTTTTCCGTTACCTGTGGGAAGGCTGCAATCGCTTTGAACAGGAGGTCATCGACCGGGGCATTACGGTTGAGCGCGTTGAATTTGGCGTGGGCGGCTACGCTGATGCACTCGAGCAAATCGACGAGCGTCTGCAGGTGGGCGAGAAGATTGATGGCTTGCTCGCCTATGCGCCGGGCGACGATCGTGCGACTGAGCTTTTGGGGCAGATCGCCGAGGCGGGCGTGACGATTGAGCTTGTCGACGGCGACCGTCCGCATTTGAATCGTTTGGGTGCGAGCTTGGCCGATTATTCGACGGCAGGCAGCCTTATGGCCGAGCAGGCGGCAAACCTGGTCCATGCTTCTGGGGCCGACGCCCGCGTGCTCCTTTTGACAGGCGACCCATATACCGATTCGCACTATCTAACCGCCCGCGCCTTCCACAATTACCTGCGCGAACGTGATATTCCATGGCAGGTTGAGGATCTTGCAGGTGCCCATGCGCAAGTCAAACAACTCGAGCATGAGCTCGAAAAGCGCTTGAGTGCGCCGGACGCCCCCGAACTTATCTGTAGCGTTTTTGCCGTTGGTTCCGAAGTGGTTGCCGACGCGCTCGTCTCGACCGGCAAGGCCGGTCAGGTCATGGTGATCGGCAACGACCTGTTTCCCGAAAGTGCTCTGGCCTTGCGCCGCGGTATCTTTACCAATATTGTCTATAAGGACCCGACGAGCCTGGCGTATCGCGGCGCTAAGACGCTGGGCGATTATCTGCTGTGGGGAAGGACCCCGACGGTGCCCGTCCAGAAGGGTGCTGTCGAGATGGTATTTGCCAGCAATGTCGACCGCTACTGCGAACTTGCGGGTATTTAGCCGATTGAGCAGGTACCCCCGGTAGCGCGCAGAGATGTGGTGTAAGAGGCGGGGCATGCCCCGCCTCTTCTCTTT
>UQHW01000052.1 GCA_900540935.1 uncultured Collinsella sp. | reverse complement strand
GCAATCGCAAGAAGATGACAGGGCGGAATGTCAATCCTGGTCTAACAGAGCCTTTTTAAATCCCCGTCCCAGAAAAATCATTATGCATAGAAAGTCATAATTATCATTTCGTAAACATTTCAATGAAATTAACGCCATGGCGCATACTTGCGGTTAAAATACCGCAAGGCCTAACTACCAACCTTTAAGCCGGTCCGGAGAGACCGGGAAGGAGAATTATGGCGAACAACCATACTGCGGGCACTGCTGCCCGCACCTTCGCGCCCAGCGAGCTTTGCCAGCGCATGCTGGCCAAAACCAGCAAGGGCACCTGCGGTCCCTGCATCCTGTACCTTGAGGATGGGACCATTTTTTATGGCCGTGCATGCGGTGCCGAGGGCACCGCGACCGGCGAGGTCTGCTTCAACACCTCGCTTGAGGGCTACTTTGAGGTCATGACCGACCCGAGCTATGCCGGCCAAATCGTAACCATGACCTATCCGCAGATCGGCAACTACGGTATCGACGAGACCGACGTCCAGTCGGCCTTCCCCGGTGATACCGCCCGCCCCGCGAGCGCTCCCGCCATGCGTGGCATGATCGTCCGCGACATGTGCGCCACGCCTTCCAACTGGCGCTCGGCCGTCAGCGTGCCGGAGTACCTGCGTGCCCACGGCATCGTCGCTATCGAGGGCGTCGACACCCGCGCTCTTGTGCGCCACCTGCGCGACAACGGCTCCAAGATGGGCATTATCTCGACGGAAATCTTTGACGTCGACGAGCTTGCCGAGCGTCTGGCCACCGCGCCGACGCTGGTGGGCGAGAACCTGGTCAAGACCGTGAGCTGCTCTGAGCCCCACACTTTTGCCGCGAGCGATCTGCCTGCTACGCATGACTTTGCGCTTGCCCCTGCCGCTCCTTCCCGCCACAACGTGGTCGCCTACGACTGCGGCGTCAAGCGCGGCATCCTGGAGGGTCTGGTCCGTGCCGGCTGCGACCTTACTGTCGTGCCGTGGGATACGCCCGCGGGTGAGGTGCTCGACATGAATCCCGACGGCGTCTTTTTATCCAACGGCCCCGGCGACCCCGATGCCGTGGTGGAGACCTACGAGCAGGTGCAGCGGCTGATCGGCAAGGTGCCGATCTTTGGCATTTGCCTTGGTCACCAGATGATCAGCTTGGCGTGCGGTGCCCAAATGGAAAAGCTTAAATTCGGTCACCGTGGCGGTAACCAGCCGGTTATGAACCTGGTGAGCCGTCGCGTGGAGATCACCGCGCAAAACCACGGCTTTGGCCTGTTGTTCCCCAGTCTGGGCAAACTGATCCCGGAGCTTTCCGGCGGCGAGGCCGAGCATGCGGCCGATGGCGACCTGCGCGCCTGGGTGCGTCGCGGCATCGCGCCGGTCGTGATGAACGAGCGCTTCGGCCGCATTCGCCTGACGCACGTGAACCTCAACGACGGCACCGCCGAGGGCATCCAGCTGCTCGACGCCCCGTGCTTCTCGGTTCAGTACCATCCCGAGGCCTCGCCCGGCCCCACCGATGCCCACTATCTCTTCACCGCCTTTACGCGACTCATGGACGGCGAGGAGAACTACCTGGACATCGACACCGCGAAGGACCGCCTTGCCGGCTGGAATTTTGCCGACGATGGTTCCGCCGTTCTACCGAACGGCGGACCGGTCGACGCTGCGGCTGCATCTGGCACATCATCTTGCCGCTCTGCTTCGGTCGCGCGGGCATAAGCCCAGCGCGCCCTCGCATCACGGCAACCTGATGCACCAGCTGCACCCTCGCTGACTTTTCCAAAACATTGAGTCAGCCTCTCTAGGAGGTTTTAAACATGCCGAAACGTACTGACATCAAGCGCATCCTCGTCATTGGTTCGGGCCCCATCGTTATTGGCCAGGCCTGTGAGTTCGACTACTCCGGCGCCCAGGCCTGCAAGGTGCTCAAGGAGGATGGCTTTGAGGTCATCCTGGTCAACTCCAACCCGGCGACCATCATGACCGACCCGGGCTTGGCCGACCGCACCTATGTCGAGCCCATCACCGCCGAGTTTATCGAGCGCGTAATCAAGAAAGAGCGCCCGGACGCGCTGCTGCCCACGCTGGGCGGCCAGACCGGTCTGAACGCTGCCGTTGAGCTGGCAAAGGACGGCACGCTCGATAAGTACGGCGTCGAGATGATCGGCTGCGACCTGGCCGCTATCGAGCGCGGCGAGGACCGCAAGCTCTTTAACGAGGCCATGGCCGAGATTGGCCTGGAGGTCGCGCGCTCGGGCTATGCCTACAGCGTGGCCGACGCCGAGGCCATCGCCGAGCGCGTGGGCTATCCCTGCGTGTTGCGTCCGAGCTTTACCCTCGGCGGCGCCGGCGGCGGCATCGCTCACACCCACGAGGAGCTCGTCTCCATCGTGAGCCAGGGCCTGGAGCTCTCGCCCGCCCACGAGGTGCTGGTCGAGGAGTCCATCGAGGGCTGGAAAGAGTACGAGATGGAGGTCATGCGCGACCACGCCGGCAACGGCATCATCGTGTGCTCCATCGAGAATCTCGACCCCATGGGCGTGCACACCGGCGACTCCATCACCGTGGCGCCGGCGCAGACGCTCTCCGACCTTGAGTATCAGCGCATGCGCGTGGCCTCGCTCGCCATTCTGGAGAAAATCGGCGTCGAGACCGGTGGCTCCAACGTGCAGTTTGCCGTGAACCCCAACACCGGCCGCCTGATCGTCATCGAGATGAACCCGCGCGTGAGCCGTTCGTCCGCGCTGGCCTCCAAGGCCACGGGTTTTCCCATCGCCAAGGCCGCCGCGCGCCTGGCCGTGGGCTACACGCTCGACGAGATCGTCAACGACATCACCAAGGCCACGCCCGCCTGCTTTGAGCCCACGATCGACTACTGCGTCGTTAAGGTGCCGCGCTTTGCCTTCGAGAAGTTCAAGGGTACCGACCCCACGCTCACCACGCGCATGAAGGCAGTGGGCGAGATCATGGCGATTGGCCGCACCTTTGAGGAAGCCTTCGGCAAGGCCATGCGTTCGCTGGAGGACGGGCATCAGGGCATTTGTGCCGGTGGCAAGGAAGGTGCCGACAAGCTGAGCGACGATGAGCTCGCTCAGGCCGTGGCAACGCCGACCGAGCACCGCATCTTCTTTGTGGTCGAGGCTCTGCGCCGTGGCTGGGATGTTGCGCGCATCCACGCCATCTGCGGCATCGACCCGTGGTACCTCAACCGCATCAACGATATGGTTCAGGTCCAGGAGAGCATCCGCGGCCTGCGTGTGGAGGATATCGATGCCGATGCGATGCGCTTGCTCAAGCAGTACGGCACGAGCGACGCCGAGATCGCCGCGCTGACCGGCTCGGACGAGCGCTTTGTGCGCGCCTATCGCAAGGGTCTGGGCGTGGTCCCCAGCATGAAGACGGTCGATACCTGCGCTGCGGAGTTCTCGAGCGCCACGGAGTACCACTACAAGACGTACGAGAACATCTACCGCACAAGCCCGGATGCCAAGAAGTGCGTGGCTCCCGACGAGACCACGCCGGCGGACAAGCCCAAGGCGATGATCCTGGGCGCCGGCCCCAACCGCATCGGCCAGGGTATCGAGTTCGATTACTGCTGCGTGCACGCGAGCTACGCGCTGGCGGCCCGCGGCTTTGAGACCATCATGGTCAACTGCAACCCCGAGACCGTTTCGACCGACTACGACACCTCGGACCGCTTGTACTTTGAGCCGCTCACCTACGAGGACGTCATGGATGTCATCGATGTTGAGCGTCCCGACGGCGTCGTGGTGACGCTCGGCGGCCAGACTCCGCTTAAGCTGGCGCGCATGCTCGAGGAGAGCGGCGTGAACATCATGGGCACCAAGCCCGATGCCATCGACTTTGCCGAGGACCGCGAGCGCTTCGCTGCTCTGCTCGACAAGCTGGGCATCATGTACCCGCCGGCGGGCCAGGCCACCTCGTTTGAGGAGGCCGAGGCCGTGGCCGCGCACATCGGCTACCCGCTGCTGGTGCGTCCGAGCTACGTGCTGGGCGGCCGCGGCATGATGATCGCCTACGATGCCGAGCATCTGCGCGATTACATGGCCGAGGCTGCGCGCATTAGCCCCGACTACCCGGTGTATCTGGACCGCTTCCTGGAGGGTGCGATCGAGTCCGACGTCGACGCCCTGTGCGACGGCGAAGAGGTCTACATCGGCGGTATCTTGGAGCATATCGAGGAGGCCGGTATTCACTCCGGCGACTCTGCGACCTGCATCCCGCCGTTCAGCTTTAGCGAGAGCCTGCAGGCAAAGCTTCGCGAGACCACGCGCCGCATCGCGATGGCGCTGGGCGTACGCGGCTTGGTCAACGTGCAGTATGCCATCAAGGGCGAGACCGTCTACGTGATCGAGGCAAACCCGCGCGCGAGCCGCACCGTGCCGTTTATCTCCAAGGCCACCGGCGTGCCGTTGGCCAAGTGCGCGGCGCGTATCATGGCGGGCGATTCCACCGCAAGCCTGGGCCTGCCGAGCGATGAGCGTCAGCTGGACTGGTTCTGCATGAAGGAAGCCGTTATGCCCTGGGGCCGTTTCCCGGGAGCCGACGTTATCCTGGGGCCCGAGATGAAGTCGACGGGCGAGGTCATGGGTATCGCCAAGAGCTATCCCGAGGCATATGCCAAGACGCAGCTGGCGATCGACTACAAGCTGCCCGATCCGAGCTGCGGCAAGGTGTTCATCAGCGTGTGCGACCGCGACAAGCGTCACATCCTTTCGGTCGCGCGTATCCTGCGCTACCTGGGCTTTGATATCTGCTCTACCGAGGGCACGGCGCGCGTGCTGCGCGGCGGCAACGTGACGTGTGAGGTCGTGGAGAAGATCAGCGGCCCGCACGACGGCGAGTGCCCCAACATCGGCGACCTCATCGCCGACGGCAAGATCGCGGTAATCATCAACACGCCGTACGGTCCGGGCTCGCGTGGCGACGGCTACCTGCTGCGTACCGAGGCCGTGCGCCGCGGCGTGACCTGCGTGACGGCGATGTCTGCCGCCAACACCTACGTGAGCGCCATCGAGGCGGTGCGCGAGGACCAGCAGGGTCACGGTAGCGCCAACGACATGGGCATGGACGTCATCGCCCTGCAGGACCTGCCGCAGCACACGGTGTAGGTTGAGCTGACCGGCCGGGGCGGCAGCCGGACACTTTCTCTCGGAAACTGGGCTTCGCGAAGTTTTCCGAGAGAAAGGACCGCCTCCCGCCCCGGCCTGCGGTGACTCGGTAGCACCGTGTGCTGCCGAAGGGGCTTTGAGCGATGACTAGGGCTGAATAAAAAGTGAGCGTGGGCTCTGTCGTTCATTCGAACGACAGAGCCCACGTTTTGTATGGGGTCTCTTGGCGAATTTTCATTCGACAAGAGACTTTTTGCTATGGGGGAGACATGTCCCTGGACAGTTAGTTCAGATACGTATTTTTTTAAAGGCTGACGAAGGTCGATTGGGGGTGCGGACAGAAAGTTGGACCGTGAAGCGGTCCGGACTGGAGGTTCGCA
>UQHW01000051.1 GCA_900540935.1 uncultured Collinsella sp. | reverse complement strand
CTGGTGATCTCCGCCTTGAGAGGGCGGCGTCCTAAACCGCTAGACGAACGGGCCACATGACATCTGCACTGCCGTGCTGCGAGGAAATATATTACGGGACAAAAAACGTCAGCGCAAGAAGAAATTCCAAATTGCCAAAAAATTGTCGGCAGGTTATGGAACACGCAGGTAAACTAGGTAGCTAATTCAAGTTAAGATGGACCAAAAGAGCTTCGCGATCGTTGGGAATGTTGTCTTCGATCACGGCGTCGAGGGCGGAGTTGAGAAGCTGCCCCAGTTCCGGCCCGGGCTTGACTCCAGCACGGATCAGGTCGCCGCCGTTGATGGCGAGCATCTTGAGCGTATAGGGCTCCCCCGCCCTCAGCAGCTCGTGCGCCATCGCGCGCATCTCCTCAATCGTCTCAACGTAATAGAAGCACGACGGGGCCTTGCCGAGCGTATCAGCACGCTTAAGATCCATGAGCTCATCAATAAGGCGGGCTGTGTCGACGCCCTCACCAGAAAGCAAGCGCATCATATTGAGCAGGCAGGAGCGCTCGGGACGCAGCGGCTTGTCATGGTATTTGATAAGCAGGCACACATCGCGCACCAGGTCGTGCGAGAGCGCCAGGCGATCCATAATGACGCGCGCTTTCTTGGCGCCGAGCTCGGGATGACCGTAGAAGTGTCCGCTGCCGGAATGATCGACAGTAAAGCACTCGGGCTTGGACACATCGTGCAAAAAAGCCGCCCACATAAGGCTCGACGAGGGCGCGACGCCGTCGCACAGCGCCAGCTCCCCTGCCACCGTCAGCACGCGGGCGATATGCTCGTAGACGTTAAACGCATGATAGACACTGCGTTGATCAAACCCGCGACCCGCTGCCAACTCGGGCACGGCGGCGCAGATGAGCTCGGGATAGCGAAGCATCGCGTCTCCCCCATGACCGGTCGAAAGAATGCCCTCGAGCTCAATACCCACACGCTCACGCGCCACGGCATCAAGCAACGGCGCGCACTCGGCAAGTGCACGCTTGGTCTCGGGCTCAATCATAAAGTCCAGACGGCAGGCAAAGCGCACCGCACGCAGCATGCGCAGGGCGTCCTCGTTAAAGCGACGCTTGGGATCGCCGACAGCGCGAATCAGCTTGCGCTCAAGATCACCCTGGCCGTCATAGCGGTCGACAAGCCCGCGCTCGGGATGCCAGGCCATAGCGTTGACGGTAAAGTCGCGGCGCGCCAGATCGTCCTCGAGCGAGGCGGCGCGCTCGACGCTCTGAGGATGGCGCCCATCGGTATAGAAGCCATCCAGACGGTACGTGGTGACCTCGATACGCTCGCCATCGGAAATAGCCGTGATTCCGCCAAATTTAATGCCCGACTCCACAACCACGATGCCGGCGGCCTCGAGCGCCGCCTTGGACTCCTGCCACAGGCCGCTACAGCACATATCAACATCGTGGCTGGGGCATCCCATCAGGGCGTCGCGCACCCAACCGCCAACGTACCAAGCCTCAAGACCAGCCGCCTCAAGCGCGCGCAGAACGCGCAGGGAGGCATCAGACGGTTGCGTACCGTTGAGAGAAACATTGCACATGCCTATGGCCTCCTGCGACTATCAAATTGGCTATCGATTGTGTCTGCAAGAAGTCTAGCAAGAAACAGCCTCCACTGCACACGCAAGTCCGATAAACAAAAACGCATCCGTCCTAGTCTAAGACGGATGCGAAATAATCAAACTATTCAGGCAAGGTGCAGGGACTAGCAGACCTGGCGAACCTCGATGTGCTTCTTATATTCGTCCACCTTGGCAAAATCGCCCAGACCGGGGCACTCGACCACGTTGGCGCCGGTGGCCATCGAAAGACGCAAGGCATCCTCAACACGCTCGGGGGCGTCGTGCCACACGGACAGGAAGGCGGCCAGCGAGGAATCGCCGGCGCAGACGGTCGACAGCAGCTTGACCTCAAAGGTGCGGTTGGCAAACCAGATATGCTCGCCGTTGGAGAAGTACGCGCCGGCGCCACCAAGGGTCAGCAGCACGTTCTTGGCGCCCTTGGCATGAAGCTCAGCCATTGCGCCCTTAACAGACTCATCGTCGCCACCGCTCACCTTAATGCCAAAGATGTCAAGCAGCTCGTCGTCATTGGGCTTGATCAGCAGTGGCTCCAGAGCAATGAGGTCTGCCAGCTGATGGCTCGAGATGTCGAGGACGAACTCGGCCCCCTTGGCCTCGACACGGCGCAGGACCTCGGCCAAGAAGCCCTCGGAAGTGTTGGGAGGCAGCGAGCCGCTGATGACCAAGCAGGTCATGTCATCGAGCGAATCGATGAGCTCAAACATCTCCTGCTCATTGGCCTCGTTGATGGCGGCACCGGCGTTGACCATGTTGTACTCGGTGTCGGGGCCGGCATTGAGGAACACGTTGACGCGCGTGATGCCGTCGGTCCACACGGGCTTGACGGGCACGCCCAGGGCCTCGGCGCCCTTGACGATGAACTCGCCCGAGAAGCCAGCGAAGAAGCCCAGGATCGTGGTGTCGACACCGTAGTGGTCAAGCGTAAACGAGACGTTGAGGCCCTTGCCGTTGGGCGTATAGACGGCGTTGCGAGTACGCGTGACGGTGTTGGCAGCAAGGCCGTCACAAGCGATGTTGTAGTCAATGGCGGGATTTGCAGTGAGCGTGTAAATCATGAATGTTCCTTTCACGAAGCAACGTGTTAATGAAAGTATATTCCACGGATCGGCAAAAGGCTAGGACAACTCGGTGAACGGTGTGGAAGCGATGAAGTACAGCAGGACACCCCTCCCCCATGACGGAACAAAAAAAGGCACCCCGGCCGAAACCGGGGCGCCGCATGCGCACGAATATGTCGTGTTTCGATTACTGGCGATCGAGCTTACGGACAGCAACGCGCTTGCTGTACTCGTCGACGTGACCGAAGTCGCCGATGCCAACGGACTCGGCAACGTTGGCGCCGGTGGCCATAGCGAGCTTCATGGCCTCCTCGACGTTGTCGCGATCCCTGTACCACTTGTGCAGGAACGCAGCGAGGGTGCAGTCACCGGCGCAGACGGAAGAAACCAGCTTGATGTTGAACTCACGCTTGGCGTACCAGATGTCCTCGCCGTTGGAGAAGTAAGCGTCGCCGCGGCTACCACGGGTGAGCAGCACGTTCTGAACGCCAGCGTCGTGAGCCATCTTCATGGCAACGCGAACCTCGTCGTCGGTATCGACCGGCACACCGAAGATGGCCTTCATCTCGTGATGGTTCGGCTTGATGAGCAGCGGCTTCTTGTGAGCGAGCTCCTTGAGCTTGTCGGAGGACAGGTCCAGGACGACGTCAGCGCCACGAGCCTGAGCGTGCTCCATGACCTGAGCCAGGAAGTCGGGCGTAGCTTTGGGAGGCACGGAGCCGGAGACAATCAGGCACTCAAGATCGCCCGCGGTGTCCAGGATGTTGTAGAGCTCCTCCTGGTGCTGCGGCGTGATCGGAGCGCCGGGGTTCAGGATGCCGTACTCGTGCTGGCCATCGTTGACGTAGGTGTTGATGCGCGTGATACCGTCGGTCCAGACCGGGCGGCACAGGCAACCCAGGTTCATGACCTCCTCGACGATAAACTTGCCCGTGAAGCCGGCGAAGAAGCCGAGCGCGACGGTGTCGACGCCCATCTTCTTAAAGGCGAAGGACACGTCGAGGCCCTTGCCGTTAGCCGTGTAGCTGGCCGAGCCGGTGCGGACGTTCTCGTCGGGCTCGAGCGGAGAGCTCGAAACCGTCATGTCGACAGCCGGGTTAGCGGTTAGCGTGTAGAACATTTACAGTACCCCCTGTATATGTGAGGGCCGCGTGGCCGGCCCATTCCAACCACGCGGTTACCTCTGATACCAAATTAGCGAGCTGCGGACTCGAGCAGTGCCTTGACCTCGGCGGCGGTGTTGCAGGCGAGTGCCTTCTCGGCGAGCTCGTCGCACTCGGCCTTGGTCCACTGGCTGATGGTCTTGCGGGCGCGCAGGATCGACGGAGCGCTCATCGAGAACTCCTCCAGGCCCCAGCTGATCAGCAGCGGCTCGAGCAGCGGATCGGCAGCGGCCTCGCCGCACATACCGACCATGATGCCGGCCTTCACGCCGCTCTCGATGATGTTCTTGAGCGAGCGGAGCACGGCGGGATAGTACACCTGGTACAGGTTGGAGATGGTGTCGTTGCCACGGTCGGCGCACATGGTGTAGCCGATCAGGTCGTTGGTGCCAATGGAGAAGAAGTCGGCGACCTCGGCAAGACGGTCTGCGAGCAGCGAAGCGGCGGGCGTCTCGACCATAATGCCGACCTCGATGTTCTCGTTGAACTTTCGACCCTCTTCGGTCAGCTCGGCCTTGCACTGCTCGACGAGCTCCTTGACAGCCAAGACCTCCTCGACGCAGGTGACGAGCGGGATCATGATCTTGACGTCACCGAAGGCGCTAGCGCGCAGCAGAGCGCGGAGCTGGACCTTGTACTGGTCGGGATTGGCCAGGCAGTAACGCACGGCGCGGAAGCCCATGAAGGGGTTGTCTTCCTTGACCATGTGCAGATACGGAATCTCCTTGTCGCCACCCACATCGAGCGTGCGGATGATGACCGGAGCACCCTTGAGCGCGCTGGCGACCTTACGGTAGGCGTTGAACTGCTCCTCCTCGGAAGGAAGCTCAGCAGAGTCCATGAACAGGAACTCGGAGCGGAACAGACCGATGGCCTCGGCGTCGTGATCGAGCGCGTTGGGCACGTCATCGGGGTTACCGATGTTGCAGGCGATGATCTTCTTGATGCCATCGGCAGTCACGGACGGCTTGCCACGGAAGGCCTCGAGGGCTGCCTTCTCGGCAGCGAAGGCCTCGGCCTTAGCGGTGTAGGCAGCGAGCGTCTCCTCGTCGGGATCGGCCTCGACGATACCCTTGCCACCGTCGACGACAACGGTCATACCGTTGCGCAGCGCGGTGCAGCTGTTGGAAACCGAAAGGACAGCCGGGATCTCGAGGGCGCGCGCAATGATCGCGGAGTGCGACGTGCGGCCACCGGTCTCGGTGACGATACCGGCAACATGGGCCTTATCGATCGTTGCGGTCATGGACGGCGTGAGGTCGTGCACGACAACGACAGTGTTCTCGGGCAGGACGGAAAGGTCGACGACCTCCTTGCCCAGCAGCTCGGCCAGAATACCGGTGCGGATGTCGGCGATGTCGGCCGCGCGCAGACGGAACATCTCGTCGTCCATAGACAGGAACATGTTCTCGAACATGGTCGAGGTGTCCATGAGCGCCTGCTCGGCGCAGGTACCGCCGTCAATGGCGGCGTTGATGGCGTCGGTCATGCCCGGGTCCTGAGCCAGGACAATGTGTCCGCTCATGATCTCGGCCTCGGCCTCGCCCACCGTCTCCTTCATGTGGTCGGCCTGAGCCTGGGTCTTCTCGCAGAAGACCGAAAGAGCGGACTGATAGCGCTCCTTCTCTGCTGCCGAATCAGCAACCTCGTGCGGCTCAAACGTCAAGTCGGGATCGACGGCAACCATGACGGTGCCGATACCGATGCCCTCGGAAGCGTTGACTCCCTGATACATTCCCATTCCTCTCTCCGTGTCATGTGATAAAGCGTTTTGCCATATCCATGACAAAAGAGCGCAGCTACCTTACAACAGGTCACTGCGCCCCCAAATATGAACTTAGTTGTTCAACATGCGACCCGTTTGAGTTCTACTCGCCAAGACCGCTCTTGATGAGCTCGATGGCAGCAGCCAGAGCCTCGGCCTCGTCAGCGCCGTCGCACTTGACCTCGACCTCGGTACCGCAGGGGATACCAGCAGCCATGAGGGCCATCGGGGACTTGCCGTTGACCTCCTTCTCGGGGGTGACGACCGTCACGTCACAGGCGTACTTGCCCATGGTGGAGGCGAACAGACCAGCCGGACGCATGTGCAGACCCTGAGGATTAACGAGGGTAGCCTTCTCAGAAACCATAATTGACTCCTTTTTGTGTTTAACCCCTGTCATGCATGTGGCAGGAGTCAGATTCACGACGTTGTTTATATTAACTCACATCAAACGGTTTTTCATTGTGTTTCAG
Source organism: uncultured Collinsella sp. (assembly GCA_900540935.1). Lineage (GTDB taxonomy): Bacteria > Actinomycetota > Coriobacteriia > Coriobacteriales > Coriobacteriaceae > Collinsella. Next base: position 70 of record UQHW01000051.1, on the reverse strand, counting down.
ACGAATTATTGGACAGCCTTGATTATCGACTTCATCCGAACACCTCCCACATTCATCCGTACATGTACGG
>UQHW01000050.1 GCA_900540935.1 uncultured Collinsella sp. | reverse complement strand
AACAGGAGGCCACTTAATGTGGCCTCCGTCGTGAGCAGGACTGTAGAGCAGGAAAGTTCATATGCGGCCGTTGGCGCCCGGGCAGCGCCGGGGACCGCACCCGTACGACTACAGCGTCATGTTTGGATCGGCGTCGACGTCGAACGGCGAGATTTCTCCTCGGTCGAATTTACGGCGAGCGACCTCCGCGATCATGGCTGCGTTATCGGTACAGGCAGACAAGGGCGGCACCGTTACGCGAATCCCCTGACGCCCAAGCTTCTTGATCATCATCTCGCGCAGATGCGGGTTGGCCGAGACGCCGCCACCGATGCAGTATTCCTTGCATCCGGTAGCGTGCAATGCGTTTTTGGCCTTCTTGTACTGCACGTCAAAGACAGCCGCCTCAAACGAAGCTGCCAGATCGGGCAGGTGAATCGTGCGCCCGGCCTTGGTCTCCTGTTCAATGTAGAGCGTCACAGCGGTTTTAAGGCCCGAAAGCGAGAAGCGGTAGTCCCCCCTGCTGTTAAGCGCGCGAGGAAAATCGATCGCCTTGGGGTTGCCCGTCTCGGCAAGCTTGGAGATGATGGGGCCGCCGGGATAGCCCAGGCCCAGTGCCTTGGCTACCTTGTCGAAGGCCTCGCCCACAGCGTCGTCGAGCGTCTCACCGAGCACCTCGTAGTCGCCCCACGCCTTCACGTGCACGAGCATGGTGTGCCCGCCCGAGACAAGCGTGAAGATGAACGGCGGCTTGAGGTCGGGCTGCGCCAGCAAGTTGGCAAACAGATGACCCTCAAGATGGTTGACGCACACGAGCGGCTTGCCAGCAGCGTAGGCAAAGCCCTTGGCGAAGGCGACGCCAACCACGAGCGCGCCCACCAGGCCCGGACCCTGTGTCACGCCCACGGCGGCAAGCTCGCTGGGGGCAATGGCTCCATCCTCAAGACCAAGCGATGCTGCGGCATCCTCGAGCGCCGCATCCACGACACTCACAATCACCTCGACGTGTTTGCGCGAGGCGATCTCGGGCACCACGCCGCCAAAGCGGGCGTGAAAATCAATCTGCGTCGACACCTGGTTGGCCAGCATATTGCCATCCGCATCGATAATCGCCACGGCCGTCTCGTCGCAGGAGCTCTCGATAGCGAGCACTAGGCGGCGGCGCTCAATTTCGGCACGCTCCCCCTCGGAGCGCCCAGGCGCAGGCAGCGGCCACACGCGCTGCTCTGCCGCCGTCGGCTCGGGCGAAGCATTGTCGACCGGAAGCACCAGGGGCAGCGGGGCCGTCATGACGATGGCGTCCTTGCCGGCACCATAGTAGCCGCGGCGACGGCCAGCCTCGGTAAAGCCCAGAGCGTTATAGAGCGCAATCGCTCCCTCGTTGCCGTCCTCGACCTCGAGCGAAGCCGTGGTGCAGCCGAGCATCTGGGCATCATAGCTCACATGCGACAGCAGCTTGCGGGCAATGCCCTCACGGCGATGTGCCGGGTCGACGGCGACATCCAGAATCTGCACATCACCGTCCACGACCATACCGCCGGCAAGGCCCAGTAGCTTGCCGTCGTCGTGTGCCACCCACCAACTACGCGGCGCAGCGACGTCCTCGCCCAGTTCGGACAGGAACATGCCCGGCGTCCACGCCTCGTGTCCGGCACCTTCAAAGCAGGCAGCCTCCAGCGCGCTCGCGCCCTCGGCATTCGCCGCGCCCATGGGACGGAACTGCAGATGACGACCGGCGAGCTCATCGGCAACGCCCGTAATTCCGCTCTGCGCACTCTCGGCAAGACCAAGACGCTTGCGCTCGTTTTCCTCGGCATCCGAAAGGCGCGTGTAAATCGGCAGGACGCGGGCCGGATCGCCGTCACCCGTAGCGTGCGCGAGCAGCAAGCCCTCGCCCGAAGGCCACCACAGGTCGCGCTCCACGCAGCGGGCGGTCTCGTCCTCACCCAGCAGCTTGCCATAGCGCACGAGACCGTCACCGGTCAGCTGAACCTGGTCCCAGTCCGCTGCTCGGCGCCACTCATCGAGCGCCACGGCGGCCTTGACCACGTGTTCGCGCTCAAATTGACGCTCGGGACCCTCATCAACCAGCATATACAGCGCCGGATATACCTCACCGCGCATAGCATCGGCCAAGATACCAAGCTTGCCGCGCACGCCAGCCTTCCACGCCGTCCAAGCGCAAGCGTCGAGCGTCGACACGCCCAGCAGCGGAACATTGGCACCACGCGCGAGGCCCTTGGCAGTGGAGATGCCGATGCGCACACCCGTAAAGGACCCCGGGCCGCGACCGACCACATAGCAACCAACATCGCTGCGATCCAGACCGGCTTGAGTCAGCACGCCATCAACGGTATTCACGAGCTCAACGTTGGCGTGACGGCGACACATGTGGTCGCCACTCACGAGCTTCGTCTCGCCCGTCTGCCCATCAATCCAGCTTGCCGCGCAGGCAAGCATGTCGGTCGAGGTATCGAGCGCCACCACCAGCGCGTTGTCGTTATGCAAGCTCATCTTGTACAGCCTTATCAATCAAATGGGAAAGCTCCATTGCGCGGTCACCGTGCGCCTCAAGCGTTATCGTTCGCACATCGCTGTCGCCCTCATCACGCTTGAGCGTCACCGAAAGATACTCATCCGTCAGCTCGTCCTGGAATTGTTCGCCCCATTCCAGCAGGCAAGCACCCTCATAGCCCAGCACATCGAAAATGCCCGTATCCTCGAGCTCGTAGGCATGCTCCAGGCGGTATAGATCAAAGTGAAACAGCGGAATACGACCTTGATCGTGAACGGCCATGAGCGCAAACGTAGGACTCGTAACCATATGCCCATCGCCCAGCCCGCGCGAGACGCCCTTGGTAAAGTGAGTTTTGCCCACTCCCAGGCCACCGGTCAGGATGAGCACATCGCCGTCCTCAAGGCACGGTGCAATTAGCTCGCCAAAGTACTCCGTATCGGCAGCGCAAGTCGTTTTGTAAGTACCTACCCCCAGGCGCTCCAGGGACATATATGCTCCTTATTATTCCGAGGCGTCCTCTGGTGCGGGATGTCGCTCCAGATAATCGCCCAGCATCTTAAAGTCTTCCTCCAGCAGCTCCTGCCACGCCGGATTGCGCAGCGCTGCTGCCGGATGAAAAGTGGGCATTACTACAAAATGCCCCATCTGGTGGAACCTGCCGCGCAGCTTAGTAATGCCAATCTCGGTCTTAAGCACAAAGTGCGTCGCGGGGTTGCCGAGCGTCACGATAATATCAGGCCAGATGCTTCGAATCTGCTCACGCAAAAACGGCGAGCAAGCCAGCACTTCCTCGGGACGCGGATTGCGGTTTCCCGGCGGGCGGCACTTAAGCACGTTGGCAATGTAGACGTCTTCGCGTTTGAGCCCCGCCAGCGACAAAATGCCGTTGAGATCCTCGCCTGCCGCCCCCACAAAGGGCTCGCCCTGCAAATCCTCGTTGCGACCCGGCGCCTCACCAATAAACATCACGCGAGCGCGGGGGTTTCCCACGCCAAACACGATATTGTGACGCGACTGGTAGAGCTGGCAGAGGTGACAATCGCCCAGAACGGCCTCAATTTCCTCGAGTGCGACCTCACGTGGTGCCTGATGGGTATGGCCGGGGATGTGCATGACGCCCATAGCGGCTCCTACACGTAGACCTTGTCGAGACGCATGCCAAAGCCGCAGGCGACCTCGTAGTTAATCGTACCGCGTAGGCGCGCCATCTCGTCCATAGTGATCTCGGCATCGCCATCGCGGCCGACAATAATCATCTCATCACCATGTTCGGCCTCGGGAATCTCGTGTGCCGGGTTGGACTGAATGGCGACCATAAACTGGTCCATGCAGATATTGCCAACCTGATGCACGCGCTCGCCGCGATACAGCACATCCATACGATTGGAAAGCGTACGCGATAGGCCATCGGCATAACCGATCGGTAGCGTGCAGATCTGAACGCGCGTACGCGGTACGCGGTAGGTAAAACCGTAGCCCACGCCCTCACCCATCGCAGGGTGTGCCACGCGCGTCACACGCGCATGGACGCTCATAACGGGATCAAGCTGCATCACGCGGCCACTCAGCTCGCACGGCTGCATGCCATACAAGCCAATGCCGGCGCGAATCATATCAAAATGCATCGAGGGGTCGAGCATCGAGGACGGCGTGTTGGCGCAGTGCACGATACCGCACTCAAAACCCGCATCCTTAATGGCCTGAACGGCCTCGGTAAAGCGCTGACACTGCAGCTTGTAGTCCCAGCCCGAAGGTTCATCGGCCGTGGCGAAGTGCGTAAATACGCCGTCGCACTGAATACCGCGATGGAAATTTATACCGCGGACAAAGTCGAGCACCTGCGTGTAATGTACGCCGATGCGGTTCATGCCCGTCTCGATGGCGAGATGATACTTGCCCACCTTGCCCGCCGCGACGGCACATTCGCCATACGCAAGAGCAAAGTCAGACGTATAGACCGAGGGCATGATATCAAACTCGAGCAACGTCGGAATGGCCTCGATAGGCGGCTCGCTTAGGATGAGGATGGGTTTCGTTATCCCGCCCTGTCGGAGCTCAACGCCCTCGTTAACCGTCGCCACGGCAAACATGTCGGCACCGGCCGAATACATGATCTTGGCGCACTCAACAGCTCCATGACCATAAGCATCGGCCTTGACCACGCAGCACAGGCGCTGACGTGGATTCAGCAAGTTCTTATAGGCCCTCGTGTTGCGACGGAGCGCCCCGCGGTCGATCTCGACCCAGGACCAGCGCGTCAAATCGGCTTTATTCATGATTAGTCATCCGACCCTTCGTCCATGATTCCCAGATCTTCGAGCGCATCCTTTGCCGCCAGTTCCATGGCAGGACCGATCAAGTCGATAAGATCGGTCGCGATGACGCTCTTCTCACCATACTCCGTCGCCGCAGCAAAACCGGCGTAGCTGTGAAGTGCGACGGCGTACGAATACAGCAACTCCCAACGATCCATCTCGTCGCGCATGGTGGCAAGCGTGCCGGCCAAAATACCCGCGAGAACATCACCCGAACCGGCAGTTGCCAGAGAAGCCGGACCCGAGAGCGGCAGCAGCACACGCTCAACGCCACAGATAGCCGTCGTCGGCCCCTTGGCAATGACCACCAGATTGTCGGAGCCTGCAGCCCAGACAACCTTCTGCGCGGCCGCAATCGCGGTACCAAGGTCGTTCACCTCGTCGCCGGCAACCAGACGCGAAAGCTCACGATAGTGCGGCGTCATAACCAACGGCTGCTCGCGACGATACATCTCGGGATTACTATCAATACCGTCAATGGCAATCTTAGCAAGGCAGTTGAGTGCATCGGCGTCCAAGATAAGCGGCACATCAAGCTCGAGCAAGCCCGAAACCACCTGCATAGCGCCGGCAGATGTCGTCATACCGGGACCGCACAGTACACAGCTGTACTTCTTTGCAATCTCGCACACCGTCATGCGCGCAGCGGCGCCAAAGGAGCCGCGGGAATCAGACGGAATAGCAAAGACGGGAATCGAAGGAAGTGCCATGCGAATAAGATTGGCGCAGGCGTCAGGAGCCGCGACTGCCACGTAACCAGCACCCGCGCGAGCTGCAGACTTGGCCGCCATAATGGCAGCACCAGGATATTGCGCAGATCCGGCGACAATAAGCACAGAGCCACGGGAATACTTATCGATATTCGTAGGTAGTGGAGCAAAGTAATCAACTAAGTCACCGGGCTCGACAATCTCGGCGGCGTGGTCGACATCATCGATGACCTCGTCAAGACGGTCGTAAAGATTGCCGCAGATCAAATCGCCAGCATACTCAGGGCCATCAGCGCTATACAGACCAATCTTGGGCGCAATCATCGTCACCGTATGCTCGGCACGAATGCAGTCGTCATCAACAACGCCCGTCTCGGCATTCAGGCCCGAGGGGACATCAATGGATACGACACAATCGGCGCATTCATTGACCGTAGGAATCCAAATGGAGAACGGCGCACGCAGATTCCCGTGGAAACCGGTACCAAAAATGGCATCGACAACAACATCGGCCTTATCGATCAAAACCTCGAGTTCATCACGCGAGGGGCCGACGCAAACGTGCACATCGCGGCCGGCCGTACGACGAGCAACATGACGTGCCAGAGCAGCAGGAATCTCATCCGGCTCAACCGGAGAAACGATATCCACGTCCACACCCTTATGGCTCAGGATATCGGCGGCAACCCAACCGTCGCCGCCATTATTACCAAAACCGACCAGAACGAGAACCCGATCGGGATTGAGCTTCAAGACCTCGTTGGCGGCAAACTCACCCGCCAGCTCCATAAGCTCGGCCTTCGAGGTCCCTTCTCGTTCGATGATATCCTCGAGACGAACGACTTCTTCGGTACTCAAAACCGGTTTCATCTATGCTCCTAGCGTATCTTGCGAAGCATCGCCCAGGTGCTCCGTCAATGCTGAATTCTGCAGCTGCTCAAGCTCATCTAAAACAGAGCGAGCCTCTTTAAATGTCTGCGCAACGCGTTTCTTGGTGCTCAGTTTTTCATCTTTTGGCTTAGGTCGAGCATCTTCGGTAATCGCGATGGCATTCGCAACGGCCAAGTCTCCCGTAAGCGTAATGGAAAGAGCGACCTCAACAACACCCAGTTCTTGAGCGATCTCGAGAGCACGGCCCGAAAGCAGCGCCTTCGGTTTGCCGAGTTTATCACGCGTTACCGAAACATCCTTGCGACCCACGCCTTGACTAAAACCCGTGCCGAGAGCTTTAAGCACCGCCTCGCGCGAAGCAAAGCGACTCGCATAGTGAGCAGCGGGACGCGATGATGCATCGCAATACGCACGCTCTTCTTCGGTAAACACACGCCGAGCAAACGACGGCGTCTTTCCAAGAATTGATTTCATGCGGGAAATCTCGACGATATCAACGCCGATACCAGCTTCAGCCATGTTCACCTCCATATCGCACAGACTAAGTTATTGTAGCCCGTTCACAGAAGATGCGACAAACGAGGGTTATAAAACACAGCCACTATGTGAGACAAAAACCCGTAAACGCAAAAAAGGGGGAGGCCGCGAGGCCTCCCCCTTCTAAGTTCAAGCGTACGGCTCGGTGCCGTCCACCGGTCAGCGG
>UQHW01000049.1 GCA_900540935.1 uncultured Collinsella sp. | reverse complement strand
TCCGTACATGTACGGATGAATGTGGGAGGTGTTCGGATGAAGTCGATAATCAAGGCAACCGCCGCGCTCGACGCCCTAATGTGGCAATATGTTGTCTGCATAATGCAACGATGCAACCTATCAAAGAATGCGAGAACCCGTGTCCAGTCCGTTTACCAGCTTTTTAGCCCAGCACTTTGACCAGATTAACGACTATCTGGCCACGTTCTTTGACGGACAGGCGACTTCCGCCGATATCGAGCGCTACCTGTATACCCCGCTCTCGGCATTTACGGCAAACGCTGGCAAGCGCCACCGCCCGCTCATCTGCATGCTCGCCGCCACTGCGGTAGGCGGCAGCTTTGAGAGCGCCCGCAGCGCAGCGGCGGCCATCGAGCACTTTCAGTCGGGCGCACTCATCCACGACGACATCGCCGACAACGGGCAGATTCGTCGCGGCAAGCCCTGCATGCACCTTACCGAGGGCACCGGTCTTGCCATCAACTGCGGTGACCTGGCGCTCACCATGGTCACCAAGACGGTTCTCGACGACCCCACACTCAACGCAGACGTGAAGCTTCGCGTGCTCCACGAGCTTACCGAGATGATCGTCCGTACCATCGAGGGCCAGGCGCTCGACCTGGGCTGGGTCCGCGACGGGCGCTTTGACATTTCGGTCGACGATTATCTGGACATGGCGACGCACAAGACCGCGTACTACAGCGGAGCGACGCCGCTTGCCGCCGGAGCCATTATCGGCGGCGGCAGCGAAGAGCAGATTGAGGCACTGCGCGCCTTTGGGCTGCACACGGGCCTTGCCTTCCAGATTCAAGACGACCTGCTCAACCTGGTCGGCACCAAGGAAGCCGCCAATAAGGACTTCCGTACCGACATCACCGAGGGCAAGCGTACGCTCGTCGCCGTACACGCCCTCTCTGATGAGCGCTATCACGACGAGGTCGAGGCAATCCTTTCCTCGGGCACCGAGGACCCTGCGCAGCTCGCGCGCGCCGTGGAGATCTTCCAGCAGACCGGCTCTGTCGATTTCGCCCACAACTATGCGCTCGACCTGACCGCCAAGGCCAAGGCCGCTATCGAAGGCGTCGAGCTCGACCCACATGCGCGCGAGCTCTTCCTCTCAATGGCAGATTTCTTTGTGGAGCGCCTTAACTAGCGGGGGTCATAAAACCTGTGGGCAGCGAGTTTGGGTACAAGTTGCTACACTATTGAGTGCATGTTTATAAATTGTCTCGCGTTGTCTATCCGACACACGCTCAAAATAGTACGAATGGTACGCCGAAAGGGGTTCGTTCATGGAACCTATTACCACGGGCATGCAGGGAGCAGCCGTCGAGGACGTCCAGTCCCGCCTTCTGCAGCTCGGCTATACAATCGATGACGCCGAGGTTGTCGACAAGCGCTTTGGCACCACCACTGAGCAGGCCGTCAGTACCTTCAGGCTCGACAGCGGCCTTGCTGCCGGTCATGCCGTCGATATCCCCTGTTGGAGTGCCCTGGTCGACGCCTCGTATAAGCTGGGCGACCGCACCCTGTATCTGCGCATGCCCAATTTCCATGGCGCCGATGTGCAGGCCCTGCAGCGCGCTCTCAACGTTTTGGGCTTTGCCTGCGGCGAGGACGACGGCTACTTTGGTCCGCATACCGAGGCCGCCCTGCAGCAGTTCCAGGAAAATGTCGGCCTGTTTGCCGACGGCATGGCCTTCCAAGACACCTACGCCTACATCAACCGCCTGCATCATGTGTGGGAGGGCAAGCCCTCGGTCACCGAAGCCGAGTCCCGCATCGGTTTTGCTCGCGCCGCCAACGTGCTCGAGCGCTTCCAGATTGCCGTTATCGGCGAGGACCCCATCGCACGCAGCGTTGCTTCGCGCATGTGGAACATCGCCACGGCAACGACCGACAACAGCGGCATGATGCTCTGCGACTCCGAGGTCCCAACCGACGTTGACCTGGTGCTCGAGATCGCAAGCGACGAGCCGCCCGCCGACGCCGCGCCACGCGCCACTATTGCCCTCGCCGAGTGCCACAACCTGGCCCAGCGCATCCGCACCGCCAATGTCGCCGCGCAGCAGAAGCCGGCTCGCATTCGCATTGAGCTCACGGGCATGACGCGCTACAACGGCACCTTCACGGCCAGCGACGCGCAGACGCTCGCCGTACGCCTACTCGACGGCGTTTGCGATGCCCTCGCAGATTAGGTAAACTAGACGAGTTGCTTTTGGGCAACACCACACATTGGGACGTAGTTCAACGGTAGAACTCCGGTTTTTGGTGCCGGCTGTTGGGGGTTCGAATCCCTCCGTCCCAGCCATTAAAATTGAGCGCCCTGAGCCCATAACGGCCCAGGGCGCTTTCTTGTGGGCAAGCAGAGGGATTCGAACCCGCAAGGGTGCGGAGCTGAGGAAACGCGAAGCGTTTTCCAGCGCAGCACGCAAGGAGCGAAGCGACGCAGCGGAGCGCGGCCGCCGACCAGGCGGACGCGGAATCCCTCCGTCCCATACCAGCAACGGGCTCCCCACATCTCGACTTACCAGCCAAACCGGCACTTAGGGACGTTCCTAAAGCGCCGGTCATCAACATGGTGCCGTGCGGCCCCGGCGGGCCGGCGTAGCATTACAGACCAAGCGACCATTTCCATGCGGGAATAACCTCGATGACGCCATGCTCCGTTTTGATCTGGGTCGCCTCGCGCAGCGTGATGATATTGGCATCCTTGATACCGGTTTTTACCATAGCAACCTCAAGGGAACCAACTTCACGCCTGCGCGTTTTCTCTGCCATCATATCGACTGTCACCTGGTAAAGCGCGTATGGTTCCGATGCCAAAGCGTCGCCGACCAAGAAATCAACTTTTTCTCGTGCTTGCGTTGGAGCCGTAAATGAAGTCACCGTTTCCAACCGGCCGTTTGCCGTACGGCGCATGAGTTCAGCATAAATCGCAGTCTCCAAACGCTTTCCTATATCCTGCTGATTAGCACGCGATGTTGCATATGCCATCCCCTGGTCGACGGCATAGACCTTGTCTGTTGTCGTTGTCTTAGGAGCCAAAGAAGTTGAATACTCCGGAAGTAATCCAATGAGATGAGCCTGCTGGAATAAACGAACGAGTTCGTTTATTTTTTCCCATGACGCTCGATATCCGACAGACTTTAAGGCTTCCAACAAACTGTTAACCGAAAGGTCGCAACCCGTGTTTCGAAGGCAGAAGAGCCCTACTTGGTTGGCAAGAGCGATATCCGTGCGCCCGCTCCGCTCGAGAATGTCTCGTGCAACAACATCTCGCAAATAGGCTTGAAGCATCTGAATACGCGAACCGGCATCAAGCTCCTGAACCCCAGGAAAGCCACCCTCTATGAGATAACGGTCATATGCCGATTCCAGATCAGTTCGCCGCTGCGGAGAAACAGCTGGAGCCCCAGCACTAGTAGACATATCCGGCGTTTCAATGTGATGAAACGCACAATACTCGCGGAATGAAAGCGGATGCATAGCGTGCTCTTGCGAGCGACCGCGAAACTGCGTCGCTATTTCATCGGCAGATAGTTTTGAGGACGATCCGGTGATAACAAGCGTTACGCTCTCGTGCTCCGCCAAACGCTGACAAACGCCCTGCCAGCCATCGGTCTCCTGCACCTCATCCAGAAAGAGATAACAGCCTTTCGTTCGCGCTGAGGGAACCTGCCGCCAATACTCTTCCAAAATGTCGCTCATGAGCGTGTCCGGCGCCGGTCGAAGACGGTCATCAGCAAAATTGAAATAGAAGATACGCTCGGCATCGACACCGCGATCGATAAGGCGACGAATCCATTGAAACGCATAGAACGTTTTGCCGCAGCGCCTGATACCCGTGATGATATGGACAAGATTGAACGGCTTTGGCTCAGGAAGATCACTGATGGCATCGTCTCGATGCACGACGTGAGGAATCTCAAAGGAACGGGCCTCGGCAACAATCTCTGCAATACCCAACGCTGTAGGCGCCATAATGCTCTCCTTTCAACATCTTGAGTATATAACTTCTCGTCCTACAAGAGAAGTTTCAGCTACAACTTCTCGTCCTACACTAGAAGTTTGAGGTAGATTTTCAGGCATGTCCCAAAAATCTACCTCCAAAAGATAGGCGCCCCAGGCCCGTTAGGACCAAGAGCGCCTTACATCTAGAAATCATCAGCCCAGTTCCGAAAAGCGAGCCGCTTGCGACAACCAAGTAGCCACAGGCCCCGGGAGAGCGGGGGCACCGGCTTAGGTTTATCGCGAGTTCCGCACGAACAGGAGGCCACTAGCCCCGATGTTTTGGACGTGACAGCGAGAGGGGCCCTGGCATGGCAAGGTGACGTGAAACAAGGCGGCGCCGACCTTCTGGTCGCGCCGCCGAAGTTGAACGTCAGATTGCCGTGCCAGGGCCCCTCGCAGCGTCGAGAGGACCGCCGTTCGGTAGAACGGCGGAACTAATTGTTCAGCATGCGGTCGAAGCTTCCCGAGTCGCCATCCCGATAGTCGGCGGTCATCAGAATCTCCTGTGGAATGCGTCCGCCCTCGCGCAGCACGTTGCGGAACTGCACGCGCGTGACCATGGGCAGATCCTTGATCGTCGCCGCCAGGTTCTGCGGCACACCCTGGTTGGCAGCTGCGGGTTCGCACTCTCCGCCGGCCTTCACGCGACGCTTGTGCTCGGCAAGCATGGCGCGATACATACCGGCATGCAGGCGAATCTCTACCACATTGGCGTTACGGGTCTGCTCGACAATGCGCGCACCCTCTCGGTCGATGTCGCCCACGTAGTAGACATAGTTAAAGCGATAGCCGATCTCGGCCAGATAATCATCCAGTGCGTGCGAAACGCTCGCCTTGCAGCCACCGCCAAAGATCACGCCGCCCACCTTGGTGCCAAAAAGCTTGGCGTGCTTGCGGCCGCGCAGGAGCTTGACGATTTCGTCATAGGTGTCTAGGTTCTCGACCATAATGAACGGCTTGTCGGCGCCCAGCGTAAAGAAACCCGTAAAGTGCACGGGGCGGTTAGGGGCGACCTTAATCGCCTGCATGCTGATACCTTTTTCGGTCATACGCCGAATCAGGCGCTCGCCGTGCTTGCCGTCAAAGGCCTTCTCATCGTTAAAAATCTGGTAGGCGCGCTGGCGACGCGAAGCGACCGGCGTGTCGGCACCGCGATTCTGCTCAATCCAAGCCTGGATGATCGCAATTTCCTCGGCAATCTTGCGGTTGGACATCTCGTTGTGCTGAGTGCGCTGCGGAGCCTTTTTGCCGTCCTTGCCCTCGACCTTAACAATTTGAGTCTGCTGCTCCTTGATCTTAGAGAGCGCCGTGGGCGTAGGGACAACTTTGAGCAGCTGCCTGCCTAAAACGCGGGCAAGGGCAAACGCCGAGACCTCGCCGTGAACGGCCGACTTGGGCTGCTGGGCAGCAGTATCTGCTGCGGCAGACTCCGGCTTCTTCTGAGACTTGCGCTTAGAATCGCCTTGGGAATTGCGCTCGCGCTTCGGCATAGACGCCTGCTTCTGCGGACGATCGGACTTACTCTCCTTCGCCCGCTGGCGCTTAGGCTGCCCCGAAGAAACCTCGACCTTCGCATCCTCGTCCTGCGGCGTGGTCTTCTCGGCTGCAGTCTCGGCATGGGAACTGCGGCCCCCACGATGGCGACGGCGGCGAGGCTTGCTCGAAGCACCCTCCCCCGTCTGTTCAACCGCAGGTTGCTGGCCCTGGGTCTCCGTATCGGACGCAGTCTGCTCATCAACAGGCTTCTGTTCACGAACTCCCGACTCGGCAGGCTTCACGGCCTTCTCGGCCCGCACCTCCGGAACCTGATTAACCTTCTCCTGGCGCTTTACGGGGTACGCGCGACCTGCAAAGCCGCGACCGGGACGACACGAGTCTGAGGCCTTCTTGGCCGGCTTCTCAGAATCGTCCGCAACTTCGGCAGTCTCTTCGGCCTCGCGCACAACATCCTGCTGCTCGGCCCTAAAATGCGCACCGCGGCGACGCTTGGGTTCCTGAGGCTCAGCGGACTTTTGCTCTTTCACAGACTCCTGCGGCTCGGAGACGGGCTCGTTCTCGACAACCTCGGTAACGGCCCCATCCTTTTGAGCGACGGCGCGACGGAAGCGCTCCTGCTGGGCGCGGCGCTGCGCATCGCGCTTGCCACCCCCGCCAAAACCGCCGCGTCCTGCCTTGGCCGTAAAGGCACGCACGACGTTCTCATCGAGCAACTCATCGGTATCGACATGCTCACGCGGAGCAACTTCTTCCACAGCAGGCACGTCAGCGGAATCCTCGACGGACTCGGCAGGCTGCTCCTGGGCATCGCGGATCTCGGCATTGATGGTATAGAACGCCGGGCGCCCGTTAATGCCGCTACCCTCGATCTTGGTCACAATATTGGCCGCGATAAGCTCATCGCGCATCGCCTTGGTGTCACATTCCTTATCGACGGAGCGGAAAATCTGCGCCAGCGCACTCGACTTAATCTTGAGCGCCTTGCGGCAAAGCAGGTCGTAGGCAACCAGCTTGGCACGCTCGGCAGAAAGCGACGTCTGGCTGCTCAGACGTTCAGCCAGGGCATCGACATTATTTTGGTTATCGGAATATACCGTCTTGGCCACGGGGCCCCTTTCATATGCACACATATACGTCCATATGGTACAACGCGCGCCCTTATCCATGCAAAACATCTGCGAGAACACTCGAGCGTCACCCGCTTTTGCATGAAAAAAGACCGAGCCCGCGAAGTCGCGGACCCGGTCTTTCCGAGTCATATAGATGTGACGTTCAACTCGTCAGGTCGGCTAAGCCTTGGCGGCCTCGGCGTCGACGGGAGCCTCGGCAGCAGCAGTGCGGCCATACTCGGCCTTGCCCATCTCGGACCACTCGGGATCCTCGTCAGGCATGGAACCGGTCTCCTTGCCGAAGAACTCCTTGAGGCAGTTAACGGCAACGATGAGGCCCAGGACCATCAGCAGAACGGCAAAGACAAGCTGCAGGCCCTTGGTGGCGGCGACGGAGACGGCGGCCGTGGTGGCGGTAGCCGGGATGGTGCCGAAGAAGCCGTAAGCCTGGACAGCGACCATGCAGCCCATGGCGCTCTGGACCAGCGAGGTGAAGGTGCAGCAGAGCAGGAAGACGACGGGCACGTAGAGCATCCAGCCCTTGCGGCCGGTGCACTTACAGAACACGGCGAGGGTGATCATGGTCATGCCGCCGAGCAGCTGGTTGGAAGCACCAAAGAGCGGCCAGATGTTGGCATAGCCACCAAAAGCGAGGGCAAGACCGGGAAGCAGGGTAACGACCGTGGCGAACCAGGGGTTGCCGAGGACCTTCATATAGCCGGCCTTGGACTCGATGGCCAGGGCATCGTTGGTCTGGGCAAAGAACTCGGAGAACGAAGTGCGGGCGATGCGGGCGACGGCGTCGAGCGAGGTCAGGGCCAGAGCAGAGACGTTCATGGTCATAAAGACGGTAGCGAGCGTGCCGTCAACACCGAAGGCCTGCATACCGCGGGAGATGCCAGCGGCGAAGATCTGGAACGGGGTGGAAGCGACACCGGCGTTGAGGGCGCCGGTACCGGCGGTGTTCATGTCGGAGAACATGATGCCGGCGACGATGATGGCAAGGATGCCGACGAAGGACTCGACGATCATGGCGCCGTAACCGACCTTGACGGCGTCCTGCTCCTTCTCGACCTGCTTAGAAGAGGTGCCGGAAGAAACGAGGCTGTGGAAACCGGAGAGAGCACCGCAAGCGACGGAGACGAACAGGACCGGGAACATCATGCCGGAGGCAGTGGAGAAGCCGGTGAAGACCGGAGCGGTGATAGTGGCCTGGCCGTTAACACCCAGGACGACGATGCCGAGGACAGCGCAGACGATCATGACGATCATCATGATGGAAGTGAGGTAGTCACGCGGGGTCTTGAGCATCTGGATGGGCATAGCGCCAGCGAAGACCAGGTAGACCATGACGACGGCGAACCACTGGAACTTATCCAGGTAGACCGGGAACTGCATACCGACGGCGAACATGAGAACCATGAGGACCACGCCGGTGACGAACTCGGCAGCACCGGTGAGGTTGAACTTCTTCTGGGCCCAACCAAAGGCGATAGCGACGAAGGTGAACAGGATGGAGATGGTACCAGCGCAGCCGGCGGCATAGGACTTGGTGAAGTCGATGGCACCGGTAGCAGCACCAGAAGCGTCAACGGCCGGGGTGAACATGAACGTCTTGCAGACCATGTCGGTGAAGGCGGCGATGACGATGATGCAGAACAGCCAGCAGAACAGCAGGAACAGGCGACGGCCGGTCTTGCCGATGTACTTCTCGATGAGCTGAGCGAGCGACTTGCCGTTGTTCTTCATCGAAGCGTACAGAGCACCAAAGTCGTGGACGGCACCAAAGAAGATACCGCCGACGAGGACCCAGAGCACGACGGGCAGCCAGCCAAAGGCCATGGCGACGATCGTACCCGTGACAGGGCCAGCACCGCAGATCGAGCTGAACTGGTGCGAGAACGCGGTGAAGGCGGAGACGGGCGAGAAGCTCTTGCCGTCCTTCATGCGCTTGGCCGGCGTGAGGGCCTCTTTGTCAACGCCCCACTTGTTGGCCAGCCATCGGCCATAGCCCAGATAGCCGCAGGCGAGCACCGCCGCGGCTACAACCATGAGCAAAACTCCGTTCATTACATTTCCTCCTCTAAAAAGAACTTCCCAGACATAAAAAATGAGGGCCGTCGGTTGCGCTCGACGGCCCTCATCTTCATCAGCCGCCCGTTATCGTACGGGCTAGCTGTATGTGCTAACCCGCATCAGATAATTACTACGCTGATAATGTTTAGCTGATGCGTGAACATGTCTAAGAAACCCTCTTCAATCATGATGCGAACGATCCGTGCGTGTTCACATCCCCCAGTGGATGAAAAGCAGTATGAAACTTTAGTTACCTAAAGTCAACGCAAATTTGTAATGAATTTTCAACTTTTTTGAAATTCTCGGTATAAAACGCCACTGACCTCGGACTTTACCCAACAAAAGTTTTTGCATGAGAGATGCCCCTCGGGAGCGAGCGGGCGTATACAAGGTTTCCTGCTCTACAGTCCTGCTCGCACGGAGAGCACATTAAGTGCTCTCCGGCTCGTGCGGAACTC
>UQHW01000048.1 GCA_900540935.1 uncultured Collinsella sp. | reverse complement strand
CCGTACATGTACGGATGAATGTGGGAGGTGTTCGGATGAAGTCGATAATCAAGGGTTCAAAAAGGGTATTCATAAGCGACTTGGCAATGAATTTAAAAATCTTTGATTGGTGCTGTGGGCCACTGGTATGCATTTTGCGACCACAGCCTTGTGCCCGTTGACCTGCGGCTTGGCTCAGCTTGTCCCCGCGGCACCGTATCTTGTCCACAAATCCGTCAAGCATTTGGTCGGCATTTGGTTGGAATGCGCATGAAACACCGTGCGAGTATGGGCATATGTGGAGGTCATGAGGTTGTAGCTGCATATTCTTGCAGCCTAGGAGGTTGAAAGATATTATTACCAAGTCTTTTCCTGCTTCAGGCGCACCTTCACGACCTGAAGCCACATTTGCCCAGAGGAGGTGACAATATGAAGGCTTATGAACTGCTGTTCTTTGTTGACCCGTCGCTCGACCCCGAGACTCGTCTCGCTGTTATGAAGCGTATCGATACCACGATAGCTGAGGGCGCTGGCAAGGTCGACTCCGTTGACGAGTGGGGCAAGCGCAAGCTCGCCTACGAGATCAACGACCTCACCGATGGTGACTACACCCTCATCAACTTCCACGCAGATCCTACCCAGATCGCCGAGCTTGATCGCGTCCTGCGCATCACCGACGCTGTGGTCCGCCACATGATCGTCCGTCGCGACGACCAGGAGTAAGACTGTCGTTTTGGACTGGGCTTGTGCCCCAAGAGGAAGTAGTGAGTTATGAGCATCAATCGAGTGAACATCACCGGTAACCTCACGCGTGATCCCGAGCTGCGCGCCACCGCCGGCGGAACCCAGGTTCTGTCCTTTGGCGTCGCCGTGAACGATCGCCGCCGCAACCCGCAGACTGGCGAGTGGGAGGACTATCCCAACTTTGTCGACTGCACCATGTTCGGCACCCGCGCCGAGGCCGTGAGCCGTTTCCTGGCAAAGGGAAACAAGGTCGCGATCGAGGGCAAGCTGCGCTACAGCTCTTGGGAGCGCGACGGCCAGCGCCGGAGCAAGCTTGAGGTCATCGTCGATGAGATCGAGTTTATGAGCTCCCGTGGTGGCCAGGGTGGCTATGATCAGGGCGGTTACGCCCCCGCAGCCCCCGCGCCCGCAGCACGTCCCGCCGCGCCGGTGGCTACGCCGCCTGCGGTCGACGTCTACGATGAGGACATCCCGTTCTAAGGGTTGTTCACCTATTTTTGAGTGAGAGGCGGCTTCGGCTCGCCGAAGTTGCCAAATGAAAGGTATTTTGACATGGCTAATGATTATTCTGCACGTCAGCCGCGTCGTAAGTACTGCCAGTTCTGCAAGGAGAACACTGAGTTCATCGACTATAAGGACACTCAGCTTCTCCGTAAGTACATGACCGACCGTGGCAAGATCAAGCCCCGTCGCGTCACTGGCGCTTGCACGCAGCATCAGCATGACATCGCCAACGCCATCAAGCGCGCCCGCGAGATGGCTCTCCTGCCGTACACCGTCCCCGTGGTTTCCTCTCGTGGCAACCGCGACCGCGGCTAAGAAGGGAGACGCATCATGAAGGTTATTCTTCTCGATGAGATCAAGGGCAAGGGCGGCGAGGGTGACGTCGTAGAGGTCGCTCAGGGTTACGCTGAGAACTTCCTGTTCCCCAAGAAGCTCGCTGTTGCCGCCACCAAGGGCAACCTCAAGCAGCTTGACGAGCGTCGCAACAACATCGCCAAGCGCGAGGCCGTCCGTCTGGCTACCGCCAACGAGACCAAGGCTGCCTTCGAGGGCAAGACGGTCACCGTTGACGTCAAGGTCGGCGACGAGGGCATCCTCTTTGGCTCCGTTACCGCCGCTATGATCGCTGACGCCATCAAGGATCAGCTCGGTATGGACATCGACCGCAAGCGCGTCGAGCTCGGTAAGCCTATCAAGGTTGCCGGTGCCCACACCGTTTCCATCTCGCTGTACCGCGAGATCAAGGCCGAGGTTGTCGTTCTCGTCGGCGTTACCGCCGAGGAGCTCGCTGCCGAGGCTGAGGTCGAGGAGGCCGCTGAGGTCGCCGAGGCCGAGACCGCCGAGGTCGAGACTGAGGCTGCTGCCGAGTAGCATTTGCTGCGACGCAACAATCTTGTTCTAAGAAGGGCGCTCTGGGAGACCAGGGCGCCCTTTTGCTTTTTAGCGCTACGTGAGTGCCATAGGGGACGTTGCGGTGAGGTCTATTTGTGGGACCGTTCATCCGTTTCGTTCGGTGATGATTGTCGGCACGCGGCTTGTTTTAAAGCCGTGGCTGATACTATGGATGCTCGCAAGCGATATGAATGAGGATGCTCATGGCATATGACGATAGGGAGACTGGGCTGACGGTTGAGGACCGCGGCTCCAAGTTAGGTCTTCCCCAAAACCAAGATGCAGAGGCCAATGTTCTGGCCGCTATGCTGCTGTCGCCCGAGGTGGTCGAAGAGGCCCAGGTCGAGCTGCAGCCCGATGACTTCTACCGGCCCATCCATAAGACCATCTACACCGCGATGGTCGATATGTACAACAGCCGCATCCCCATCGACTCCATCTCGCTGATCGATTACCTGCGCAGCATCAACAAACTCGATGCCGTGGGCGGCGAGGCGTACATTTTGGAGTTGATGGGCCAGACCCTGTCGCTCGTCAACTGGCAACACCATGCTGCCATCGTTCGCCGCGACTCGATGCTGCGCGAACTGATCGGCGCTACCAACGAGATCAACGCGCTGGCCTATAACGCCCCCACCGACACCAAAGAGGTTGTCGAGCTGGCCGAGAGCAAGCTGCTCAAGGTCACGGCACGCGAGGTCAAGTCGAGCTACAAGACGCTGACCGAGTTTATGGTCGAGGCCTATAACGAGGCCGAGGAAGTGTGCCAGGCCGGTGGCCAGGCTGCGGGCGTGCCCACGGGCTTCCCGTCGCTCGACCGCATGCTCATGGGCTTCCGCGAGGGTCAGCTCATCATTATCGGCGCCCGCCCTGCCGTGGGTAAGACGTCGTTCGCCCTGAATCTGGCGCTCAATGCTGCCGCTGCTGGTTATACCGTCGGCTTCTTCTCGCTGGAGATGTCGGGCAAGGAAATTGCCCAGCGTCTGATTTGCGCCTACGCCATGATCTCGATCAGTGACTTCCGCATGGGCCGCATTAGCCCCGAGCAGTGGGCCAATATCAACGAGGCTACGCAGACCTTGTCCAAGCTCGATATTCTGATTGACGATACGCCCGGCACCACAGTGACCGAGATTCGCGCCAAGAGCCGCCGTATGCTCCATAACAAGGAGAAGGCAATCATCATCCTGGACTACCTGCAGCTGGTGAGTCCTCCGCCGGGACGCCGCTCCGAGAGCCGTACCGTCGAGGTTTCGGAGATGTCGCGTGGTCTGAAGATCATGGCCAAGGAGCTCAAGATCCCGCTCATCGCGCTGTCGCAGCTCTCGCGTCAGGTCGAATCCCGTACCGGCAAGCGCCCGCAGCTTTCCGACCT
Source organism: uncultured Collinsella sp. (assembly GCA_900540935.1). Lineage (GTDB taxonomy): Bacteria > Actinomycetota > Coriobacteriia > Coriobacteriales > Coriobacteriaceae > Collinsella. The sequence continues at coordinate 6,787 of UQHW01000048.1, read as the reverse complement.
TCGTGAATCGGGCTCCATCGAGCAGGACGCCGATATCGTTATGTTCTTGGACCGCTCCGCGGACGAGGCCGAGGCCTCGCGCGACGATCGACCCGACGAGGGCGTTACGCGTATCGTCGTGGCCAAGAACCGTTCGGGCCCGATCGGCGACGTCGACCTGATGTTCCTGCCGGCATCCACCAAGTTCTATGAGCTTGATGGGGCACATGCCGAGGAGTAGGACAGGCGCCCGTTGCACGGGTATACTGGGAATGTTTTGTGCTTCTGCGTGCCGGCGTGGCGCGTAGACAGGCCATGAATGTAAGGAGTAAACATGCCGTCAACCGTTTTGGTCGGTGCCCAGTGGGGCGATGAGGGCAAGGGTAAGATTTGCGACCTGGTCGCCGGCGACTTCGATGCTGTCGTGCGCTACTCGGGCGGCAACAACGCCGGTCACACCATCGTCGTCAACGGCAAGAAGTACGGCCTGCACCAGGTGCCTTCCGGCATCATGTATTCCGACCACGTGTCGGTGATCGGTAACGGCTGCGTCGTCAACCCCAAGGTTGTCCTTGAGGAGATTGACATGTTCGAGGCCGACGGCATCACCACCAAGAACCTCAAGATCAGTGGCAACGCGCATGTCATCATGCCGTACCACATCGATCTGGATGGCGCCTTTGAGCAGAAGCTCGGCAAGAAGAACATCGGTACCACCAAGCGCGGCATCGGTCCGTGCTACCAGGACAAGATGGCCCGCATCGGTCTGCGCATGCAGGACATGCTGGACGAGACGCTGTTCCGCGACAAGCTGGAGACCGCTCTTGCCCGCGTGAATCCCGAGCTCGAGCTCATCTACCACCTGCCCACCTACACCGTGGACCAGATCTGCGACGAGTACCTGCCCATGGCCGAGCGCCTGCGTCCCTACATCACCGAGACGAGCCTGCTGCTCAACAACATGATCGACGAGGGCAAGGACCTGCTGTTCGAGGGCGCCCAGGCAACGCTGCTCGACATCGACCACGGCACCTATCCGTACGTGACATCTTCCAACTGCACCGCCGGCGGCGCCATCACCGGCTCCGGCGTCGGTATGAAGAATGTCGACCGCGTGCTGGGCGTCATGAAGGCCTATATCACCCGTGTCGGGTCGGGCCCCATGCCCACCGAGCTTTCCTATGAGTCCGAGGCCGGCCATACGCTGACCGAGGAAGGCTATGAGTACGGCGTGACTACCGGCCGTCGTCGTCGCTGTGGTTGGTTCGATGGCCCCATCGCCAACTACGCCTCGCGTGTCAACGGCCTCACCGATATCGCCATGACCAAGCTCGACGTGCTTTCGGCTTTCGACACCATCAAGGTGTGCGTGGCCTACGACGTCGACGGCGAGCGCTACACGAGCGTGCCCGAGCATCAGGTTCGCTTTGAGCACGCCAAGCCCATCTACGAGGAGCTTCCGGGCTGGAAGTGCGACATCACCGGTTGCCGCAGCTTTGAGGAGCTGCCGCAGGAGGCTCAGGACTACGTGGCGTTTATCGAGGATCTGGCACACACCCGCGTGACGTTCATTGGCGTCGGCGCCGATCGCGAGCAGATCATCAACCGATTCTGGAAGTAATCGGTTTATACGGTTATTGCGATATACCCCTTTGCAGCCCGGACGGGCGGCCGAGGGGTATATTTGCTTGCAAAGGGCTCGCGCGGAGCGGGCCGTTCATCCATAGAGGAGGCACCCTTGAAGGCGGACACTCAAACCATCGACATCCTGTTGTTGGGCAGCGGCGGCCGCGAGCATGCTCTGGCGGCTAAGCTCGCAGCATCACCGCGCGCCGGCAAGCTCTACATTGCGCCGGGTAACGGCGGCACCGCGAGCTGCGGCGAGAACGTGGTTCTCGACGATTGCGATCCTGCGGCCGTGGCGGCGTTTGCCCAGAGCCACGGATGCGGACTCGTGGTGATTGGCCCCGAGGCTCCGCTCGTGGCGGGCGTTGCCGATGCCGTGCGCGCGGCGGGCATTCCCTGCTTTGGCCCGGGTGCCGAGGGCGCCCAGATGGAGGGTTCCAAGCTATTCTCCAAGCAGCTCATGGAGCGTGCCGGCATTCCGACGGCCGCCTACGGCTCATTTACTGACGAGGCTTCGGCTCTCGCCTATGTGCGCGAGCAGGGTGCCCCGCTGGTCGTGAAGGCTGACGGCCTGGCCGCAGGCAAGGGCGTTATCGTGGCGACTGAGCTTGCGCAGGCCGAGGAGGCCGTGCGCGAGTGCTTTGGCGGCACCTTTGGCGATGCCGGCAACACCGTTGTCATTGAGGAAATGCTGACCGGCCCCGAGTGCTCGCTGCTGGCCTTTACCGACGGCAAGACCGTGCGCCCCATGGCCACCTCGCAGGATCACAAGCGTGCACTCGAGGGCGACAAGGGCCCCAACACCGGTGGCATGGGCGTCTACAGCCCGGTGCCCATCGTGACCGACGAGGAGCACGCCACCATGGTGAAGGTCATGGAGCAGACCGTGGCCGAGCTCGCCGCCGAGGGCATCGACTACCGCGGCTGCCTGTACGGCGGCTTTATGCTTACCCCCGCCGGCCCCAAGGTGCTGGAGTTCAACGCCCGCTTTGGCGACCCCGAGACGCAGGTCGTGCTGCCGCGCCTCAAGAACGACCTGGTCGAGGTTATGCTCGCCTGCGCCAACTGCGAGCTTGATCAGATTGAGCTCGATTGGCGCGACGAGTGGGCCGTGGCTGTTGTCCTGACGAACGCGGGCTACCCCGGCAGCTACGAGAAGGGCAAAGTCATCACCGGTATCGCCGACGCCGAGGCCATGGAGAACGTGACCGTGTATCATGCCGGCACCGCCGTGGTGGATGGCCAGCTTGTGACCAACGGCGGCCGTGTGCTTGCCGTGACCGCGCTGGGCGACACGTTCGAGAACGCCCGCAACCTTGCCTACGAGGCCTGCGAGAAGATTGATTTTGAGGGCAAGACTCTGCGTCATGACATCGGTCTGCGCGCGCTGCGTGGCCGTGACGCCTGGGATGCCTAAAGTCCGAGAGGGATGAGACGGATGGACGAGAAGAACGAAGAGCTCGTGGATGCGCAGATCGTCGAGGAAGATAGCCGCATATATGGGCACGCCGAGGGCGAGCCTGGTGGCGAGGTCGCTGACGAGCCGGCGCTGGTGCTGGGCGACGACGACCCGCACGATGCCGAGCTGCACGAGAAGATTCTTTCGGAGGAGTGCGCCTGGAAAGGCAAGATCCTCGACGTCCACCGTCTTGAGGTTGAGCTGCCCAACGGTCACCGCAGCGCTCGCGATATCGTTCGCCATCCGGGTGCGGCGGCCGTTGTGGCACTGACCGAGAGCGGCAAGATCGTACTGGTGCGTCAGTACCGCACCGCCATCGACCGCGTGACGGTCGAGATTCCCGCCGGCAAGCTCGACCCGGGCGAGGACCCGCTCGATTGCGCCAAGCGCGAGCTGCATGAGGAGACGGGCTTTAGGGCTGGTCGCATTCGCTTTTTGACGTCGATTGTCACGTCCTGTGGCTTCTGTGACGAGATCATTCACATCTACCTGGCCACCAAGCTCGAGTTCGATGCACCCAACCCCGATGATGACGAGTTTGTCAACGTGGACCTCGTGCCGCTGCACGAGCTGATCGACGCCGTGCTCGACGGCAAGATCGAAGACGCCAAGACCGTCGTGGGCGCCTTGGCCTGCGACAGCATCGCGCACCGACTAGGCGGGGCCGAGCTTTAACGAGCGGGGATGATCCCGCAGGTTTGTGTAAGTCAGCGAAAGTGCTCCATTTGAGACAAGGTGGCCTAAAAGAGGAGGGAAGCGTATGGATATACGCGACCGACGATTGAAGGCCAGATTGTCCAAATGGAGCACTTGCAGCGTCGAGACGAAACGCGGTTTGGTAAAACCGCGTAAGGTGATTATGCTGAAGAGGTTTCTTTCGTATTACAAGCCCCAGATGGGGCTTTTTGTTGCTGATACTGTTTGCGCTCTGGTGCTTGCTGCCATTGACCTTGCGTTTCCTATTATTCTGCGCAATTTGACCGGTGGGCTGTTTACCCAGGGCCAGGCTGCCATTATGCAGGCGCTCGGTATGATCGCGGTGGGGCTGGTGCTGATGTATGCCGTTCGCTGCGCCTGTCGCTACTTTGTGAGTTACTGGGGCCACGTGATGGGCGCGCGCATGGAGTCCAAGATGCGCGAGGACCTGTTCGATCAGTACGAGCGCTTTAGCTTTGCGTACTTCGATCGCAACAGCTCGGGTGACATGATGAGCCGCGTGGTCAACGACCTGTTCGATATCTGCGAGGCGGCACACCACGTGCCCGAGTGGATTATCATCTGCGGCATCGAGATCGTCGGCTCGTTTGTGATCCTCTTTGCTATTGCCCCGGTGCTGGCGCTTGCTATGGCCGTGGTGACGGCGGTGTTTGCGGTCATCATGTTTTGGCAGAACATGCGCATGCGCGAGGTCTTTAGCGACAACCGCAAAAAGATCAGCGGTATTAATGCTCAGCTGCAGGATTCGCTGGCAGGCATGCGCGTGGTCAAGAGTTTTGCGAACGAGGAGGCTGAGCGCTCCAAGTTCCGCGCCTCTAACGACCGCTATCTTTCGTCCAAGGAGAATATGTATCACGCCATGGGCGTCTACACTGCGACGTATGGCCTGCTCTCGGGCGTGTTGTACGTGATCGTGGTGCTGCTGGGTGGTTGGCTGGTGGCCCAGGGACAGCTGCAGGCGGTCGATATGGCGACCTTCGCGCTCTACATTTCACTGTTCTGCACGCCGCTCGAGACGCTCGTCAATTCGGCCGAAACGTATCAGAAGGCCATCGCCGGCTTTAAGCGTATGGACGAGGTGCTTTCGACCGCCCCGGATATCCAGGATAAGCCGGATGCCGAGGACCTGCAGGTGACGGCTGGCGCGGTTGAATATCGCGACGTGTGCTTTAGCTATGAGGATGTTGAGCTGGGCGGCAGCGAAGAGGCTCGTCCCGTGATCGACCATATGGATCTGTCCATCAAGCCCGGACAGACCATTGCCCTGGTTGGCCCCTCGGGCGGTGGCAAGTCCACAACGTGTTCGCTGCTGCCGCGCTTTTACGACGTGGCGGACGGATCCATCAGCATCGACGGCCAGGACGTGCGCGACGTGACGCAACAGAGTCTGCGCCGCGCCATTGGCCTGGTGCAGCAGGATGTCTATCTGTTTGACGGTACGATTGGCGAGAACATCGCCTACGGCAAGCCAGGCGCCACGGCAGAAGAGGTCGCCGAGGCCGCCCGCCGCGCCAATATTGATGCCTTCATTGAGTCCCTGCCGCAGGGCTACGACACGGTCGTGGGCGAGCGCGGCAGCCGTCTTTCGGGCGGTCAGAAGCAGCGCGTAGCCATTGCACGCGTGTTTCTCAAGAACCCCAAGATTCTGATCCTGGACGAGGCGACGAGCGCCTTGGATAACGAGAGCGAGGAGGCGGTGCAGGAGTCGCTCGAGCGCCTGGCGCGCGGTCGCACCACGATCATCATCGCTCATCGTCTCTCGACCATTAAGCATGCCGACGAGATTGCGACCGTCGAGCATGGTCGCGTTGTGGAACGTGGTACGCATGAGCAGCTTCTCGCCCGTGGTGGCACCTATGCCCGTTACTATCGAATGCAGTTCGAAGGTGCGCGTGCGCACGAGCTCGACTGATTGATATGACAGGAAGTATATGGCTGAGAAGAACCCTTTGACTCCGGAAGAAGTGACGGAGTTATTCTCCGAGATCGACGCATCCGGCGTTTTGGATCCGACGCTTGCCAAAAAGCGCACCGAGCGCATGCGCGAAAAAGAGGCAGCGGCCAAGCGCGGCGACAAGGCGGCGCTGGCGCAGCTTCGCAGCGAAGATCGCGCAAGCCAGACAAAACAGATCGACCCGCTGTCCGAGGACGACCCTTCGGGCTCGCAGGTGAGCCATACCATTACGAAGACCGCTATGGCTGTGGTCATCGGCATCCTTGTACTGATCGTGGGCATGCAGATTGGCTACGGCGTGATGCGCCGCCTGAACACTGCCAACCTGTCCGAGAGTGTTTCGGTGGATACCGTTTCCACGGCACTGAAGGGCGGCCTTGAGTGGGGTAACGGCTTTACGCAGTTCCCGCTCGACTTTACCGTCGACGAGGCGGACGAGCGCACAGGCACGGTCGAGGTAACGGTGTTGGACACATCGTCTGCCAACGAGCTCGAGCTGCTGTCCAACGGGCAGATTCAGGCTGCGGCACTTGCGACCAACGCGCTGCTCAACGATAAGATCGACCGCGTGGTGTATAACGTGCATGCCTATATCGACGAGGACAGCAAGATCCAGCACGACTCTTTCTTTGGCATGTTCCCCGCACAGGGCCACCAGAGCGCCATTCTGACGTTCGTGTGGACCAAGAGCTCATCGACCGCTACGAACATCGACTGGAAGATGCATATCGTGAGTATGGATGACACGATTTCCGAGCGCATTCAAAAGCAGGTGAACTCGGTGTCGTCGCTGATTGAGGACCCGTCGGTGAGCCAGACCAAGATTGACGAGGAAAAGGCCGAACGTGACCTGGAGCATCGCCTGCACGGTCGCGAGATCTTCCGCGGTGGCAAGCCCGACCGCACGCCGTCCGATCTGCTGGAGCAGGACAAATAAGACGCCATCATCCCGCGTGAGCCAAATGCCCGCGCGGGATGATTTTTCTGGGACGGGGATTAAATAAGGCTCTGTTAGACCAGGATTGACATACATGTGTCCCCACGGTGCCATA
>UQHW01000047.1 GCA_900540935.1 uncultured Collinsella sp. | reverse complement strand
ACGCGCATAAAGAAAGCCTCCCATTTCTCATGTCCAAGAAATGGGAGGCAGTTCAAAGACGGAGCCGGGCCTTGTTGCATTTGCCCAGATAAAACCTGCCAAAATAAACCTGTCCCTTTTTGGCAGGTTAGCGGAGCTTGCTGGTCTCGAAGTACTCGGGGAACTGGTCCAGAACTTCGGTTTGGTTGCGGAACATCATGTGCAGGTGCTTGCTGACCAAAAAGCTCGCTTCGATGGGGTCGCGACCGGCGATAGCGCGGCGAATCTGCTTGTGCTCGTTCACGATGTCCTGATTGTCGAGAACCTGCGTGGCGGCGCGCAGCCAGCGGAAGCGCTCCAGGTCGGCATTGGTCTCTTCGAGCCACGACCACACGGTGCTACGACATGCGATGCTAAAAATCATGTGATGCATGAGGTTGTCGCTCAAAAAGAAGCCGATGCGATCCTCTTCGGCCATGGCCTTTTCCTGCAGCACGATGGCGCGGTCGAGCTGCTCGATGCCGGCCGACGTGGCGCGCGCACAGCACTCCACAATCACCTGCTTTTCCAGATGCTCGCGGATGTAACAGGCACTCTCGGCAAGGGTGAGGTTGATGGGTGAGACGTAGGTGCCGCTCTGGGGCACGGTGCGCACCAGGCCTTCTTGCGCCAAGCGAACCAAAGCCTCGCGCACGGGCGTGCGCCCCATATCCAGGTCGTCGCAAAGTTGCTTGACGCCCAGCTTTTCGCCCGGCTTGTAGTCCAGGTAGACGATTTTGCGTCGAATGGTGTGGTAGGACTGGTCCTGTAGGCTCGTTTCCTGCTCGCCGACGTGCATCGATTCTTCCATAGCGCCTCGCAACTGTTCTATCAAACTCATATGTCAGTTGTTAATTATGCCGCGAATCAGCTTTCCGCGGTGGGTAATTCGGCTGTTGCCTGAGAACTATTGCGGCATCTTAGTCTGTGTTTGCGCAAGGCTGCGCTCAATGTTGCCGTATCATAAGCCGTCGCAAACGTGAAATAGAAAGAAGGAATCCCATATGCAACTGGCAAACATCGTACGCGAGCGCTGGAAAGGCGTCTTGTTCTGCCTGATCATCGCTATCCCCGCGACGTTGCTCGGCAAACAAATTGAGGTGGTCGGCGGGCCGGTATTTGCCATCCTCTTTGGCATGGTCCTGGCGCTCGTCTTTCCCAAGAATCGTCGCGAACAGCTCGCCGCCGGCATTACCTATACGTCCAAAAAAGTCTTGCAGTACGCGGTTATCCTGCTTGGCTTTGGCATGAACCTCTCCCAGATCCTGTCCAAGGGCGCCCAGTCGCTGCCGATTATCGTGGCGACGATCTCGACCTCGCTTGTCATCGCCTTTGTGCTCTGCCGCGTCATGAACGTGCCGGGTAAGATCGCGACGCTTGTGGGTGTGGGTTCGTCGATTTGCGGCGGTTCTGCCATCGCCGCGACCGCACCCGTCATCGATGCCGACGATCGCGAGATTGCCCAGGCTATTTCGGTCATCTTCCTGTTTAACGTTATCGCGGCGCTCGTGTTTCCGACGCTCGGCGGCATGCTCGGGCTGACCAACGAGGGCTTTGGCCTGTTTGCCGGCACCGCCATCAACGATACCTCGTCCGTAACGGCTGCGGCGAGCGCCTGGGACAGCATGCATCCCGGCGCCAATGTGCTCGAGAGCGCCACGGTGGTCAAGCTCACCAGGACGCTGGCCATCATTCCCATCACGCTGGCGCTTGCTTGCTGGCAGATGCATCTGGCGCGCAAGGCCGGCGGCGACGCTAGGAGCACGTTCTCGCTTAAACGCGCGTTTCCCATGTTTGTGCTGTTCTTTGTGCTGGCGAGTGTGATCACCACGGTGTTTCAGCTTCCCGTGTCCATCACGGCGCCCATCAAGGAGCTGTCGAAATTCTTTATTGTGATGGCCATGGCGGCTATTGGTTTTAATACCGATATCGTTGAGCTGGTCAAAAAGGGCGGCAAGCCCATCGCGCTGGGCTTTTGCTGCTGGATTGGCATTGCGCGCATGAGTTTGGGAATGCAGCACGTGCTGGGAATCTGGTAGAGAAGTAGCTTATTTGCGTGCTGCGTGCTGGTGAGCGCATTCTCACGGTGGAGCGATAGGAGCTCTTGCGGGTATGGCTTGTCCGCAGGTTTATAAGTCCCGAAGAGCTCTTATCGCCCCGCCAGGATGGCGATGCGGGGCAACACCTATACTCGCAGGACGGCGCTTTCTGCCCTATAGTGTTTGGTGAGCAATATCGTTCAATTTTGAAACACTCGGTCGTGCGACCGTCGGCGGTTGCACGTCGCTGCGGACAGAGGCGAATCATGGATAGCGATGCCAAGCTGAACATCTTGACCGAGGCCCTGGCTGCTGCCGGGGCCTCGGCATTGGCAATCGATGCGCGTGGGGACGTCGCGATCTCGACCATGAATGACGCGGCGCTTGAGCGGGATGTGGCGACTTTTGTTGCCGAACGCCTCGACCGTATAGGAGACGGCGCGCGTCTTGTTATGGGGCGCGCGGGTACGCGCCTGAGCCTGACCGTTCGCCCCACCGACAAAGAGGGCGGGGGCCTTTGGGCCGTCGTGGTCCGCGAGGTGCGCGGCGCCGCGGCGCATGCGGGCATCGAGTGGCTCAACGCCGACGAGGTTGAGGCCCGCTACGAATCGAGCGCGTACGGCATCGCTGAGGGGGCGGCCTCGGTGGCTGCGCCGGTTGCAGAGAGTTACGCGCGCGGTGTGCCCCTTATGCTCGAGGGCGAGCTGGGAGCGGGTCAGGTCGAGATCGCCAAGCGCCTCTATCTGGACGGTCCTTTTGCCGGTCAGCCCTTTGTTTCCGTTGCGCTCGATGAGCTCACCGAGCGCGGTTGGCGCCATGTGCTCAAAAGCGCCGAATCGCCGTTGTTCCAAACAGGGCTGACCCTTTGCATTGAGGGCTGGAACGCGGTTGGCCCCCAGCGCCTCCGCGAGCTGGTCTCCACGATGGCCGACACCGCGTTGGCGACGCGCTGCCATGTGGTGCTGACGGCGAATGACATGCCGGGCGGCAGCGAAAGTGATCAAGCCGCCTTTGTGACCGAGCGCTTCGCCTGTGCGGTGAGCGTGGCGCCGGCAATCGCCGAGCAGGGAGCCGCGTCGACGAAGGTTGCGCGCTATTTGGAATATCTCGCTGATGCATTTGGGACGGCAACGCCCGCGCTGTCTGCCGCGGCGACGAAGACGCTCGATGCTTACCGCTGGCCGCGCAACTATCTGCAGCTCCGCGAGGTCTCGGAACGACTGTATATATTGGTGGGGGCGGGCACGGTGGACCGCGCTGTGGCGGAGGAAGTGCTCGCCCAAGAGGACGTGATTAAGACCGCAACCTTTGGCGCCCCGACGCTCGAAAGTGACCTGTATATCCTGCGACCGCTGGCCGATACCGAGCGAGATATCGCGCATCTGGTTGTAGACCATCTCCACGGCAACCGAACCCGTGCGGCGGAGGTGCTGGGCATAAGCCGTACAACTCTGTGGCGCTTGCTGAAGGACGATGACCGTTGAGCGAGGCGCCCGTGACCGCGCGCGACGCGTGTGCTACAGTCCAAAGCGTTATTGTTTCGATTTGGTTACGGCGTGCGAGGGCATATGGCTGAGACTTCAAAACCGAGCCGCAGAAGGCGGAGTGCCGCGCCGGTCAACCGACGCACGACATCGGTGACGTGGGGCAAACACGCCTCGGGGTTTGATGGCTCGTTCAAGCGCACTAAATACGGCTATCCTTCGGCAAGCGCCCGCTTGGCAATGCAGGCAGAGTCCTCGCTGTGGGGCCGCAAACGCGTGGTGGGCTCAAAGCTCAAGCACGACGGAACGCTCGGCTACATCAGCCGCGGGGCGGCTCGCCGCAGCGGGCTCAATCCCGCCGGCTGGCATCGTTACGTGCCGATCGTGGCCGCCGTTGCAGTGATCGTCATCGCACTCGCTGCGCTTGGCTATGCCGGCGGTGGCGCCAACTTGGACGCAGTGTTTAAATCGCCCGAGCTCGCGCATGCAGGTACAGAAGTTGTCGAGGGCGCTCAGACCCAGACGGGCGTCGCGCCCCAGCGTGGTATCGTTGCGGCGGCCTCCACCATCGCCGATGCGCAAAAGGACGAAGACAAGCAAGGCGACGACGCCGAAACGGCCCAGGCAAATGAAACGGCAACAACTCCATCGGCGGGATAAGTTGCGAGTGGGGCAGCAAATTTGGGACGGGGCCTTTCAGCGGGTCCGCCGTTCGGTAGAACGGCGGAACTAATTACTTTACGTACACCACGTTGTCGCGGCGCGGCTTTGCCTCGGGTAGCGTGTCCTCGGCGTAGCCAAGAATGCAGTTACCGACACCGCGCAGGCTGCCGTCGGCGGGCAGGCCCCAGCTGGCCAGCAGCTCCAGGCCCTCGGGCGAGTCAAAGACCTCATGCGCGCGGTGAATCCAGCACGAATCGACACCCAGTGCATAGGCGGCGTTGAGCAGGTTGCCCATGGCGAGCGAGCCGTCTTCCAGATGTGTGGGCACGCTGCGGTCAACCAGCACCACCACAACGGTCTTGGCGCCATAGAAGGGGTCGCTGTTGCTGCCCATGACCTGGGCGTTGAGCTGTGAGAGACGCTCGACGGTCGCGGGGTCGGTGACGGCGACAAACGTCACCGGTTGGCGGCCCATGCCGCTCGGTGCATATTGGCCGGCTTCGATAATACGCGCAAGCTTTTCGGCCTCGACGGGACGATCGCTGTAGTTGCGGCAGCTGCGGCGGTGAATGAGCGCTTCGATGGTCTCCATGGTGTCTCCTTGCGGTGGCGTTGCAGATGCCACGTTCATACCCGTCGGGCTCAAACGATAGACGGTCAATTGCCCGGCCAAAAGGATGGATTCCAATTGGGAAAGTGGGTTTGCATAAAAGTACCTTCAGAATGTGACAAACAAATGGGATGGTTAAACGTTTTATCCCGTCTACCCTGCGGTTTTTTACCACTTGCCTAAATGACGAACGCATAACCTCTGATAAAGGTTTTACTAAAGGAGCAGCAACGTTTATCAACGCGCCATGGTGGCGCCGGGCCAGGAGGTAACATCATGTTCCAGGCTGGAGATGTCGTCGAGACCGACTTCGAAGGATTTCTGAAGCTGCTGCGTTCCAAGACGCGCGCTTTCGTGTCGATCAACGATCACGAGTACTACATCACGCACACCGATGGCTATTGGCGTGTTCAGGATTGCGAGGCCCTCAACGACAAGGGCCACTTTACTGACTGCTCCGAGCTGGTCAACACGGTCTGCGAGGTCGTCGAGCTGCCGTGGATTGCCGGCAAGAGCCTGCATGACAGCTTCTCGGGCGCTACGGTCTATGAGGCCGTCGCCGCTTAACAACCAACAATCGATATTCTCTCGCAACCGCCGGCGCCGCCCCCGCGCCGGCGGTCTTTTTTGTCGATATGCAATGTAGGCCGACCATATATAACGAGCTTGTTGACGATAGTCAAAACTCGGACTAATGTAGAGATATTAATTGGTCAAAACTCGGACTATCGAATGGTGGGAGAGATGAATAGTGCAGTTAGCCCGGTCGATTTCGACCGGATGCTCAACGGGCTTGACCGTATCTATTCGGAGTTCGCGCGCGCCTGCGGTCTTTCGGACTGCGCCTACTGGATGCTCGTCGACACGAGTGCGGCGGGCGGAAGCGTTGCCGTGAGTCGGCTGACGAGTGAATGGTTCTACAGCAAACAGACCATCAATTCGGCGATCAAGACGCTTAGGGCGCGAGGGCTTGCGACGTTGGAGTTTGCCGAAGGTAGTCGTAAGAACAAGGTTGTGCGACTGACCGAAGAAGGCGTGCGGTTTGCCAAGCGCTACGCGTTGCCAGCGCAAAAAGCCGAGCAACAGGCATTCGAGGCGCTCGAGCCGTGGGAACAGCGCGAGATCATGCGCTTGGTCGGTAAGTTCTCCCATGTTCTTAACGAAGAGTGCGAGGCATTTAAACGGCAAGTGGCCGCTGAGAACGAGGCTGACGATAAGAGCGAAGGGGAGACATGCGACTCTTAATGAGGTTTATGAGGCCGTATCGCGGGCTGATTGCGGTGACGCTGTTTGCGGTGCTGATAGATAACGTCGGTACGCTGTTGGTTCCCACGATGCTGGCGAACATGGTCAACACCGGTATTACCACGGGCGATGTCGACTATATTTTACGCAACGGCCTGTACATGCTTATCGCGACCGGCATGGCCAGCGGCGGCACGGTGCTGGGCTGCTATCTTTCGGCCCGTCTGGCGGCCAATGTGGCCTGCGACATCCGCAATGCCGTGTACGACAAGTCGCTCGAACTCGCGGCTAGCGACTTTGAGCGCTTTGGCACGGGTTCGATGATCACGCGCTCACTCAACGACATCAACGTGATTCAGCAGGCTGTCCTTCAGACGATTCAGTTGGTGCTGCCGGTACCGTTCTTGGCCGTGGCGGGCATCATTTTTGCCTGGTTTATCGATCCTGCCATGGGCACGCTGCTGGGCGTGGTCGTTGCGATCGTGCTGGTGGCGGCGGTCTTTACCGTGGCCAACGCCGCGCCGATCTTTATGCGCCTGCAGAGCTTTATCGACCGTATGAACGTGGTGCTGCGCGAAAATATCGTGGGCGTGCGCGTTATCCGCGCATTTAACAAGGAGCGCCACGAGGAGCAGCGCCTGGACGAGGTGTTTAGCGATTACGCGGCCAACGCCATCAAGGTCAACCACCTGTTTGTGGGTCTCGACAGCTCCAGCTTCTTTTTGATGAACATCGCCGAGGTGGCGGTGCTGTGGGTGGGCGGCAACCGCGCGGGCGTCCATGCCATGCAAATCGGCAGCATCTCGGCCGTGTTGGAATACGCGATCCTGATCCTGTTCTTTGTGATGATGGCGCAGATGGTGATTCTGACGCTTCCGCGCGCTGCGGCGTGCCTCAACCGCGCGCAACAGGTGCTCGAGATCGAGCCGAGCATCGTGGACGGCAAGCGCACGCTGGACACGTGCGCGGCGGAGTCTGTTGACGGTGCCGACGCGGTGGCCGTGTTCGACCATATGTCGTTCCGTTTTGACGATGCCGACGAGGACACCCTGCGTGACCTGAGCTTTGCCTGTCGCCGTGGCCAGACGACCGCGATCGTGGGTTCGACGGGATCGGGCAAATCGACGGTGGCCAAGCTCTTGTTGCGTTTCCATGATGCCACGAAGGGCGCCATTCGCCTGAACGGCGTCGATCTGCGCGACCTTTCGCAAGGTGAGATTCGCGGGCATATCGCTTACGTGCCGCAGAAGGCGTGGCTGTTCTCGGGTACGGTGGCGAGCAACCTGCGCTTTGGTAACGAGGGTGCGACCGAGGCTGACATGCTCCATGCGTTAGAGGTTGCCCAGAGCGCCTTTGTGCTCGACCAGCCCCAGGGGCTCGATACGCCGGTGGCCCAGGGCGGCACGAACTTCTCGGGTGGTCAGCGCCAGCGCCTGGCGATTGCCCGCGCACTCATGAAGCATGCCGATCTGTATATCTTCGACGACAGTTTTTCGGCCTTGGATTTTAAGACCGATGCCGCCCTGCGCCATGCGCTGCAGGACGAGACGCGCGATGCCGCGGTGCTCATCATCGCGCAGCGCATTTCGACTATTTTGCATGCCGATCAGATTGTGGTGCTCAAAGACGGCAAGATCGTGGGCTTAGGCACGCACGACGAGCTCATGGAAACCTGCGAGGTGTACCGTGCTATCGCGGAATCGCAGATGAAGGGAGGTGAGTAGCATGACCGAGGAGTTCAAAAAGCAGGGCATCGCCGATGACGCCGCGGTTGCAGAGACAGTTGAGGAGACGGGCGCCACACCCGGCCTGGACGAAGCCGCCAAGGCGGCGGAGCGCGAGGCTCGCCGCCAGGCACTCTACGAGGAAAACGAGCGCGCCGAGGACGAGCGCGCCCGCGCCGAGGCGGAACGCATGCGCGACGTTGACGACGAGGACGAGGACGAGACGCCCCGCGACACCTGGGCGACGGTGCGCCGCCTGTGGAGCGAAGCCGCCGGCGACCATTGGCGCTTCTATATCGTGTTCGCGAGCATCGTGTTCTATGTCATCTTTAACACCGCGGCGCCGGCTTACAGCGCCCGCGTGATCGATGAGCTGTGGGGGCATATGAAGCTGGCGTTTGCCAACAACGCTACCTTCAGCATTACCTGGGAGAACTGCGGCAGGACCATCTTCATCTACTTTATGATCTGGACCGCCGCCGCCTCGTTCTACGCACTCCAGAGCTTTTTGATGTCGAGCGTTGCCGAGCGCCTCAACCTGCGCCTACGCAACCGCATCGCACAAAAGCTCAACCGTCTGCCGCTTGCCTACTTTGACGCGCATCGTCCCGGCGAGGTCGTCAGCCGTGCGACCAACGACTTGGACAAGATGTCCGAGAGCATGCAGCGCGGCTTGCTGCAGCTTCTGGTGTCAATCGGTACCGTGGTGGGCGCCGTGAGCGTGATGTTCGTGTTTAGTGTGCCGCTCACGCTTGTATTTTTGTTCTTTACGGCGCTTTCGCTGCTGGTGACGAAGGTCGTTTCGCGCCGCACGCACGATGTGACGGGCGAGCGCCAGGAGTGGGTGTCCAAGATTACGAGCGCGGTCGAGGAAGGCTACTCGGGCCGTCTGGTGATCCGTGCGTTTAACCGCGAGCGCCAGAGCTCTGCCGAGGTACACGAGGCTTCGAAGGAGCTGGCGCGCGTGAGCACCAAGGCGGACTTTATGATTAACGCCGTCGGTCCCGCGGTGCGCTTTATCGGCCGCTTGGCGCAGATCGTGATTGCGCTTGTGGGCTGCAGCATGTTGGTTGCCGGGCATATGACCGTCGGCGTGTTCCAGGCGTTCTTCCAGTTTATCTACGAGGCGTCCGAGCCCATGACGCAGCTGTCGTTTACCTTTAACTCGCTGCAGAGCGCGCTGGCGAGCGCCGAGCGCGTGTTCGACCTGCTCGACGAGTCCGAGATGGAAGCCGATCCGTTGCCGGTGGCCGCCGCCAAGCTGCCGGGCAAGGTGGAGGGCCGTGTTGCCTTTGAACACGTACGTTTTGGCTATGCGCCCGACAAGCCGCTTATGCGAGACGTGTCGTTTACCGCCGAACCGGGCCAAAAGATCGCCGTGGTGGGAACCACGGGTGCGGGCAAAACCACGCTCATCAACCTACTCATGCGCTTTTACGAGATTGACGGCGGGCGCATTACGCTCGACGGCGTGGACACGAGCCGCATGGATCGTGGCGAGCTGCGCCAGCAGTTTGGCATGGTGTTGCAGGACGCCTGGCTGTTCGATGGCACGATTGCCGAAAACATCGCCTACGGCTGCCCCGGGGCAACGCGCGAGGAGATTGTCGCGGCCGCACGTGCCGCTCAGGTCGACTTCTTTGTGCGCACTATGCCGCAGGGCTACGACACGCGTGTGGCTAACGATGCCGAGAGCATCAGCCAGGGCCAACGTCAGCTGCTGACCATCGCGCGCGTGCTGCTCAACAACCCGGCGATCCTCATCCTGGACGAGGCGACGTCGAGTGTGGACACGCGCACCGAGCTCGCCATCGGCCGCGCCATGGACGCGCTCATGCGTGGGCGCACGAGCTTTGTGATCGCGCACCGTCTGTCGACGATCGTCGATGCCGACCTCATCCTGGTCATGGATCACGGCAATATCATCGAGCAGGGTACGCACAGGGAGCTGCTGGCTGCCGAGGGCGCCTACGCCGACCTCTACTTGAGCCAGTTCGCATAATGTGACAAAGGGACAGTCCCGCATGTCACATCGAAAAGAAGGCGCACCGGGGGCGGATTCCCCGGCGCGCCTTTTGTGTTGGCGTT
Organism: uncultured Collinsella sp.; assembly: GCA_900540935.1. GTDB lineage: Bacteria > Actinomycetota > Coriobacteriia > Coriobacteriales > Coriobacteriaceae > Collinsella. Next base: position 3,040 of record UQHW01000047.1, on the reverse strand, counting down.
CATGCTGCGGCAGTTGCCCGCGGCCCTAGCGCTCGTCCACGAGCTTGGCGACGAGGGCTTTGAGCTCGGCCACCTCTCGCTCGAGTTCCTTGACGCGGCGGGCGTTCTCGGTGATGCCCTGACGGTTGAGGGCGCTCTGCTCGGCGGCATCGTCGGGCATGTACTCACGATGCTGCTTGGCGTCGAAGCTTTCTTCGAACACGCGGCAGCCGTTGCGCTTGATGATGCGTCCCGGCACGCCAACGACGGTGCAGTTGTCGGGCACGTCCTTGACGACAACCGAATTGCCGCCGATCTTGACGTTGTTGCCAATGTGGATGTTGCCAAGCACCTTGGCGCCCGTGCCCACCGTGACATTGTTGCCCAGGGTGGGGTGGCGCTTGCCGGTTTCGTTGCCGGTACCGCCGAGCGTGACGCCCTGGTAGAGCACGCAGTTGTCGCCCACAATGGTGGTCTCGCCGATAACGACGCCCATGGCGTGGTCGATAAAGAAATGTTTGCCGATCTGTGCAGCGGGATGAATCTCGACGCCGGTGATGTGGCGGGTGATTTGCGAGAGCACACGGGCGAGTGAGCGATGGCCGTGCTCCCAGAGCCAGTGCTCGGGCACGTGGTTCCACTTGGCGTGCAGGCCAGGATAGGAAAGGAAGATGACCAGGGCACTTTGCGCGGCAGGGTCCTGCGCCTGGACGGTCTTGATGTCCTCGCGAATGGTATTGATAAAGCTCACCGGCCGCCCTCCCTTAGCGCCGTGACAATGCGATTCACTAAAGTATAGCGATTCGCTAGGGATTAGGAAGAACAATCTTGCTTTGCTTTGGGCGACAAGTGTCAGTTATGCAAACTTGCTGGTAATGGAGTCATGCTTTTGTGGGGTTGCGCACGAGGGGGCACCGCAACCGTATACTGGTCAACTTGGACGTGTCCGCGCCCACAACTGAGAGGTTTTACTTCATGGGTTTCATCAATTTCATTGCCGAGCTGCTTAAGGATCCGCGCGCCGCGATCGCCAGCTGGATCGCCGCCGGCCCGCTCATGGCCTACGGCTGTGTGTTCCTGATCATCTTTATCGAAACGGGCGTGGTGTTCTTCCCGTTCCTTCCCGGCGACTCGTTGCTGTTTGCCTCGGGCTTCTTTGCCCATAACGGCGGCTTTAACATCGTGGCGCTTCTGGCCACCGCATGGGCCGCAGCAATCCTGGGCGATCAGTGCAACTTTATGATCGGCCACTTCTTTGGCAAAAAGATCATCGCTTCGGGCAAGGTCAAGGCCATGACGCCCGAGCGTATCAAAAAGTCCGAGGATTTCCTGGATAAGTGGGGCCATCTGGCCATCTTCCTCGGTCGCTTCTTCCCGTTCATCCGCACCTTTGTGCCTTTTATCGCCGGCATGGGCGGCATGCACTGGCGCAACTTTGTCATCTTTAACGTGCTGGGTGGCATTACCTGGTCGACGGTCTTTACGCTGCTGGGTTACTTCTTTGGTGGCATTCCGTTTGTGCAGGAGCACTTTGAGCTGCTGATCGTCGGCATCGTCGCTGTGTCGATCATCCCGACCGTGGTCGGTCTGGTTAAGGCTAAGCTCGGTAAAAAGAACGCCTAGTCCGAGCTTGTTTTCGGACGTTAATTCCAAGGCCCGTCATCGGATTTGATGGCGGGTCTTTTGTGTTGAAGGCAAATGAAAATACTTTACTTAGTTAAAGAAAAACGTTTTATCCAAGGCGTGCGGGGAGTACAATCACCTGCATGCGAATCGACGCGCCATCGGCTTCGATGCTGCCCGCGTGTCCTGCCCGGCTCTACGCTCTGGGTATGCGACGTTGCGACGCGGCCGGCTTCGGTCCTTGCGTGCGGGTTCGCGAGTATGCAACCGTGTATGTAAGGAGCGACATATGACTGTCGAGAAGAAGGATATCGATTGGGGTAGCCTCGGCTTTGGCTACATGAAGACCGATTACAGCTACGAGGCCCATTGGAAGGACGGCGAGTGGGACGAGGGCGGCCTGACCACCGACCACACCCTGCATGTCTCCGAGTGCGGCGGCATCTTCCATTACTGTCAGGAGGTCTTTGAGGGCCTGAAGGCCTACACCGCCGAGGACGGCAGCATCGTCTGCTTCCGTCCCGACATGAACGCCGAGCGTATGTACAACTCTGCCCAGCGTCTCGAGATGCCACCGTTCCCCAAGGACAAGTTCGTTGAGGCCGTCAAGCAGGTCGTCTCTGCCAACGCCGCCTGGGTTCCGCCCTTCGGCTCCGGCGCGACCCTGTACGTGCGTCCGTTTATGATCGGTTCCGGTGACGTGATCGGCGTGGCTCCCGCTCCTGAGTACACGTTCCGCATCCTCGTGACCCCGGTCGGTCCGTACTTTAAGGGTGGCCTCAAGCCCGTCAAGCTGCGCGTTTCCGAGTATGACCGTGCCGCACCGCACGGCACCGGCAACATCAAGGCCGGCCTGAACTACGCCATGTCCCTTAAGCCCACGATGGAGGCCCATCGCGAGGGCTATGCCGAGAACCTGTATCTCGACTCCGAGTCCCGCACCTATGTCGAGGAGACCGGTGGCGCCAATGTCCTGTTCGTGAAAGAGGATGGCACGCTCGTCGTTCCGCAGTCGCACACCGACTCCATCCTGCCCTCTATCACCCGTCGTTCGCTCGTTCAGGTTGCTCAGGACCTGGGCATGACCGTTGACCAGCGTCCCGTCGAGTGGGCCGAGGTCAAGGCCGGTACCTTTGTGGAGTGCGGCCTGTGCGGCACCGCTGCCGTCATCTCTCCGGTTGGCGAGATTGACAACAAGGTTTACGGCGCCGACGAGACCGTGACCTTCCCGGCTGGCTACACCGAGATCGGCCCTGTGATGAAGAAGCTTCGCGAGACCCTGACTGGCATCCAGTCCGGTGCTGTCGAGGATAAGCACAACTGGGTTTACACCGTCGCGTAAGCAGTCTTAGCTGTCCGGCCCGAGGGCGGCCTTCCCTCCCGGCGCGTCCTCGGACATGAAAGAACCCCCGCTGCGCACTTCGTGCGGCGGGGGTTC
>UQHW01000046.1 GCA_900540935.1 uncultured Collinsella sp. | reverse complement strand
GACGGAAAGCACATTAAGTGCTTTCCTTTGCGTGCGGAACTCGCGACAAACTTAATCGCCCCGCCCGGCGAGCAAGCTGCGGAAAATCGGTCGGTCCAGAGTTATGTCGGCTGAAAGGAATTCTGGCTGATGAACTGTTCGCGATAAAGACTCGATAGGTAGCCCCCTCTATACCCTTTTATAAGTTGCGGTGAAATAGGGGCTGAATTTGGGGTTGAATCGTTTAAACAGTCCCTATTTCACCGCAACTTATTTGGGGATGAAAAAGACGGAGACCCTGGGGAGGGACTCCGCCTTATATACAGGGTGCGATGTTATTCGCGTAACGTGGAATTAGACCAGGCGGGCGTTGATCGTCTTGGCGATCTCGGCGGCGTCGGTGGAACCCTTGACGGTGGCACGGAAGTCCTCGTCCATAAGCGCCTCGGCGACCTTGGACAGGATCTTGAGGTGCGTGGTTCCAGCCTGAGCGCCCGGGATGAGCAGGGCGATGGCAACGTTGACGGGAGCGCCGTCCATGGTGTCCCAACCGGTCACGCCAGAGTCGTCCTTGACGACGATGACAGCGGCCTCGGTGATGGCGTCGGACTTGGCATGCGGAATGGCGAAGCCCTCCATCATGCCCGTGGTGCCCTCGGCCTCGCGGGCCAGGAAGGCGTTCATCACGGCGTCGGCATCGCCGGCGATACCGGCCTTAACGGCCTGGTTGGAGACAAAGCTCAGAGCCTCGTCACGAGAAGCGAAGTCCTCGGCGACAAAGACGTTCTCGACCTTCACGAAGTCAGCAGCCTCGGCCTTGGGGGCCTCGACGGCAGCGGCCTTGGGGGCCTCAACCGGCTTGGTTGCAGGAGCGGCCTTCTGGTTCTTCTCAAAGTCGTACTTCTTAAAGGCCACGAACAGGATGCCACCGACCACAGCGCCGATGAGGATCGCGAGGACCCACTGCGGGCCGTTCTCGACAACGGGCAGGACCAGGAAGCCGCCGTGAGGCGCCGGATCGTGAACGTTGAAGAAGATGGTCAAGATGGAAGCGATGGAAGAACCGAGCATCATGATGGGCATGACGGGCCAGATGTTCTTGGTCATGAACGGAATGGCGCCCTCGGTGATGTGGGTGCAACCAAGGATGAGGTTGACGATACCGGCGTCATGATCCTCCTGGCTGAAGTACTTCTTGCCGACAACGACGGCGAAGGTGGTGATCAGCGGCGGAACGATGCAAGCGGCGGAGACGGCAGCCATGAAGTTGGTGCCGAAGTTGTAGGTCTCGGTGCCGACGCCAGCTTCGAGAGCGGTACCGAGCAGGAAGGTGCCAGTAGCGTAAGCAGCCTTGTTGACCGGGCCGCCCATATCAAAGGCGCACATGCAGCCGATGGCCAGGCCAAGGATCACCGGACCGGAGTTACCGAGGCTCTGCAGGAAATCCATCATGCCCTGGTTAATGGCAGCCATGGGGCCGGAAATACCGAGCATGACCAGGCCGACGATGGCGGTAGAGCACAGCGGATACAGGAAGATTGCCTTCAGGCCATTAAGGCTCGCGGGAATTTTAGAGAAAGCCTTCTCGAGCAGCAGGATGACATAGCCAGCGAGGAAGCCGCCGACGATGCCGCCCAGGAAACCGAAGCCCACACCCGAGCCTCCAGCGTCGATCATGCCGGTATCGGCGTTGATGGGAAGACCCTGGATGGCAATCATACCGGCAACAAAGCCGGGGACGAGCGCCGGGCGCTTGCCGATAGACTCGGCGATGTAGGCGGAGAGCACCGGAACCATGAGGTTCATGGCGATACCGCCGATAATCTTGAGCATCGCGGCAAAGCTGTTGTAGTCGGCAGCCGTCGAATCAAAGGACGTGATGCCCCACAGGAACGAAATGGCGGTCAGAACACCACCGGCAACGACGAAGACCAGCATGTGGCTGACGCCGTTCATGAGATGCTTGTAGATGACGTGACCGATGGACTCCTTCTCCTCGACCTCGTCCTCGACATCGGCGGCAGCGGCAACCGTGTCGTCGCCCTTGGCGGCGAGCGCGCGGTCGATCAGCTTACCAGCAGCCTCGACAGACAGGGCCTTGGAAACACCAACGGAAACCATGGGCTTACCGGCGAAACGCTCAGCCTGGACATCCTTATCGGCTGCGACGACGACGGCCTTGGCACCGGCGATCTCGCTCTTGGTGAGCTCGTTCTCGACACCGACCTGGCCATGTGTCTCGACCTTAATGGTCAGACCACGCTCGGCAGCTGCCTTCTCCAGCGCCTCCTTCGCCATGAAGGTGTGCGCAATGCCGGTCGGGCAACCGGTCGCGGCGATGATGTCAAACTTAGCCATGTGTCCCTCCTTCTTGAGTACAGCGCCCGCGGGCGCTCCCCTACACGCGCGTCCTTGCGCGCTTTTCCACAACTGAAAGATACCAACCTACCGTCCGCGTGAGAAGAGACAAGGCGCAATTCTCCGGTGAAAGGTTCTTTCATAACCGTAAACGGTAAGTGAAAGTTTACCATCAACACTTGAAACGGCAAGGTGTATCTTGTAATTGAAAATCCCCCTATACTATGACATTACAAAACGAGTCCGATTTTCATGCCAACCAGGAGCCATCCATGACCGATAGTAGCAAGAGCGCACTTTCCCTCATTAGTACCCATCAGGGATACAGCGAGTCCGAGCAGCGCATTGTCGACTATATATTGGAGCACCAGTCCGAGGCGCCACGCCTCACGGCGGCTCAGCTCTCGCGCGCCGCCGCCACGTCCGAGGCGACCGTTTCGCGCTTCTGCCGCAAGCTTGGCTTTGGCAACTTCCGCAGCTTTCAGTTTTCGTTGGCGCGCGACTTGGAGAGTCAGCGCAACGAGGGCCTGACCGACGAGGTATCGCTCGACAACATGGAGCAGAGCCTTAAGAACATCCTGGCTGCCAAGGTGAGCGAGCTTAATGCGACCATCGACGGGATCGACCACGATACGCTGGCGGCTGTTGTGCATGCCCTTAAGCATGCAGGGGTTATTGAGTTTGCAGCTGTGGGCAATACGAACGCGGTCGCGCTCGATGCGACGTTTAAGTTTTCGCAGCTGGGCCTGCGCTGCATGGCGAGCACCATTAGCGAGACATCAATCGGCTTTGCGCTCACGTTGCGCCCGGGTGACGTCATCGTGCTAATCTCAAACTCCGGCAAATCGCGCCGACTGAATCGCATGGCAAAAGCGGCTCGCAACTGCGGCGCAACCGTAGTCGTCATCAGCAGCGACAGCAAATCCCCGCTCGCGCGTCTGGCAGACTACACTTTTAATACCGTCAACCACGAAGCGCTGCTGACGACAGGCGACTTTGCGTTCTCTAAGATCAGTGCCACGATGATCATCGAAGTCATCTACAACTTCCTGCTGCCCGAGATTGAAGACGCTCGCGAACATATCAGCTACTACGAGGAGCTCATCCAGCCGGATAAGGTCGTTGAGTAAAACGCGTAGTGGGACAAAAATTTCAGTCTATTTTGTCCCATCAACACCGCTGATACGACCTAACCTCGAGCTTCTTTGAGCATCTGCTTTGCGTGGGCCAAGCTTGCCTCCGATTGATCGCCGCTCAACATGCGGGCGATCTCGGCGGTACGCGCTTCGCCGGTTACCTCGTCCAAATGCGTCTGGGGAACATCGCCCGGTTCCTTGCTGACAACATAATGCTTGTCAGCCATGACGGCGACCTGCGCCAAGTGGGTTACGACAATCACCTGATGCGTAGCGGCGAGATTTGCCAGCACGCCCGCGAGCGCACGCGCCGTAGAGCCGCCGACACCAGCATCGACCTCGTCGAACACCAGTGTATCCACGCCATCCGCGTTGCCGAGGACAACCTTGCTCGCCAGCATAACGCGGCTGAGCTCGCCACCCGACGCAATACGGCGCAGGGGACGCGGCGTCAATCCAGCGCCGCTGCGATACAAAAGCTCATAGCTCGAAGGGCCAGCAAGCGTCCACTCGGCGCGGGGAAGATCACGCGACTCCCAGACGAGTTCGGCGCCCCCCATTTCCAGACGCGCCATTTGGCGGCCAACCTCATGACAAAAACGCGGGGCCGCCGTATTGCGTGCACGTTTAAGCGCCTTGGCGGCGGCGAACAGTTCATGCTCCGCTGCGCCAAGCGCTTCACGCGCCTTCTTGATCTGCCCATCACCATCGTCTACCAGCGACAACAGCTCTTGTGAGCGATCGCGCATGGCAAACACGTCATCCATGGTAGGACCCCACTGACGCAGTAGGCCCTTGAGGTCTGAATATCGCTCGCGCATGCGAGCGAGCTCGCGAGGGTCAAACGCAACGCCATCGCGATAAGCACGCAGCTCGTTGGCACAATCCTCAAGTGAGATGCAGGCATCCGAAAGTGCATCGGCGATGTCACCGAGCTTGCGGTCAACGGTCGCCATGCGTGAAAGCTCGGCAACGGCGCCATTCACGGCATCGAGCGCTCCCCCTTCGGCAGCAAGCGATGCATGGGCCTCGTTGGCCGTCGCAACCAAGACCTCGGCGTGCTCCGAGCGCGGCAGCAGCTCCTCGAGCTCCTCGTACTCGCCTGGCTTGGGGTCGACCTCGGTGATACGCTCAAGAGCAAAACGCGCTTCCTCGACGCGACTTCCCTGCGCGCGTGAGGCTTCCTCCACACGGCGAAGCTCCTTGGCGGCGGAACGCGAAGCCTTAAAGCAGGTGCGATACTTCTCGAGCGCCTCAAGCGCCGCGCGCCCAGCCCAAGCATCGACCATGGCAACATGGTGCGCCGGGTCGAGCAGACGCTGATGTTCATGCTGGCCGCATAGATCCATCATCACGCCAACGCGCTCCGAAAGCTCGCGCACGCTGGCGATGCGGCCGTCAATCTTCACGCGGCTGCGGCCCTCGGCAGAAAGGCTACGCTGTACGGTGAACCCCTCCGTGTCGTGCGGCCCGTCAAACAGGCGCGCCTCGACGCTCGCCAGCGCCTCGCCCTCGCGCACCGTCGACGAATCCGCGCGCTCGCCCAAAATAAGCTTGAGCGCAGAGAGCAGCGCAGTCTTGCCGGCGCCGGTCTCACCGGTCAGAACAGTCAGGCCGGCACTCGGCACCAGCGTCGCCTCGCGAATGAGTGCAATGTTAGAAACCTGCAGCTCATCGATCATGACGGACTCCGTAGAATACGCGGCTCACCGAGTTATAGAAGCTCTCGGGGCCGTAATCCAGCAGCAGCACATCACCGGGCCCACGACGCACCGCCACGCTCTCAACGGTGCCATCACAGGTAATAAACTGTCCATCGATGGCGATCGCCGGAACGCTCGGGCGATCATCGGACATAAAGATCTCCACGACATCGCTCGGCGAGGTCAAGAAGGCGCGAGCCTGAATGGTATGCGGGGCGATGGGCACACAGACCATGCCCGTGTAATCGGGGCTGACGATGGGGCCGCCGGCGGAAAGCGCGTAGCCGGTGGAGCCAGTCGCCGTCGATACAACCACGCCGTCGCCGCGCAGGCGGTCGATATGATGACCGGACACCGTGATGTCAAACTCGACCATATCGGACAAGGGCCCGCGCGTAAGGGCCATATCATTGAGGGCAAACGTGCGCACGACATCCTTCGTGCCGTCTTCGCGAACCGAGACGATATCAGCGGCGATGGTGGCGCGGCGGCTCACATGGAGCTCGCCGGACAGGGCATCGCTCACGACCTGCAAAATGTCGCGCTCCTCGGGGCTCGCGGCCGTCAAAAAACCCAAATGACCATAGGAAAGACCCAAAATGGGAATCTCACGGTAGTTGAGAATGCGGGCGGCACGCAGCAGCGTGCCGTCGCCGCCGAGCGTAATAACCAAGTCGGCATCGTCAACATCGGGCGCGCTCTGAATCTTAGAGCGCTGGTCGGCAGCCCATGCGACCTCGTAACCTTGGCGCGAAAGCCAAAGCTCGAGCATCAGGCCGCTCTCGACCGCCTCTTGCTTGTAGTAATTGGGAACCAGAAAGACCTTCATAGCGTTGCAGCTTTCTCGCTCAAAACCGATACCTGGGATTGAAGCTCATCGTCGGTGCGTTCGCCGGGTGCAAACCTCGTGCCGTACAGGAAAAACTCGACGTTGCCCTTGGCGCCATGGATGGGCGACACGCACACGTCGAGCGGGAACAGGCCCTTGGCGGCAAAGAGCTCAATCACCGCCGTAAGCGTATCGCGGCGGACGGCAGGGTCGGTCACGATACCGCCCTCGCCCACCAGCGCAGCCGGCGCCTCAAACTGCGGCTTTACAAGCGTGCAGAACGAACCGGAAGGCTTCAGGCACGCCAGCACGGCGTCGATGATATTCGCAATACTCGTAAACGACACATCGCACACGGCCAAGTCGATAGCGCCGCCGTAGCCAAGCTCGGGCAGCTGTGTCACGTTGGTGCGCTCATGGAGCGTCACGCGCTCGTCTTGGCGCAGCGACCAATCAAACTGAGCGCGACCCACATCGACCGAAACGACCGTAGCGGCACCGCACTTGAGCAGGCAATCGGTAAAGCCACCCGTGGAGCAGCCCACATCGAGGCAAGCAAGATTTGTCGGATCAATCCCAAACGCATCGAGTGCTCCCTCGAGCTTAAGCCCGCCGCGCCCCACGTAGGGAATACGACCCTTCACGTGCAACGGCAAGCCGGGCGTCACCTTAAGGCCCGGCGAGGTCAAACGCTCGCCGCCGCTCGAGACCAAGCCGGCCATAAGAGTGCGAAGGGCATCCGCGCGATCGGCGCAGATGCCCTGTGAAATCAGTTCGTCATCAAGACGCACGCGTTTCATGAATGCCATCAACCATTCGTATCCGGAGACGCGGCCTGGCTATCCTGGGATTCGTTTGCCGCATCCTCATCGTATTCCTGCTCGAGCTTATCGTCCTCACGAGGCGTCAACTCAAACTTATCGACCATATCGACCGCACGGGAGCCCAGCTCGATCGCCTCGTCAAACAGATCGAGCGAACGCTCCAGGGACGTATCCTTGGAGCGAACGGTCGCGATAATCTGGTCCAAGCGGTCCGAGATCTCGTCGAAGTTGCGGACGGAACCCTCTGGCATGGCTACTCCTTGACGGTACCGGTCTCGGCCTCGGCGACCTCGGCATCCTCGTCGAGAACGCCGGCCGCAGCCTGAGCGGCGGCAACCTTGGCGGCAGCCTCGGCGGCCTGGGCCTCCTCGCGGGCACGGTCCTCGGCCAGTAGCTCCTGATAGAGGTCCTCGCCCGGCAGCTCCTCGCTACGAGCGATCTTGCCCAGCACGCCGTTGACAAACGACGCGGACTGGTCGGTGCCATAGGCCTTGGCAAGCTCGACCGCCTCGTTGATCACGATGGCGTCCGAGACCTCCTCGTCGGTGAGGAAGCGCATCTCATAGACGGCGATACGCAGCAGATTGCGGTCGGCACCGGGCATACGCATAAGATCCCAGTTCTTGGCGACGGAGCGCAGGGCGCAGTCGATGCGGTCGATGTGCTCGTAGGCACCGCGGCAAAGCTCCAGCGCGTAGGGATCGAGGGGACCCTTCGAGATCAGGAAATCGCCCTCGAGGACGCGCTCGAGCGGGCTGTCCGTGGCCTCGGCCTGGAACAGCAGCTGCAGCGCCTGACTGCGGGCAAGCGTACGCCCGCGATAAACCTTAAGGCTCAAAGGTTACTCCTTGGGGAAAACGAGGCCGTCGATGCAAACGTCAACGCGCTCGACCTCGACGCCCACCTGGGCGTCGATGGCGGCAACCACGGCGGCGCGAACGGCCTCGGCGAGTTTCTTGAACGGATAGCCAAAGAACACCACGACGCGCACGGTAAGCGCGAGCTTGTCGCCGATGACCTCGGCCTCGACCGCCGGCTCAGAAGCCGGGGCCTTGGACGAAAGCATCATGGAGACAAGGTTGGTGGCAAGGTCCTTGACGCCCACGGAGGCGATGCCCTCGACATCCGTGACGGCGCGCGAGACGATGGCGGTCAGAACATCGGGCGAAATGCCGATGCCGTCAATCTTGATTTCCTGGGGCATGAGTCCTCCTAGAAGAGTTGGTTGCTAGACGCGGGAGACGAACTTGCCGTCGCGGGTGTCAACCTTGATGACCTCGCCCTCGTTGAGGTACATGGGGACCTGGATGACTGCGCCGGTGTCGATGGTGGCCGGCTTGGTGGAACCCTGGACGGTGTCGCCCTTGAAGCCCGGGTCGGTCTGGACGATGGTGGTCTCGATGAACATCGGCGGGGTCACGCCCATGAGCTCGTCGTCGGCGAAGAGCAGCTGGCAGGTGTCATTCTCGCGCAGCCACTTGGCGTTCTCGCCCACCATATCCTCGGGAACGGGAACCTGCTCGTAGGACTCGTTATCCATGAAGATGTAGTCGGCGCCGTCGTTGTAGAGGTACTGGAACTCACGGGTGGTGAGCATGACGCTCTCGAACTTGGTGCCGGCGTTGCAGGTGTTCTCGACGACGCGGCCGCTCTTGATGTCGCGGGTCTTGTAGCGCACGAAAGCGCCGCCCTTGCCCGGCTTGACGTGCTGGAACTCGACGATGGTGTAGACCTTGTCCTTAATGCGGAGACCGAGGCCGTTCTTGAAGTCGGCGGTAGAGATAGTAGGCATAGCGACCTTTCTTGTTATTGGCTAGACGCACAAACGTCCAAATTACATACGAGCGAAATTATACACTTGCAGACGGCGGCTGCGGCGAGCGCATAAAAAGAGAACGCGGGACGCCCGAATCGATCCGGACGCCCCGCCTCCAAAAACCCAAATGGATGGTTTAGCAATCGATAATATGCAGGTCGTGCGGGGTCTTGGTGAAGGGCTCGTAGCCGTTCTCGGTGACGACGCCGTAGTCCTCCAGGCGCACGCCGCCCACGCCGGGCAGGTACACGCCGGGCTCCATGGTGATAACCGAGCCGACTTCGATGATATTCTTGCTGCGGTTGAAGTTAGGCAGCTCGTGGATGTCGATGCCCACGCCGTGGCCCAGACCATGGTTGTAGTAATCGCCATAGCCGGCATCGCCAATAATCTTCTTGGAAAGCTTGAAAATGTCGTTGCCCTCGACGCCCGGATGGATAGCGGCGACGCACTCCTCATGGGTGCGGCGCACGAGCGCGTACAGGTCGAGCTGCTCCTGGGTGGGCTCGCCCATCACGACAGTGCGCGTCATGTCGGAGCGGTAGTCGCAGTAGCCCGCACCGTAATCCATGAGGACAAAGTCGCCCTTCTCGATCACGCGGTCGCTCGGGACGGCATGCGGATTGGCGGTGTTGGGACCGCTCGCGACGATGGAGCCAAAGGCCAGGCTGTCGGCGCCGTTGGCGAACATAAAGTTCTCGAGCTCGTTGCGGACCTGCTTCTCGGTCATGCCGGGCTTAATAAAGCCGAGCATGTGCTGGAAGGCGGCATCGGTAATCGACTGCGCGTGGCGCATAAGCTCGATCTCCTCTGCATCCTTGATGGCACGCATCTTGCGGATGTCGTCATGCATCAGCGGCAGCATGCAGGCAACGGAGCGGTCCTCCAGACCACGCTGAATACCCTGGTAGAAGTTAATCTGCATGTCATCCTCGACGGCGCAGACGCGGCATTTGTTGGCCGCAATCTTGCCGGCGACCCAGCCGGGGATGGTGCCATCGTCCATGTCGTAGACCCAGGGGCTGCCGGCGGGCGTGTTCTCCTCAAAACTGTTGAGATAGCGCGAGTCAGTGTGGAACAGGCACTGATCGGCCGTAATAAACGCGGCGTGAGGGAACTCGAAGGTGTAATCGAAGACGCCCTTCACGCCCGTGAGCCAACGGAGATTGGCCTCGTCGCGCACGACGATGGCGTCGTAGCCGCGCTCAGCCATCAGGGCACGGACGCGCTCGATACGACCGGCAGGACCGGCAGCAAACTCAGACATGCAGATTCCTTTCTTGTTGTCCTCATAAAAGCGGGACGGGTCCCGATCGAAAGACGGATTCGCACGCAATCCGCAACCGATTGAAAACCCGCACCTCAACATGATACGAAAGACGATGGATGTCAATAAAACTTAGAGAAGTTCTTTGCGAGAAGCCAAGTAGGCATGAGCATGGCGCTCAAGAACCTCGTCCTCAACGCTCGTTAGACGAATGGCGCCAAGTGCCGCGGGCAGCGGCAACATACTGCGGTTCGAGCGGACAAACTGCTGCCTGCGGAACTCCTCGATATATGCGGCGGGCTCCAGATCGAAGGCAAACTCCTCGATACCAAAGTCCTCCAGGCAGTCATCGACCTCAAAGACGTAATCGATATCGAAGTCGCAGGCAGCATGTGCTAGGCGCGCCTCAAAGCGCATACCTTCGGACAACAGCTGGTAGGCAGGGACCTGCGAAGCGGCATCGCCCAAGCAGGCGCGCAGGGTACGCTCCCCCGTCTTACCAAAATCGAGCGCATGGCGGGCGCTCGGGTTCGTGGCCATCAGTACGTCCTTGCGGGCAGTCTGAGACCACTGAACGGCATTGACGAGCGCGACTTCCTCGCCAGCGAGAATCTCGGGGACGGTCTCGGTAAACTGATTCCAACGCGACTTGCTGCTCGAGAGCATAGTGCCCACGAGCACCGCATAGCCAAGCTTAAGGTCCTCGGGGTTGGCCTCGCGAACAAGGTCCAGATTGCACACGACCAGACCGGGCTCGGGACGCACCGCGATGGCGGGCAGCGAGCGGTCGCCCGAAGCGACGAGCGGCTCCATCGTCGTAGCGACCGTGAGCATAGCGTCGAAGGTCGTCGGTAGCAGTGCGCACTCGGTACGACCGCACCACTGGTTGGCGCACCAGCAAACAACCGAGCAGGATGCGGCATCGCCAACGGCAACAACCAGGTCATCGCAGGTAATACCGTTAGCCGACAGTGCGCCAAAGACAGTATCGGCGTCAGCCAAGGTCGCGCCATCAGGCGAGACCTCGAGCGGCAGCTGCGAGACGGCAAAGCCCGCATCGACCAGTGCGTGCTCAACGATCTCGCCAAAGCGATCGGACACAGCGCTGTTCCAAACCACCATCGCCCGCTTGGGTTTGCCCACAGCCGAGGCAAACATGCGCGACAGCTCCTCGAACGCGCCCAATCCGACGCGGACATCGACACTGCGGTTTTGGAAATTGATAAGTTGACGGCGAATCATAGCAGTCCACGCTCCAAAAGCATCTCGGCACAAAGGTAGGAAACGTCCTCGAAGGACTTGTTGCGAATATCAAGGGTAAGATCGGCAGCTTGACGATACAACGGACGGCGATGCTCAAAGAGCAGCGCCGCGTGCTCGGGCGAGCGGAAATCGGGACGCGTGTCGGAGCGGCGGATCTGGCGTATCGAATCCTCAAAGTCGCCCTCGAGGTACACGCAGGTGCCCATCTCATGCATGAGCTCGATGTTCACCGGCGTCTCGACAATACCGCCCCCGCACGAAACCAGCAGGCTGCGCTCGCTTTGGAGGGACCGCAGTGCCGAGGTCTCGAGTTCGCGAAAACGTTCCTCGCCCTCGGTCTCAAAAATCTCGGTTACCGATTTGCCACAGCGGCGCACGACCAGGCGGTCGGTATCAATAAACCGACGCTTGAACATAGTGCCCACGTTGCGCGCGAGCGTGGATTTGCCCGCGCCCAAAAAGCCGATAAAGAAGATATGGTCGCAGCCGTGCTTGGTGTGCTGGGACATGGCGAAACCTATTCCTCGCAGGGAAGGTCGCGCAGGGCCCGGCGCTCAAAGATACGGAAGATCTGCGTATACCACAGGTCCTGAGTTGCCTGGGGCTTTACCAGGATCGTGTCGACACCGGCAAAGTTGCCGCTCCACACGTCCGTGTACAGCTGGTCGCCGATCAGCACGGCTTCGTCGGCCGTAGCGCCCAGGCGCTTAAGACCGGCCTTGAGGGCAAACGGTGCTGGCTTCATGGCGTGGCTGATAGCCTCGAGCCCCAGCTCGCGGGCCGATGCCATGACCTGGTCGCGATGCCAGTTGTTGGACACCATGCACAGCTTAAAGCCCTTGGCGTGGGCGGCCTCGAGCCAGGCGGAAACCGCAGCGGGCACCTGCTCGGTATCGCGCGGCACCAGGGTGTTATCGCGATCGAGCAGAATAGCGCGCTTGCCATCGGCCCACAGGGTATCGAGGTCGATGCGATCGACCGAGGCAACGTATCGTTTGGGGCTAAAAATCCTCATGATTAATTCCAAGACTGTTGGTGCTCTTCGTAGGTCTGCGAGAAATACTCCTCATCCTGCGTGATATAGAAATACAGGTCATCGGAGTCCGTGGGCTCAAGGGTAGCCTTGAGCGCCTCGAGCGACGGAGAGCAGATGGGTGTGGGCGGCAGGCCCTCGTGCTTATAGGTGTTGTACGGGCTATCGCTCTGCAGGTCGTCGGCGGTAACCTCGCCGCCGGTGACATACATCATGGTCGCATCGCTGTTGAGATAGCGCAGGCCATCGAGCTTGCCGGCAAGGCGGTTGTAGAAGACCGAGGCGACATGCGCGCGCTGCTCGGCGTTGAGGCCCTCGCGCTCGACGATGGAGGCAAGGTTGATGATGTCGTAATCAGACATCTCCACGCCGTAGCGCTCCTTGATTTTGGCCTCGCAGCCGGCAAAATCGAGCGACTTGTACTCGGTGTTGAATTGATCGAGCATGGCGCGAATCACATCATCGGCGCTCGGTTTCTTACCCAACGAATAGGTCTTGGGGAATAGGAAGCCCTCGAGCGAATCGTTTGCAGCGCCCTCAAGGAAGCTATAGTCCTTCACATAGTTGGAGGCCTTTGCCTGATTGAGGAAGTCTTCCTTGGAGATACTGTCGTATGCCTGGGCCACGCGATCGGCGATCTGATCAACCGTCAGGCCCTCTGGAATAGTCAGTGCATCGGAGCCCGCATTGGGGCCCTCCATGAGCTGCTGAACGACCTCGGTCGCGTCCATGAGCGTGGTGAACGAGTAGGTGCCGGGCTTGAGCGACATGTCGGCGTTGAGCTTTTTGACCGCCGCGTAATAATCCTTGGGATTTTCGACGATATGGTTCTCGGAGAGAATCGAAGCGATGCTGTCACCCGAGGCACCATCGGGAATAGTGATAGTAACCTGCTGGCCAGCAGTGACTTTCGCATCCTCACCAGCAAAAAAGCCCTTGACAGCTGGCACGACAAAGAAAACGATCGCGACAAGTGCAAGCACGGCGACGACGCCACCGATAATCATAGGCACCGGGGAGCTTTTCTTTTGGGCACCACGGCGAGCGCGCGTGTTATAGCTCGAGCGCGTGGCCGGAGCAACGCCGTGCGAGCCAT
>UQHW01000045.1 GCA_900540935.1 uncultured Collinsella sp. | reverse complement strand
GGACCGCCCTCGCGGAGCCCTTCTTCCTCTTTCCGGACATGCCGTCCTCCGATCTTCCGGGGCCGGCCGGTCCGGCCCTCAGGGTATCGGGTTCCCACATTCATCCGTACATGTACGGATGAATGTGGGAGGTGTTCGGATGAAGTCGATAATCAAGGGAAGGGGCGCCGGGCAGATAGGGGCTTTTTAGGTTACATAATAAACTGTTTATCTATGCTACTATTTAACTAGGCATCGCAGTATGGAGGTGGTCAAAGAGTTACGCACACTCAAAGCTTCGTTTTTCCTCTCGATACTTTTGATATTACCGATATGTTTCTCGTTTAGCCCTTCGACTGCTTATGCTGCAGAAAGCGATGCTGTCGCAATTTCTGGCGCAACCCAAGATTTTGATTTAACGAAAGGTCCCGAGCAGTCTCATCAAATCAAGCTTAAGGATGGGACCGTTGCAGTAATAGGAATTAAAAAAACCAATGAGCCCAGCCTGATATGGGACAGTTACTACAACAACGCATCTGGAACTTGGACTATCTATTACAACAGTCCTTTTATTTATCGCGAATTCAAGATCAAGATAGCGAACTCGCTCATTACCAGCGCTTGGGGACAAAACTATACGACTATCGGCTGTACGGTAACTAACGAGTCCTTTATATGGAACTCGAAACAGGCGACATATCGACTCAACTATGAATCGATGGGGATGACGTCCGGTATCGCCGTGTTGCAAGCGACCATGGAAGGCAGCACGCTCCACACCTATGCAAACTAGACTCACATCAATTGAGGAAGTTCAATGATCCCAATTCCTGCACGCTCAGACATTATGATCGCTCTCGTTTGGATTCTCGTCGGAGTGTTTATTTGGCGTATCTGCAAATGGGTTAAAAACAAGAAATAGTTGATAAAACGTATATGCCATTTATGCGATGCTTGGGGCCGTTAAATCGGCCCCTATTTCTATAGCTTTTCAAGCAGCAGTCACCCATTTGGAAGTCGCAATGCCATTCATACGATTTCGGCCCTTTAAGCCGCTTTCTATTGGTAGGGACTCTTGCTGGTAAGGATTGCTTACTAGATACAAACCTCGGCAATAAATTGGGTTAGGCTGCGCTGGTTTCTTTGTATTCGAAGACTGGCTCTAGGAGATCTTCGATGTTGCAGTGGAGGGCTTTTGCTATGGCTCTTACGCTTGTTACCGAAGCTTCATTGATGTTTCTCTGGCGCTGCTCGTACATTTGGATTGAGCGGAGTGACACACCCGATTCGTATGCCAGATCTTGTTGGGTTTTCTTGAGCCTCTTTCTTGCTAACGCAAGTTTGGTTTGACGAGGTGTTTTCTTCGCTATATCGCAAACAAGACGCGCCACACGCTCCTCTGAGGCTTCGTGCCAGGGGTAATACATATTGCACAGCGCATCGAACGGAACGACATGCAGCAGGTCTTCGAAAGACTCGCCCAGACGCCATTGCAGATATGCCAATATCCAGCCTGTCCAATACTCCGGCGTCTTCTCAAAACGATAGGTGCGGTCCGGTATAGACCCGCTTTGATATCCCGACCTTTCGGCGATAAGTGCGAACAGCTCAACACCTGATTTTCCCGATACGACCCATGCGTTGCCGCGTTCGTACTCGCGAGCTACACCACTCAGGCAAAAGAGCTCAGCGACCTCGGACCCTTCCGCTCCATAGTCGTTCACGGCATAGTCAAAGCAGTCGCCAAGGTTGTTCATTGCATCCTCAAGGTAGTAGACGGGATATGTCCTACTCGGCCCACAATCCGTTAACTCTTGGATCATTTAAATCAACCCTCCCTGCCATTAAATCCCTAATGTCGATACCTTCGGAATCGAACCCGTTAACCGTATCCAAGTATTTGCGTCGAGCATTCTGCTCTCGCTCAAAACGCTTGGGATAAAACTCAGACCCCAAAGCCTGCTTCCAATCGCAGAATCTAATCGCCGAAAATGCGCACTCGCTCATAAGAGCATATTGGATACCCAAATCACCCAAGCGCATGATACGTTGCAGCTGCCTGAGCGAGATCATGCCGCTGACAAACTGTCTTGCAAACGAGAAATAGGAATCGTCGGCGCGATAGCCTCGAATAACGTCATAGGGAGAAATATCAATCAGGCAGTTATCCAGCAGATAGCGAAGCCCTTCGCGCGCCAGCGGTGTCGAAACATTGAACTCCCTATTGTTAGCCAAAATCGCGAGCCAATTGAGAATTGAAAACTCCCCGGACTCCAAATCCAAGACCGCGAGACCATCCATATCGAGCTCATATCGATTCGCGATACCATCGGACTCGGTCCGACATGCCCACTCCATTGCCATTTCCTCATGTGGCGTGCAATAAAACCCACACCCATAGTCATTGAATTGTCTGCATTTATCCAACGACGGATGCTCGACAACAGCCTCCGACCCGTGCCAAAGCTCCATTGTGACCTCCAAACAAAAATATCACCCCAGTGATAGTGTACCAACAACTATCACTGGGGTGATATAGATAGATGCAAACTATTGCCTGCCAAGAGCCCCTACTAGAGACAGGCCTCGGCGATGCGCTTTTTGAGTTCGTCGATGCCGGTGCCGGTTTGGGAGCTTGTGATGATTACGTTCTCGGCCGGGACGTTGAGCTGCTTTTTGATGGCTGCTGCCTGGCGGGCCTGCTGGGTGCGGCTGAACTTGTCGGCCTTGGTGAGGCAGACGATAAAGTTGAACTCGTTGCCCTGCAGGTAGTCGATCATGTCATGGTCGAGCTTGCTCGGGTCGTGACGAATATCCACCAGCGACACGACCAGGTTAAAGCTGCGCTCCGAGTCGAAGAAGTCGCCGATAAGTTCTGCCCAGCGGTCACGCTCGGCCTTGGAACGACGGGCGAAACCATAACCCGGCAGGTCGACGAAGTGCACGTCGTCGGCCTCGAAGAAGTTGATGTTGCTCGTCTTGCCCGGCGTGCTCGAAACCTTGACGAGGTTCTTGCGGCCAAAAAGCTTGTTCATGATCGACGACTTGCCCACGTTGGAGCGGCCGACGAAGCTCACCTCGGGACAGGTGGACTCGGGGATCTGCGAGACCTTGCCATAGCTGGCGACAAACTTGGCAAGCTGGTAGTTAATGGAATCGGCCATGGACACTCCTTGGTCGTAGGTTCTTACAAAAGAGCGCGCTAATAGATAGCAGCGATACGGCGAACGATATCGAGCGTAATGCCACTCGCGGTACGGGCATACTCGAACAGGTCGAACTCGCGGTCGCAAATCGCATCGTACGCCTCGTCACAATTATCGCTGATAGCGCGCAGCACCAGGCAATCGACACCATTTTTAGTTGCGACATGGGCAATTGCCGCGCCCTCCATGCCGACACAATCGGCATGCGTCGCCTCGATAGCGTCGTTGCGCATGGCGGTACCCGTCACAAAGCGGTTACCCGTGGCAATCGTACCGACCAGGAACTGCTTGGCGCCCTTGTTCGAAGCGGCTGCATTTGTCGAAGCATCAACAAACCCATGCTCAGCAAGCACATCGGCAGCAATATCGACCAGCGCAGGCGCCGAGCCAAACTCCTCGAGCCCCGGTGCAGACTCGGCGATAAGCGCGGTATCGGTATCCAGATAGCGCAGGCGTTTGCCGATGACCACGTCGTCGATATGGAGCTTGGGGTTCAAACCGCCCGCGATACCCGAAAGCACAACTGCCTGCGGAGCATACTTGCTAATGAGGTGCTGTGTTGCGGCAGCGGCATTCACCGTGCCCATGCCCGCCGTTGTGGCGACAAGCGTCAGACCGTCGAACTCACCGCTCACAACGGTCAAGCCTGCCTCCTGTGCCTCGCAAACGTCGCTCAACTCTTCCTTAATCTGCATGATCTCTTTTTCGAGTGCACCGATAATCGCGATGGTAGCCATGCCATTCCCCAAACCTATACGAAATTCTCAACCACGGTATGGTACCAGCATTTTGTTTGACCTCGTCAAACGAACACGCTAGGCCAGCGCAGCTCGCGTATCAAACAGGGCCTTTGCAATCGCAGCCGTAACCTCGCTCGAGCGGTCGCTCCACGGCATCGATGTCATGATGCTCATGACATAGGTACGGCCATCGATGTCGATAAGGCCCGCATCGCATGTCGAATAGCAACCATCCTCGCTAATCCAGCCTGCCTTGTTGCGCACCAAGGCTTGGTCGTCCGCAATGCCGTCACGAATAAACGATCGGGCCGTAGAGGCCAGAAGGCCCGACAGCCATTGTGACGTCTCGGTATCATGGCTCAGATACTCGCTCATCTCGCACCACAACTTGGCCGAGGTGCGCGGGCAATAAGTGGGAAAATCACTCATCGGATCGAGTGCGGTATCGTAATCGATGCCAAGACCGACAATCCAATCCTCGTAACCGACACGGTCAAACGCCGCGCGTAACGCAATAAACGAATCGTTGTCCGAATTAACGACCGAGGCCTCGATGAGTTCGCGAACCGTCAGCCAGCCCATACTGTAGCCGCCATAGGTGCCCAGAGTATCATCGAGCGATACTTGCCCTGTCTCGACCAGGGATTCACAGACGTAGAGCACATAGAGCGCCTTATAACTACTCGCACCGTAAACCTCGACATCGGCGTTATACGTCACGCCCTTGCCACTTGACAGGTCGTAGAACACCACGCCCACATCGCCCAATTCCTTGGCCTGATCAAGGGCATCTTGGAGCGCGGCGAGGCTCTCATCCTCCAGGGCGGGGATCTGGTCATCAACCAGTGAGAAGGTCTGCACGGTATCGCCTGAGGGAATATCGTTAAAGTCCGCCTTCGAAAGCCTCGTCTTGAGGCTCGCTGTCGACAGGGTTTGACTTGCGGTGGCTTTAGATTCAGAGACCTTTTTGTTTTGCGTCTGCACCGTTGACGCATCTGAGTGTGCCATTCGCTCCGACGCGTAGGTTTTGGCGGTAATTCCGAGGATAATAACCGCCAACGTTAGCATCCCAATGGCAGCAATCTTCGTCACGCGGATGCGAGCGTCAGCGAGGCCACGCGAAGACGTGCCCTTCGTCTCATATCTGCTGCTATGCTGCGGCACATACTCGTCCCGCGATGCGTTATTTCGCACGTGGTCTCCTGATTGCTACCGTTTTATATACGAGCAGCATAATACCGAGCAGGCATTTCTTTCCAAAGATATTCAGCGGCGTTTAAGGCGTCTTTAAAGAAACCACAAGCGTTTCTATGCAAATACACCGATTCTGTTGCGCATCTCCGCCCAAAACGCAGTTGCGGTGGAATAGTTCCTGTTTGGGCGGCATAAGCCAAAAAACAAGAACTATTCCACCGCAACTTGACGGAGCTCTTTGGCAATCAACTTGGTGCCCGGGGGCACTCATTTAAGTCTGTCCCAAATGAGTGCCCTTGGGGGCGAAAATGGCTCGCTAGCCGATAGCGTTTTTGAGTTCCGCGCGGCGCTTTTTCATGCCCATCATGACGGCGTTGCGTAGCTCGGGCATGCGCGCGGTATCCATCTGGGGAACGCCCTCGAGCTTATAGGGAATCCCCAGCTGCTCATACTTGACGACGCCCATCGTGTGATACGGCAGCATCTCCAGGCCCACCACGTTATGCCACGGGGCAATCAGACGACCGAGTGCCTCGCACTCCTCAACCGTATCGGTAATGCCGGGCACCACCACATGGCGAATAACAACCTTAATCTTGCGACGCGCGAGCTCATCACCAAACGCCAGAATGCGTGCGGGATCGCAACCGGTCAGCTTTTTATGCTCGACGGGATCGGCGTGTTTAATGTCAAGCAGCACCATGTCGGTCTCGTTGAGTACGGCATCGAACTTCTCGGGATGCGCGGGATCGAACGCATAGCCGCAGCTATCCAAGCAGGTATGCACGCGACCATCGGGGTTATTGTGCATGGCGCGGAACAGGTCGGCTAAAAACGCGGGCTGCAGGAGCGGCTCGCCGCCGGATACCGTAATACCACCGCTGCGGTAAAACTCATGGTTGCTCTGGAACTCGTCCATCAGGTGCTCGACGGTCACCATGGTACCGCCGTTAACCGACCAGGTATCGGGGTTGTGGCAATACGCACAGCGCATGGGGCAGCCCTGAACAAACACCACAAAGCGGATGCCAGGTCCATCGACCGTTCCCATCGTCTCAATCGAATGTACGCGGCCCAGGGCAAACGCAGAGTCCTCGGGACGAGCGTCCACACCCTCGAGCGTCATCTCAGCCATTCCCGCTACCTTGCCTCTCATTGGTTTTAGCTACATAAATGCCAGAGCCATTCTAGCCCATACGTTTGCGTTTAAACGTCTCGGGCTAGAATGGCACGTTTTAATCTATCCCCCATTACCGTGACGGGAGCCCATGTCGAGATGTGAAGCCGAAGAATGCTCGCCTACAGCCTTTACGCCTTAAGCGTGAGCACCGCGCCAAAGGCGGTCGGGCCGCAATGGCTCGAGATGACACCGCCGACCTGAGTCCAGGTAACGTCTTTAAAGCCCAGGTCGTGCGCATAGACTTCCATGTCGTCGCGCAGCTCCTCGGAAAGGCCTACCGAATACGCCAGGCCAATGTGCGAGTAGTCAATCTCGCCCTTCGCAACCATGTGGTCAATAAAGGCACGGGCGCATTTGAGCATAGAGCCGCGGAACTTCTTGGTCGCCACGAACTTGCCGCCCGTTACCTCAATGCAGGGCTTAATCTTAAGCAGGTGGGCGCCAAGGAACGCGACGTTGGACAGACGACCGCCCGCCTTAAGAAAGGCCAGGTCGGTAGGAACAAAGCCCAGCAGCACGCGGTCCATGACGGAGTTCGTAAATGCAAAGATCTCGTCGACGGTGGCATCGGGGTGAGCCTCGATGTATTTGGCGGTCTCGACGGCAACGAGCGACTGGCCCACCGAGACAAAACGCGTATCCATGGAGAATACGTAGTCGCGGCCCTTAGCCGCAATCTTGGAGGACTGATGCGAGCAAGTCGTGACTTCGGAGTACGCAAGATGCAGAATGGTCGCACCGGGCTGCTCAGCGTGAATGCGGTCGTACACGTGAGCAAAATCCGCAGGCGCACAGCCACTGGTCTTGGGCATCACGCCAAACTCGTTGCAGCGCGAGTAAATCTCGAGCGGATCGATGGAGCCGTCCTCGACGGTCTCGTCACCAATCGTGACATGCATGGGCACGCGCACGATGCCGTAGCGCTCGCAGAGCTCCGGCGTCACATCCGACCCAGATTCAACCACGATTACGTACTTGCCCATTCTTATCACGACCCATCTCAACGTCGACTTTCCAATACCCAGCACAGGCCACCGCACAGTTGTGCAACAGCATCTAAGCGCCAAAGAGACGCCGCCCCTTGCACACAACAAAGGACAGCGTCTCCCTGGAAAACTCCGTGCTTACCTGAGATTTTACACGGTTTATAAATGAGTGTTACTTATCCCGCAAACGGTAGCTATACGCGATAAACGGTAGTTCGCTGCGGCAACTGCGACACATTCCGCCCAGCAAGTCCAATCGTGCTCCACGCACGGTTAATGCGCGAGGCGGTAGAAATCCATCGACGCCGCACCCTCGGCATGCAACCCCATCGCCGAAACCGCCGGCGAATAGGTACGGCTCGTAAGTGCCGCCTCGCCGCTGTTGGCAAAAATCTCGACCATCGTAGTGTCCGAAAGCACGCGCAGGTCGCGAAGCTCGCTGAGCTCGATCGACCTTTGGTCGCGCCCATAGCCTTCGTCACCCATGTCGAGGGTAAGCATCCCGTCCGCATAACGTACAAAGACACCCTTGCGGATTTCGAGCTCGACCATCTTGGCGCCCTCACAGGAAACCACAAGATCAAACAGGCGTCCCGGCTCCTCAACGGTTTCACCGCCTGTCGCGCGAACGCAGTCGCCGCGCATCCTCTCAATCTCGTGCGCCGGCTGCTGGCAGAGCTTACCATCGCGCATGCTCAGCTCTCGCGGCACCGTCAACGCGCACTGCCACCCGCGCGCCACCGTCGGGTTTTCTGCCGTCGCATCGGGGCAACCCGACCATCCGATCATCAAACGCCGGCCTGCAGCATCCTCAAAGGACTGCGGAGCATAGAAATCAAAACCGGCATCGACCATCGGGGGCATGCCCTGCCCGACGATTTTAAAGCTCGGCGCCTCCCAATCGGCCTCGATGGGGAACCACACGCACTGATGCGGATTGCGGTAACGCCAACCATCGGCAGGCACACCCTGCGGACAGCAAACGAGAATAAGCTCGCCATCGAGCTCAAACAGATCGGGGCACTCCCACATAAAGCCAAACTTCTCGCCCAACTCAATGCGCGTCGCATAGCTCCAGTCCTCAAGATTGCGCGAGGTATAGACAAGCACGCAGCCACGGTCGTCTTTCGTACGAGCGCCCAGAACCATGTAGTAGATACCATCGTGCTCAAGGATCTTGGGGTCGCGCACGTGCGTACCGATATCGTCGGGGTAATTGACCGGTCCAACAGCTATGCACTTCTCGCCCAATTCGTCGGGATTCTCGGCAACCATATGAATCTGGTTTTGCTCACGGCCCGTCAACACGTAGTCGTAATCATCGCGGTCAAAATGCTTGACGTTGCCGGTATAGAAGTAGTGAATCTTGCCATCGCGTACAAAGGCAGAACCAGAATACGCTCCGTTCGAATCCAAATCGGAATCGGGGAACAGTGCGGGGCCGTGATTCTCGTACGTCACAAAATCCTTTGTCGTCAGATGGTTCCAAAGCACTGGACCGCCATGCGCAGCATCGAACGGATCGTATTGATGATAGATGTGATACGTATCACCAATCTGAACCAAACCGTTGGGGTCGTTGAGCCAGCCAAGCTCAGGCTCCACATGGAACAGGAGCCTATCGGGGTCGGACGCGATGCGACCCGCCGTCTCATCCTGTCCGGCACGCCACTGCTCATAGTCCGCGCGTGTCACCTTATTTTTTTGATTAAACATCGCCGTTGACTTTCTCGTCTATGGGGAAGGACGCTCGACTCACACGAGTCGAACGCCCTTCCTCAAATGGACTTATCCTCAGATTACACTGAACGGCTCAACTAGAAGCTAACGTCGAAGCCAGCGCCAGCGCCCTCTTCATCGGTGGTCGGCACGCCCTTTGCCTTGTTGTAGGCAAAGATCAAGACGATCGGCACGATAAAGGCGATGAGATTGCCAGCCACATACCACACGAGGGTCTCGGGCGTGACGATGAGCAGGCCAAGCACGCCGGTCAGACCCTGACCGATAGCGCGCACCTCAAAGAGCTTGACGAAGGCACCGCCGCAGCCTGCACCGATGCATGCGCAGATGAACGGAATGATCGAATAGCGCATGTTTGCAGCAAAGATAGCGGGCTCGGAGATTCCGACCAGCGTCGGGATAAAGGACGACATGCAGATGTTGCGCTCTTTGGAGTGCTTCTTGTGAATGAGGTACATACCGATGGCGCCGCCGCCCTGGGCGATGATGGAAACCGACCAGATGGCCTGGATGTAGTTGAAGCCAGTCGTGGCAACAAGGTTTGCTTCGATACCCTGGATGAACTGATGCGTACCGGTAACGACGAGCGGCTGCAGGAACGCGGCGAAGACAAAGGCACCAAAGACGCCCATCCTGTTGTACAGGATATCGATTACGCCGGCGAGGACGTCACCGATCAGGTTACCGAGCGGGCCGAACACGGTGAACAGGGCGACGTTAGCAAGAATCAGGGTAACGGTCGGGACAAAGACGAACGAAACGACCTCGGGGATGTACTTCTGGGCAATCTTTTCGACCTTGGCCATAAACCAGGCGGTCAGAATTGCAGGGAACACGCCGCCCTGGAAAGCAACCATGGGAATGGAGAGCGGACCAAAGTTCCAGTACTCAGCACCCGTCGGGTCCATAACGAACGTGTTGCGGTTCATAAGGCTCGGGTGAACCATGACGATACCGACGAGGATGCCCAGGATCGGGTTACCGCCAAAACGCTTGACTGCGCTGTACATAACCAGGACAGGCAGGTAGTCGAACGTGGTGGCGATAATGGCAAAGAAGCTTGCGAGGTTCTTGAGGAACTCGCTGTGATCGGCGAGGCTGCCCTCCATGCCAAAGAGGCCGTTGGCAACGATCAACGACTTAAGGCCGATGATGATTGCAGCGCCGACGAAGGCGGGAATGATGGGGATAAAGATGTCCGAGAATACCTTGAGGACCGAGAAGAACTTGCCCTTCTTGTCCGCCTCGGCGCCCTTGACCTCGGAAGCACTGATCTCCTTAACGCCCGTCAGAGCCATAAACTCATCGTAAACCTTGTTGACGGTACCGGTACCGAAGATGATCATGAGCTGGCCGCTGTTGTACAGCACGCCCTTGACGCCATCGATGTTCTCGAGCTCGGCCTTGTTGTATTTGCTCGTATCCTTGAGCACCAGACGCAGACGGGTCACGCAATGCGTGGCGCCCTCGATGTTCTCCAGTCCGCCGACGTTGTCGACGACTTGCTGGGACACTGCCTTGTAGTCCATGTTCCTCTCCATTCCTTTTCTAAATCATAAAACGGTTCGTTGCCGCTACAGAGACGCGATCGTTGCGTTTGCGCACTTGAGCGCACCGTCGGTGACGGTAAGCGCCATACCCTGGCCCTGCTTGTTGCAGAAGCGAGCGTTGAGCGCAACATCATCGACAAAGATGGTCGCGATGTCGTCGTCGACGACCAGACGCACATGGTGAGTGCCCTCGCCCTTAAAGAACAACGGACGCTCGAGGCCCATGTTGTTGACCTGGAACCACGGGTACTGGGGAGCCGGCGTGAACTCGAGCTTGCCCTCGCGCAGGTTGGCGCGGAACTCATAGGCAAGACCGGTCTCGGCGTCCTCAGCGAACTTGACCGAGAAGCCGGCAGCGTTACCGCCGAGCTCAATGTCGGCATCGAGCAAGTAGGTGGAGCCGGCATCCGCGGCGAGCACCTGCTCGACCTTGCCCGACTCGCAGGAAAGCTCAAAGGTCTCGACAGCCTTGCCCTCGCCAAAGGCGCCAAGCATGCTGTCGGGGAGCTTGGTGCCGAGCGTTCCGTCGGCACGCTGAACGATCTCGAGGGGCATAAAGGTGCCACCCCATAGGTAAGAGCTGGGGTCGCCGCCCTCGTCACGCGTAGGAACCCAACCAAAGAGAACGCGACGCTCGCCATCGAATGCGGTGCGAGCGGCGTAGTACGCGCGGCCGTCGAAGGAGTCGTCAGCGGGGGTAATCCAAGGACCGTTGATGGACTTGGACATGCGGTAACGGGTCTTGTTGCCGTCGCTGTACTCGGAAAAGACGAGGTACCACCAGTCGCCCATCTTAAAGAGATCAGGCATCTCAAACATGGTGTACAGGCCCGGGTTCCACCAGTCGCCCTGGAACTCCCAGTTGGTCAGATCCTTGGAGGTGAACTTGACCAGGCGGCCGGTCATCAGACGCTTGTCCTCGCCCACACGCGTGCCGAGGATGAGCATGTACTCCTCGTTCTCCTCATCCCAAAGCACAAAGGGATCGCGCCAGTTGCGGTCATCGTAACCCTCCTGGGGCGGAAGCAGCGTCTCGGCGATGTTCTTCTCCCACTTGACGGCGTCGTCGCTCGTTGCGTGAAGAAGAACCTGCTTCATCAAACGTGCGCGGACCTTATCGCGATTGCAACCAGTGTAGAGCGCATGGTACTTGTCGCCCACCTTAAACACCGTGCCGGCATAAATGTACTGGTCGACTTCCTCGTCGCCGCCGCGCTCAAGGCTCTCGCCAAAGTCCTTGTAGTTGACGAAATCCTTGGTCGTAGCGAGTGCCCAGCCAAACGGCTCTCCGAAAGGTTCGGGGTTACGCGTGTCACGCTGATGATAGAGATAGAACGTGCCGTCCTCGCCGTACGGCATGATGTCGCCTACCCAAATTCCCTCAGGCTGGTAATACACCTTGTGCATCCGAGACTTCCTTTCCACGACATACTAACTCGGTACAATGGCAAGATATGTCAATCGTTTTCATATGTCAAACGTTTTCACACCAATACGTCTTTTCGCAGTTCCAGTCGTCGGCAAACGGTTGACATATGCCGGTGAACGGTCATCAGAGGCGTTTGAGGAATTCTTTTGGCACGGGATGAACTACGCGGTTTTGCCCTCAATAAGTTCAACGGGAAGCTTGATATTCGATTCGGGATTATCGCCGTTAATAAGAGCGATGATGGATTGCGCCGCGAGCTCTCCGATGCGATCGATATCTTGACGTACGGTTGTTAAGTCAGGCATAAACGTCATAGTTCGGCGGGCACCATCCGCGCCCACGACCTTAATATCGTCTGGAGCGCTCAAGCCGCGCTGCTTCATCACGTTGAGACAGATGGCCGCCATCGTATCGTCTCCCGCAAAGATGCCGTCAATATCGGGGTTCTCATCGAGGATCTTCGCAACGACCGCGCCCTTTTCGTCGTCGGGCTTAACGAACTCAACCTCACGGACAAGCGCGGACAAACCGGCCTGCTCAACAACATCGAGGTAGGCATCGGTACGCTTATTGGCAGGCATGCGCATGCGGCTATTGCTGCGCAGGCACAGGATACGCCTGCAGCCGTCATCAATCAGACGGCGCGTGGCGAGCTCGCCAATGCCATAGCTGTCACTTGCAATCTGGACAGAGCCCTCGCCAAGATCGCAGTCGATGCCAACCAGGCTCAAGCCCATCTCGGCATATGCCTCGGCACCGATATTGAGGGAGTTGACGATGACGCCGTCGACCATATTGCGGCGGAGCATGTCAATATAGGAACGCTCAAGATCGGGTCGATTGGCACTGTTGCACAGCAACATCTTAAAGCCGTTTTCCGCTAACGTGCGCTCGACCGCCTGCACAACCTGAGCATGGAACGGGCTGCTCACAAAGGGAACGATCATACCGATAAGATTCAGGCGACCGTTGAGCATGGCACGGGCGATATCGTTGGGCGTATAGTTGATGCGCTCCATCGCGGCATGGACCTTATCGCGGGTCTCTTGGCTAATATAGCCGCGATTATTAAGCACGCGAGATACCGTAGTAGGCGAAACCCCCGCCACCGCTGCAACTTCCTTGATGCCAGGCTTAGCCGTATCTTTAGAACGAGCACTCTCGCGAGCCATAGCACCCTCCCCCATCAACATGTCATACGTTTACATACGAACAAAGCATACCCCAACAACAGCGGGAAGACGGTAACAGCACAAGTAAGTAAACGACTCATCCAACTAATTAGGAGAGTTCCGCCTAAAGGGTGACTACACAGGACCCCCGCCGGGCCGCTTTGGGTTACTTTCCAAAACGTCCTCGGACATGCAAAGGGCTCCGCCGCGCGAAGCGCGCAGCGGAGCCCTTTGCATGTCCGAGGACGTT
>UQHW01000044.1 GCA_900540935.1 uncultured Collinsella sp. | reverse complement strand
TGGAGTTCAGACGTGTGCTCTTCCGATCTGCCCTGTCGCAAGCCCTCTTTGTATCCGAGGCGGGTATGCCTTCCGGGACGTTTTCTACAGCCGAGGCTGCTATGGATTTGGGGCGCGAACTTCTTGCCGTGCCGGGGTCGATCCTATCGCCCGAGTCGCGTGGCACGAATTATCTCATTGCGAACGGTGCCTGCTGCATTGTCGACGAGGAGTCCATCGAGATGGCTATCTCTCGCATATACGGCACCCTGCGCTACTCGCGCCCCGATGCTCCCGGCATTGCCGACCTGGATCCAACACAGCAGACCGTTATGCATGCGCTCATCGCTTCTCCGCTCAAGGTCGACGACATCGCGGCACTCGTGTCGCTCGATGCAGTCGGCGTACTCAAACTCTTGGGTTCGCTTGAACTCGAGGGCCTTATCGAGCGCATGATGGATGGAAGGTATGCGCCCTCCAAGTTTGCCCTTCACGCCCAGACACCCTTCGGTCACAATGGAAAACGTGTCAATTAGAAAGGTGTTTGCAGATGCAGTTCGATCAGGTGACAGTTATCGGTGGCGGTCTGGCGGGTTCGGAGTGCGCGATCCAGCTGGCAGATCGCGGGTTTGCCGTAAAGCTGTGCGAGATGCGCCCCCAGGTGAGCTCCCCGGCCCACCATACCGATCACCTGGCAGAGCTCGTCTGCTCCAATTCGTTTAAGTCGACCCGTCCGGATTCCGCGGCTGGTTTGCTGAAGGCCGAGCTTGAGCGCATGGGTTCAGTCCTGCTCGATTGCGCCCATCGCGCGGCTGTTCCCGCCGGTGGCGCCTTGGCGGTCGACCGCGTCAAGTTTTCCGAGCTTGTCGAGGCCGAGGTTGCCGCTCGTCCCAATATCGAGGTCGTGCACGGCGAGGTCACGCAGATTCCCGAGGGTCACGTGGTCATTGCCGCGGGCCCGCTGTGTTCACCGGCGCTGAGTGAAGAGGTTATGAAGCTCGTCGGTGGCGATGCCCTGGCATTCTTTGATGCGGCGGCGCCGATCGTCGATGCCTCCACGCTCGATATGGACGTGCTGTTCTCGCAGTCGCGCTACGAGGAGCAGGGGGGCGGCGACTATCTCAACGCTCCGCTCAATAAGGAGGAGTACGAGGCCTTTATCGAGGCGCTTACCACGGCCGACCGCGTGGTGCTCAAAGACTTTGAGGGCGGCGATCTGTTCCAGGCTTGCCAGCCTGCCGAGGAAGTTGCGCGCACCGGCAAGGACGCCATTCGCTTTGGCGCCATGAAGCCCGTCGGCCTCACCGACCCGCGTACCGGACGTCGCCCCTGGGCGGCGATTCAGCTGCGTGCCGAGAACAAGGAGAAGACCGCCTATAACCTGGTGGGCTTCCAGACCAACTTGACCTTTGGCGAGCAGAAGCGCGTCTTCCATATGGTGCCGGGCCTGGAGAACGCTGAGTTCTTCCGCTACGGTGTCATGCACCGCAATACCTTTGTCGACGCCCCGCATGTGCTCGATGGCACCTTTGCCGTGCCCGGTACCGGTGTGCGCCTGGCCGGTCAGATCACCGGCACCGAGGGGTACATGGAAGCCGTGGCGACCGGTCTGCTCGCGGCGCTCAACACCTATGCCGAGGCTATCGGTGCCGCGGGCGTCGAGTTGCCGCGTGTGGGCGCCCTGGGTGCGCTCGTGGGCTATGCGACCGATCCTGCCACCGTGGGCTATCAGCCCATGCATGTCAACTTTGGCCTGGTGCCGCCACTCGAGGATGGTAAGCGCCGCAGCAAGCGCGACCGCTACCAGGCCTATGCGGACCGTGCGCTCGAGGCCCTCGATGCCTACTTGGCCACGCGTTCCGACTTGTTTGGAGGCGACCGGTCATAGCCTTTGACCTGTACGACACCGTCGACTCTTTTATCGCCTATATCGCACGCGTTGAGGGGCTTTCTCCCAACACGGTGACGGCCTATGGCTCGAGGCTGGAGCGCTTTGCTGCTTGGTGCGAGCGCGAGGATATTGATGCTTTCGCTGCCGACGTGCGCACCATTCGTCGCTATCTTGCTGAGCTTTCGCGTGAGCAGGTGGCTCCCCGAACGCTTGCGGCGCACCTGTCGGCTATCCGATCTCTCTATCGCTGGATGGCTGCCGAGGGGATTGTCGAGGGCGATGCGGTCTCGGCGATCGCATCGCCCAAGCTGCCGCGTGACCTGCCGGGCGTCCTTACGACCCAGCAGGTTGAGGCGCTGCTCAAGACGCCTGATACCTCGACGCCCGCGGGACTGCGCGATGCGGCGATGCTTGAGTTGCTCTATGCCTCCGGCGCGCGAATCTCGGAGCTCGCGGCGCTCAACGTGGAGTCTATTGGTTGGTCCGAGCGAACGCTGCGACTTTGGGGCAAGGGGAGCAAGGAGCGTATCGTCCCTCTGTATCGTCGTGCGCTCGATGTGACGCGTCTCTATATTGAAGAGGGGAGGCCGGAGTTGCTCGCTCGGGCAAAGCGCCGCGACCTCGCTACCGGGCCGCATCCGCTGCTTATATCGGCGCGCGGCAATCGCATGAGCTCCGCGATGCTCCGGCGGCGGTTCCATACGCTGGCGACGCTCGCCGGCATTCCGGCTGACATCGCCCCGCATGCGATGCGCCATACCTTTGCGACCGACTTGCTCGAGGGCGGTGCGGACCTGCGCTCGGTTCAAGAGCTGCTAGGTCATGCGAGCCTGTCCACGACGCAGATCTACACGCATCTCACACCCGATCGGCTTAAACGTGCCGTGGCTCAAGCCCATCCCCGCGGCGAATAGTGGCTGGGACGTCCCGCGCCGCACTCAGGTGTGTGGTTTTGATTGCGGGTTGGCAGGAAGAGGCATTCCTGCTATCATTCATCGGGTTGCTTCACGGCAACATGTTTTTATCACGCACGCGCGGCTACTTCATACCGTGGTGCCCGGGCTTTGGTAGCACATGTCCGGGTTGGTTTTGGAGGATGACCCCGCGCGGAGGCAAACCACAGGAGGTTTAACATGGCTACCAAGATTAATATCCGCACCCTGCTCGAGGCCGGCTGCCACTTCGGTCACCAGACCCGTCGCTGGAACCCCAAGATGAAGCCGTTCATCTTCGGTGAGCGCAACGGCATCTACATCCTCGACCTCAAGCAGACCATCCTCGACGCCGACCAGGCCTACACCTTCGTCAAGAACGTCGCCAAGGGTGGCAACGTGCTGTTCGTCGGCACCAAGAAGCAGGCTCAGGAGGCCGTCAAGAACGCTGCTGAGCGCGCCAACATGCCTTACATCAACCAGCGTTGGCTCGGCGGTATGCTGACCAACTTCGTCACCATCCGCTCCCGCATCAACCGCATGGAGGAGCTCGAGGCCATGGTCGAGGACGGCCGCATGGCTGTTCTGCCTAAGAAGGAGCAGGCTGTTCTCGGCAAGGAGCTCACCAAGCTCCAGACCAACCTCGGTGGCGCCCGCGACATGAAGGGTCTGCCCCAGGCTCTCTTCGTCATCGACACCAAGCGCGAGGAGAACGCCATCAAGGAGGCTCAGCGCCTGAACATCCCCGTCGTCGCCCTGATCGACACCAACTCCGATCCCGACGAGGTCGAGTACGGCATCCCCTGCAACGATGACGCTATCTCCGCTGTCACCCTTATGTGCGAGCTCATGGCTGACGCCTGCCTCGCTGGCTCTGGTAAGGAGCAGGTCTCCGAGGCCGAGATGGCCGCTGAGCCCAAGGCCGAGTAAATCAGTCTTAGTTAATTCTTTTTCATCTCTTTGAAAGGAACCACAATGGCCCAGATTACCGCCGCTATGGTCAAGCAGCTCCGCGAGATGACCGACTCCCCGATGATGGAGTGCAAGAAGGCTCTCGTCGAGGCTGACGGCGACATGGACGCCGCTGTCGACGTTCTGCGTAAGAACGGCCTTGCCAAGGCTGCCAAGAAGGCTGGCCGTGAGACCAACGAGGGCGCTGTCGCCGCGTTCGTCTCCGAGGATGGCAAGACCGGCGCTCTGCTCGAGCTCTCCTGCGAGACCGACTTCGTTGGCTCCAACGCCAAGTTCACTGGCTTTGCTTCCAAGGTCGCTGAGGTTGTCGCTACCACCGAGCCTGCTGACGTCGACGCTCTGCTCGAGAAGCCGATGGGCGAGGAGACCGTTTCCTCCGAGCTCACCGAGATGATTCACATCATGGGCGAGAACATGAAGATCTCCCGCTTCGCTGCCCGCAAGGCCGAGAACGGCGCGCTCGCTTCTTACATCCACATGGGTGGTAAGATCGGCGTCCTCGTCGAGTTCGCCTTCGAGAAGGCCGAGACCGCTCAGGCTGAGTCCTTCAAGACCTTCGCTCACGACGTTGCCCTTCAGGTTGCCGCCGTCGCCCCGATCTGCGCTACCCGCGATCAGGTTCCGGCCGAGACCGTCGAGCACGAGAAGCAGATCTACATGGCCCAGGCTGCTGAGTCCGGCAAGCCCGAGGCTATTCAGGAGAAGATGGCTGTCGGCCGTCTGGAGAAGTTCTACAAGCAGTCCGTGCTCACCGAGCAGGAGTTCATCAAGGACAGCTCCCTCACCATCAAGAAGTACGCTGAGCAGGTCTCCAAGGAGCTCGGCGACACCATTACCGTCGTTGCCTTTGACCGTCTGGTCCGTGGCGAGTAAATAAGCTCTTGTAGCTGGTAATGAGCAGGCTGTGGGTTTTACTCACAGCCTGCTTTTTCATGGCTCTTATGAGAGCCTTTGATATCATATTGAGAGTCTAATTAAAGGAGGATCGCTTTGTCCGACATCCGATATAAACGCGTGCTTCTTAAGCTTTCCGGCGAAGCACTCATGGGCGACGGCCAATATGGCATCGACCCCAAGGTTACCGACCATCTTGCCAAGCAGGTCAAGGAGCTGCTCGCCGTTGGCCATGAGGTCGGCGTCGTTGTCGGCGGCGGTAATATTTTCCGCGGCATGGCCGGCGCTGCCGGTGGCATGGAGCGTGCTCAGGCCGACTACATGGGCATGCTGGCAACCGTTATGAACGCGCTCGCCCTGCAGGATGCCTTCGAGCACAACGATGTTCCCTGCCGCGTTATGAGCGCTATCCAGATGAACGAGATCTGCGAGCCCTATATTCGCCGTCGCGCCATCAACCACCTTTCCAAGGGCAACGTTGTTATTTTTGCCGCCGGTTCGGGCAATCCGTACTTTACGACCGACACCGCCGCGGCTCTTCGTGCGTGCGAGATCGGCGCCGAGATTCTGATTAAAGCCACCAAGGTTGACGGCATCTACGACAAGGATCCCGTCAAGTGCGCCGATGCCGTCCGTTTTGACAAGATTACCTATCACGAGGTTCTCGTCCGCGGTCTGCAGGTTATGGATTCCACGGCTACGGCACTGTGCCAGGATAACCGTATGCCGATTTTGGTCCTCAACATCGATGGCGAGGACACCGTCAAGCGCGCGCTCGCGGGTGAGCCCGTCGGCACGCTCGTCTATCAGGAGGATTAAGCATGGCAGAGAACATCACCGCCCATATGGACAAGTCGCTCGAGTCCCTCAAGCATAACTTCTCCAAGGTCCGTACCGGCCGCGCCAATGCCAACATTCTGTCCGACATCACCGTCGATTATTACGGTGTTCCCACGCCGGTCACGCAGGTTGCCGCCGTCAAGACCCCCGAGGCCCACATGCTGCTCATCGAGCCGTGGGACAAGGCACTCATCAATGCTATCGTCAAGGCCATCGGCGCTTCCGATCTGGGTATTACCCCCAACTCCGATGGCACCGTCGTTCGTCTTCCGTTCCCGGCTCCCACCGAGGAGCGCCGTCGCGAGCTCGTCAAGGAGTGCCGCGAGTACGCCGAGCAGGCCAAGGTGTCTATCCGTAACATCCGTCGCGACTTCAACAACAAGCTCGAGCGCGATGAGGAGCTCACCGAGGACGATGTCCGTCGCGAGCAGGCCAAGGTCCAGAAGCACACCGATGAGTATGTCGCCAAGGTCGAGGAGCTTCTGAAGGAAAAAGAAGCCGAGGTCATGGAGATCTAAGGTGCAATACGACGAGCATAAACTGGTCGAGTACTTTGCCGACGCCCCTGCGGGCGTCGGTTTTTCCGACCTTGACCTCAATAACATTCCGCACCATATCTCGTGCATCATGGACGGCAACGGTCGTTGGGCCACGTCGCGCGGTCTTGCACGCACTGAGGGCCACAAGGCGGGTATCGTCTCGCTGCGCGAGATCATTACCGCCTGCGTGCGCCTGGGCGTCGACGTGCTTTCGGCCTATGCGTTTTCTACCGAAAACTGGAACCGCCCGCAGCATGAGGTCAACGTCTTGATGCACCTGTTTGCCAAGACGTTCATCGACGAGTTGCCGCTTCTGAAGCGCGAAAACGTGCGCGTTGTCTTTTTGGGTGATATTTCCGCGCTGCCCAAG
Source organism: uncultured Collinsella sp. (assembly GCA_900540935.1). Taxonomy (GTDB): domain Bacteria; phylum Actinomycetota; class Coriobacteriia; order Coriobacteriales; family Coriobacteriaceae; genus Collinsella. Next base: position 7,712 of record UQHW01000044.1, on the reverse strand, counting down.
AAGACCCGCGACGTTTTTGAACGCGGTCTTGCCGAGTGCGCCGATCACACCGGTATGACGCTGGCGCTTGCCGTCAACTACGGCGCGCGTGCCGAGATTACCCGCGCTGTCCGTCAGATCGCACTCGACGTTGCCGCCGGTAAGATCGATCCTGCCGCAATTGATGACGACATGGTGGCTTCCCACCTCTATACCGCCGGTCTTCCCGATCCTGAGCTTGTGATTCGCACCTCTGGTGAGCTGCGCCTTTCGAACTATCTGCTGTGGCAGGTAGCTTATTCCGAGTTCTACGTCACCGATACCTATTGGCCCGACTTTGATCGTTGGGGCCTTGTCGACGCCATTTTGGCCTATCAGGGCCGTGACCGTAGGTTTGGTGGACTGAGCAAGACCGAGGAGGCTTAATCGTGTCCGATCGTCCCAAGGCATCTGCTCCCAAGACGCCTGCGCGTAAAGCTGCCACTGCGGGAGCGCCTGCAGCGAAGAGCGGTTCCGGTTCGTGGCTGGCGGGCTTTATTACCCGTGCCGCCGCCGGTATCGTCTACGCCGTTGTCTTTATCCTGTGCCTTGTTTTGGGTATCGTGCCCACGGCCATCTTTGTTTCCGTCATGAGCGGTCTGTGCTGCTATGAGTTTTTCCGTATGACGAGGCTCGATGGCAAGATGGCTAACGAGCGCATGGGTATCGCTGCCGCCGTGCTCTTTCCGCTGTCGGCGTTGGGCGATTCGATGTTGTTGAATGCCCTGCTTTTTGCCCTGATGCTCGCTGTGGGCATTTGGTATGTCTGGTCGCCGCGTACCCGCATTTCTGATGTGGCCGTAACGCTCATGGGTCCCATCTACACTGGCTTTATGCTGTCGGCTATCGTGCTGCTGCGCGATGCCGTGCCCGGTTTTGCCGGCGCCCTGCTTTCAGTGGGCGTTTGCGCGTCCCTTTGGGTCTCCGATTCGTTTGCCTACATCGTGGGTAGCCGTATCGGCAAACACAAGATGGTTCCCAAGATCTCTCCCAAAAAGAGCTGGGAGGGGTTTGTCGGCGGCATTTTGGGCTCTGTGTTGATCTGGCTCATCCTGTGGGCAACGCACTTCTATAAGCTGAGCCTGCCCTATGCGCTGCTGTGCGGCGTGGTGGTGTCCATTCTGGGCGTTATCGGCGACCTTATCGAGTCGCGCATCAAGCGCGGTGTGGGCGTTAAGGATTCCGGTAACCTTATCCCGGGCCACGGCGGCATGCTCGATCGTAGCGATTCGCTTATCTTCGGCTGCATCACCGCGCAGCTGATGCTGATGATCGGAGGCGTGCTGTAATGTCATTCCAGACGACGTATGGCGCCGATGGACGCCTCCGTGTTGCCATCCTGGGTTGTACGGGCTCCATTGGCACCCAGGCGCTCGATGTGTGCCGCCAGCATGCCGATCGCCTGCAGGTGACGGCGCTGTCCGTTAACTCCAGTACCTCCGAGCTTGTTGCCGCTGCCCGCGAGTTCTCGGTTTCGGCGGTTGCCGTGGCCGATGTCGCTCATGGCGATGACGCCGTGCTGCAGGAGTTGCCCGAGGGAACGAAGCTCGGCGTTGGCGCGCAGGCGGTTTGCGAGCTCGCGCGTCGCGACGATGTCGACTGCGTACTCGTCGCTATTGTGGGTGCCGCCGGTCTCGAGGCGAGCCATGCGGCCTTGACCTCGAATAAGCGTCTTGCCCTTGCCAACAAGGAGTCCCTCGTCGTCGGTGGCGACTTGCTTATGCCGTTGGCGCAACCGGGCCAGCTTATTCCAGTCGACTCTGAGCACTCCGCCATCTACCAGTGCTATCTGGGGGAGAACCCGCGCGAGGCTCATTGTATTTGGCTCACCTGCTCGGGCGGTCCGTTCTTTGGCCGCACGCGCGACGAGCTAAATCGCGTGACGCGTGCCGATGCCCTCGCACATCCCACGTGGGCCATGGGTGCTAAGATCACCATCGACTCCGCCACCCTCATGAATAAGGGCCTGGAGCGCATTGAGGCCATGCATCTGTTTAACTGCGACCTCGATTTCATTAACGTGGTCGTGCAGCGTCAGTCCAAGATTCACTCTATGGTCGAGTTTGCCGACGGCTCCGTGATGGCGCATCTCGGTGCTTCCGACATGCGTATTCCCATCCAGTTCGCGTTCTCGTATCCCGAGCGTTGGGATACCCCGGCGCCTCGTATCGATTTCCGCGAGCTGGGGCAGCTCACGTTTGATGCTGCCGACATGGATACCTTCCGCTGTCTGGCACTGGCCGAGCGTGCCGGCAAGACGGGTGGCACCATGCCGTGCGTGCTCAATGCCGCCAACGAGGTCGCCGTCGATGCCTTCCTGCACGATGGCTGCAGCTTTACCGATATCGATCGCATTGTGGAATCCTGCATGGATGCCCACGATATGCAGGCGGTCGATTCGTTTGAGCAGCTTCGCGACATCGATGCGTGGGCGCGTGAAAAGGCTGCGCAGGTACTCTCCGCAACCCGTTCCTAACCCATAAGGATTGCTTTTTCGTTTTATGGATACTGTTCTGAGCGTTCTCTCATCGGTCTTTTGGGGCCTGCTGATGCTTTCCGTCCTCGTGTTTTTGCACGAGGGCGGCCACTTTTTGGCGGCGCGTGCCTGCGGCGTCCGTGTGACCGAGTTCTTTTTGGGCCTGCCGTGCCGCTTTGACATCCATTACACGTCGCGTCGCATTGGAACCAAGTTTGGCGTGACCCCGCTGCTGCTGGGTGGCTACGCTGCCATCTGCGGTATGGATCCGACCGATGTCTCCTGCGCCGATCGCGTGCTCGCGGCTATCTACCGTCATGGTCGCGTGACCGTGGCCGACCTTGCTGTCGAGCTCGAGCTTTCCGAGGAGGATGTGCTCGAGGCTTGTGCTCTGTTGCTGGGCTGGGGCTCCATCGCTCCCTGGTATGAGGAAGGGGAGAAACCCTCGCCGAGCTACTATCCCACCAAGTATCAGACGCTGCCGCGAGACGCGGCGGGTTACACCACCTTTGACGGCCGCCGGTTCGATCGAGAGCATGCGACTGCCGAGGGCGATGTGTGGGAGCTGCCGTGCGGCGAGGCTGATTTCTTGGCGCAAGAGCGCTCGCACACTTATCTTGGCCAGGGCTTTCTCAAGCGCGCCTTTATGCTGCTCGCGGGCATTCTCGTCAATATCCTGACGGGTTTTTTGCTGCTTATGAGCATCTATTCCATTGCGGGCGTCACCGTGCCGATCGATACCAACGTGATCGGTCAGGTTGACGAGGGGTCTATTGCCGCCAAGGCGGGTATCGAGGCTGGTGATGCGATCCTTTCGGTTGACGGTGTATCGTGCTCCACATGGATGAACGTTTACGATGCCATCGGCAAGGCCGCCGGTAAGGACGATATCGCCATCGAGTACGAGCGTGACGGCAAGCAGCATTCGACCACGGTTGCGCTCAAAGAGGACGAGCGCCTAGGTGTGTATGCCTCTACGCAGGTAGTCCGTTTGGACCCCATCACCTCGGCGCGTCTGTCATTCTCCTATGTTGTGCAGACCGCGGAGGGCGTGATGCGCCTGCTCCAGCCGCAGCATACGATGGAGATTCTCGATCAGTCTTCTTCGATCGTGGGTATTAGCGTTATGTCCTCACAGGCTGCTGCTGCCGGTCCTGCCACATTCCTTTCGTTTGCCGCCCTCATTTCGTTCTCGCTTGGCTTTATGAACCTGCTGCCCATCCCACCACTCGATGGCGGCAAGCTGGTCATCGAGATCATTCAAAAGATTGTGGGCCGCGAGCTTCCGCTCAAGGTCCAGACGATTGTGAGCTATGTGGGCATCGCGCTCTTTGTGCTGCTGTTTGTCTATATGCTTCGTTCCGACATCCTTCGATTTATTCTGTAGGGGAGTGTTTGGATTGTCTTTATCCCATCCTTTGCCTCGCGATTTGACGCGCCCCGTGCATGTGGGCGGTGTGCAGATCGGTGGCGGTGCGCCGGTGGTGGTCCAATCCATGACCTGCACCGATACCGCTGATGCCAAGGCAACACTTGCGCAAGTGTGCGCGTTGGCGCAGGCTGGCTGCGATATCGTGCGTGTGAGCGTGCCCACTGAGGCCGCGCTTGAGGGTTTCCGCACCATCTGTGCCGAGTCTCCGGTGCCAATCGTTGCCGATATCCACTTTAACCACAAGCTGGCCATTGGCGCTGTGGAGGCCGGTGCCGCCAAGCTCCGCATCAATCCCGGTAATATCGGCGATTGGGCCAAGGTCGATGCTGTCATCGATGCCGCGGGTGCTGCGGGCTGCGCAATTCGCATCGGTGTCAACGCTGGTTCGCTTGAGCAGGATATCGCCGAGCGCGACGACCTCACGCAGCCCGAAAAGCTCGTGATGTCGAGCGAGCGCTTCGTCAAGCACTTTGAGGACCGCGGCTTTACGAACATTGTGCTTTCGGCCAAGGCCCATAGCGTGCAAACGACGCTCGATACCTATCGAGCCCTGTCGCGTGAGATTCCCCACGTTCCGCTTCACCTGGGCGTGACGGAGGCGGGGACCAAGCTCCAGGGCACCATCAAGAGCTCTGTAGGCTTGGGTATCTTGCTTTCCGAAGGCATTGGCGACACCATGCGTGTGTCGCTCACAGCCGATCCGGTTGAGGAGCCGCCGGTTGCCTGGGGTATTCTGCAGTCGTTGGGCCTGCGTCGCCGTGGCCCCGAGATTGTCTCGTGCCCCACGTGCGCCCGCTGCCAGGTTAACCTTATTCCCATTGCCGAGGAAGTAACCGAGCGGCTTAAGAACTATACCGCGCCGCTTTCGATTGCCGTTATGGGATGTGCCGTTAATGGCCCCGGCGAGGCTTCTGATGCCGACCTGGGCGTTGCTTGCGGACGTGGTCAGGCCTTGCTCTTTTCGCATGGCCAGATCATTGGTAAAGTAGCTGAGGACCAAATTGTCGACGCGCTTATGGCAGAGGTCGACAAGCTTATTGAGGAGAAATAAATGACCCGAGCAATGTATATGTCTAAGCTCTATGCGCCGACGCTTAAAGAGGATCCGGCGGACGCTGAGCTCGCCAGTCACCGCCTGCTGCTCCGTGCCGGCATGATCCGCAAGGAGGCCGCCGGCCTGTATTCCTACCTGCCGCTTGCCTGGCGCTCGATCCGTAAGATCGAGAACATCGTGCGCGACGAGATGGACGCTGCCGGCGCCCAGGAGCTTATGATGCCTATCATGGTCGACGCCGAGTTGTGGCGCGAGTCCGGCCGCATCGACGCCTATGGCAAGGAGCTTGTGCGCTTTGACGACCGTCATGGTCGCGAGTTCGTCCTGGGCCCCACGCACGAGGAGACCGTCACGGCCCTGGTGCGCAACGAGCTACGCTCCTATAAGCAGCTGCCCGTCAACCTGTATCACATTCAGGACAAGTTCCGCGACGAGTTCCGTCCCCGCTTTGGCCTGATGCGCGGCCGCGAGTTCATCATGAAGGACGCCTACAGCTTCTCCGCCACGCAGGAGAGCCTGCAGGAGGAGTACGACAAGATGAAGCAGGCGTACGCCAATATCTGCGAGCGCTGCTACATCAAGGCTCTGCCCGTCGTCGCCGATTCTGGCGAGATCGGTGGCGATACCTCCGTCGAGTACATGGCTTTGGCTGACGCCGGCGAGGCTTCGCTCGTCTACTGCGACGATTGCGGCTTCGCTGCCGATGACGAGGCTGCAAGCACCAAGGTCGTCGTGACCGAGGGTCCTGGTGACGGTACGCTCACCAAGGTTGAGACTCCGGGCATGGGCACCATTGAGGCTGTTGCTAAGTTCTTTGGGTTCCCCGAGAACGGCACGCGCAAGTCGCTGGCACTCATCGACGCCGAGGGCAAGCCGGTCGTGGCCATTGTTCCGGGCGATCACGAGCTCAACGATTGCAAGGCCGAGCACGTCTTTGGCAAGGGCTATCGCATGATGACCGACGAGGAGCTTCAGGCGAACGGTCTGCACAAGGGCTTTATCGGACCGGTTAACCTGCCCGATGGCATTCGTCTGGTCTGCGACGAGAGCCTGCGCGAGTCCAAACAGTGGGCCTGCGGTGCCAACGAGGTCGATTATCACTTTACCGGTGCCTGCCCCGAGCGCGACTTTACCGTCGATGAGTGGGCCGATCTGGTCACCGTTGTCGCCGGCGACCCCTGCCCGCACTGCGGCAAGCCGCTCTCCGCTGCCCGCGGCATCGAGGTCTCTCAGGTCTTCCAGCTGGGCACCAAGTACTCCGAGGCCATGGGTGCCACCTTTATGGATGAGGACGGCAAGGAGAAGCCGCTCATCATGGGTTGCTACGGCGTGGGCGTGTCCCGCTCGCTTGCTGCCGTCGTGGAGCAGCACAACGACGAGCACGGTATCGTCTGGCCGGTCTCCGTTGCCCCGTACGAGGTCGCGGTGATTCCGCTTGATCCCAAGAAGGAAGAGTGCGCTACCGTCTGCGAGCAGATTGTTGATGGCCTGTGTGCCGAGGGCATCGAGGTCGTCGTCGACGATCGCGATGAGCGTCCGGGCTTTAAGTTTGCCGATAACGACCTCATGGGCTTCCCGTATCAGGTGGTTCTGGGCAAGCGCGGCCTTAAGAATGGCACCGTTGAGCTCAAGGACCGTGCTACGGGCGAGCGCGAGGACGTGGCGATCGACGAGGTCGTTGCCAAGGTTGCCGAGCTTGTTAAGGCAGCCCGCCGTTAATCGACGATTTCGCTTGTAGTTCGATATGTGGGACGGCCCCGCATTTCTCCAATCGGGGAGATGCGGGGCCGTCCTATTATCTTGTAGCATCTTCGATATCTAAAAGGAAAACCCCACAGCCCATGCGAGCTGCGGGGTTTTCCTTGTGCCTCCGATGCGAAATAAATCGCTCAGATATTACTGATAATCGACGACGTCGATCCAGTTCTTCAGGAACTCATCGTTCACGTTGCGATTACGAGCGAGCTCGGAAGCGGCGACGATGCTCGTCCACTGACGCACGACCTGCATGGGCATGTCGGCACGGTCGCAGTAGAGCTCCAGGTAGGCCTCGGCCTGGTCCTTGCTGTTGAGGGCAAAGAGCAGGTAGGTGGTGGCAACGTCGGCAGCAGGGGAGCCCTGGGTGGCGTGTGCCCAGTCGCACACATAGAGCTGGCCGTCGTCGCCGACGATGACGTTGGAGGGGTTGAAGTCGCCGTGGCAGACCTTGAACTCCTTGGTCATGCCGTCCAGACGCTCCTGAAGGTTGTAGCGCGTGGTGGCATTGAGCTGATCAAGGCTGTCGATCATGCGGGCGAACTTGTCGCGCTGACGGTTGAGCAGCGGGGAGGTGTAGCCGTGGATCTCGATCTGGAGGTCGACGAACATCTCGAGGTACTCACCAAAGCGCTGGGGCTCGGCAGTCATCTTCTCGGCAAGGGTGGTGCCCGGAACCTTCTCGGTCACGAGCGCCCAGCCGTTGGCGTTCTCGAGCTGGGAAACCTCGAGAGCCTTGGGGCTGCGGATGCCGCACTCATTGATGCGGGCAAGATTCAAAGCCTCGTTGAACACGTCGGAGACAGGCTTGGTCTCGTTAAAGACCTTGACGATCTTGTCGCCCAGGTCGTAAACGACCTTGTTGCCACGGCGGACGAGCTCGGTCTTGGAATCGGGTAGCAGCATGGTTGCATCCTTTCAACGATGCGATAGAAGCGACGGCGGGGGCGTGTGAAACACCCGTGCACCCCCAGATC
>UQHW01000043.1 GCA_900540935.1 uncultured Collinsella sp. | reverse complement strand
GGCCCTTGCGGCCTAGTCGCTATTTAGGGCGTCCAAGATTTGGGGCGCGGTTCACTTGATGCGGAGCCGGGCCTTAGTTGTTAGAACGACGGAACCAACTACTCGACCGTGACGCTCTTGGCGAGGTTTCGGGGCTGGTCGACGTCGCAGCCGCGCAGGATGGCGACCTCGCGTGCGAGCAGCTGCAGAGGAACGCTCGCCGTGATGGGGCTGAACACGTCGCGGACTGCTGGCACGCGGATAATGCAGTCGGCGATCTTGTTGATCTCCTCGTCGCCCTCGGTGGCAACGACGATGACCTTGGCACCGCGCGCCTTGCACTCCATAAGGTTCGACACGGTCTTGTCGTAGGTGGCACTCTTGGTGGCCACAGCGATGACAGGGAAGCCCGGGTCGATCAGGGCAATGGGGCCGTGCTTCATCTCGCCGGCGGCGTAGGCCTCGGCGTGCAGGTAGCTGACCTCCTTGAGCTTGAGCGCACCCTCGTAGGAAATAGCGGCACCCATGCCGCGGCCCACGAACAGCGCCGACTGCGCATCCTTGCACAGCAGGGCAGCCTCATGCACGGCATCGGTCTGCGTGTCCAAAATCCACTGGATCTGCTCGGCAGTATCGGAAAGCTCGCGGAACAGCATGCGTGCCTGTTTGGTGGTCAGGCGGTACTTGACCTGCGCCAGCAGCAGGGCCAGCAGCGTCAGGCTCACAACCTGGCCGATGAAGCTCTTGGTCGAGGCGACCGCGATCTCCTTGTTGGCCTTGGTGTAGATGACGCCGTCGCTCTCACGCGCCACGGGGCTGCCCACCACGTTGGTGATGCCGAAGACCTTGGCGCCCTTGATGCGCGCGTCGCGGATGGCGGCGAGAGTGTCGGCCGTCTCGCCCGACTGGGACACGGCCACGACGAGCGTCGTCGGCGTGATGATGGGGTTGCGATAGCGGAACTCGCTGGCCGCCTCCACCTCGGTGGGGATACGAGCCCAGCCCTCAATGAGATTCTTGGCAATGAGGCCAGCGTGATAGCTGGTGCCGCAAGCGATCACGTAGACGCGGTCGATGTCGTTGAGTTCCTCGAGCGAAAGGCCCAGCTCGTCGATGTCGAGCTCGCCGGCCGGCGTCATACGACCAACCAGCGTGTCGCGCACGACGCGCGGCTGCTCGTGAATCTCCTTGAGCATAAAGTCGGGATAACCGCCCTTTTCTGCCATGTCCAGGTCCCAGTCGATGTGGGTGACCTTGGGCTCGATAACGTTGCCGGCCTCGTCGGTGTACTCGACGCCTGCGGGCGTGAGCTTGGCAAACTGACCGTCCTCGAGCACCACGACATCGCGGGTGGCGTCGATGAGCGCGATGACATCGGAAGCAACATAGGAGCCGGTTTCGCCCACGCCGACTACGATGGGGGAATCCTTGCGGGCCACGGCGATCACGCCGGGCTCGTCAGCGCACACGGCGGCCAAACCATAGGCACCGACCACGTGGGTGCAAGCCTCGCGCACGGAGGCCATCAGGTCGTGCGCCTCGGCATAAGCCTCTTCGATCAGATGCGCGAAGACCTCGGTATCGGTCTCGCTCTTAAAGTGGTGGCCGCGACCCTCCAGCTCTTCGCGCAGCTCGGCGAAGTTCTCGATGATGCCGTTGTGGACGATGGCGATACGGCCGTCGCAGCTGGTGTGGGGGTGAGCGTTAACGACGGAGGGCTTGCCGTGGGTGGCCCAACGGGTGTGGCCGATACCGCAGGTAGCGTCGCTGTCGATGTTGGAAAGCTCGCTCTCCAAGCCCGCGACCTTGCCCACGCGGCGGATGACGTCGAGGTGCGCCGCGGCGCCCTCGCCCACCTCGAGCGCGACGCCCGAGGAGTCATAGCCGCGATACTCCATACGCTTGAGGCCCGTGACCAGGATGTTCTTTGCAATATCAGAGCCGGTGTAGCCGACGATTCCGCACATAAGATAAATCCCTTCGTTCGCGTGACTGCAAAACGTCCACGCACGGGGGGCGCTGAGACGCATAACGTTCGAGTATTGTACTCACGCAAACGCAAGCTGATATACCAGAAGTGGTATCTCAACTTAGATACCACTCGATGCACACACGTCCAGCCGGTCCAAACCACCACAAAGGTACCTGCCCCCTTCGTGGTGGTCGCGCTGGCAACGGCGTTTCCCCAGATAAACCTGCCAAAATAAACCTGTCCCTTTTTGGTAGGTTTGGGATGCTACAATCTAGCTTGTACTTGAAACGCATCAAAGGGGCCGCTATGGCAAAGGTAAAAATCAGCGACGTCGCGCGCGAGGCCGGGGTTTCGTTGGGCACGGTTTCCAACGCGCTCAACCACCCCGAAAAGCTGCGCCCCGAGACCCTCAAGCTCATCAACGAGACCATCAATCGCCTTGGCTACCTGCCCAACCAAAGCGCCCGTCAGCTCGCGGGCGGCGCCACCAAGTCCTTTGGCCTGGTGCTCCCCCGTCTCGATCACGGCTTTTCGCTCCAAATCGCCAGCGGCGCCCACAACGAGGCCCGCAAGCACGGCTACGACTTGCTCATCGCCAACGCCGATAACGACGATATTCTCGAGGATCATTACCTGCGCTACTTTATGGGCACCCAGATGTCCGGCGTCATGGTTCAGCCCATGGCATCCCCCGGCTGGCACCCCGCCATGACCAAGATGCCCGTGCCGATCGTCCATCTGGACATCCATTGCTCCGAGCCCGGCTACTACGTAGCGGCCGACAATGAGGCCCAGGGTCGCATCATTGCCGAACTTGCCATCGCCCGCGGCGCGCACCATATTGTCGTCGTCGGCCGAGCAGCATTTATGCAACTCACCCTGCGCGTCCTTGGCATTCATAAGGCGCTCGCCCTGCACCCCGATATCAAGATCGAAGTCATCGACGCCGGCGAATGGAATACCGCTGCCGACGGCTACGGCATCGGTGCCCAAATCGCCGAGCGCCCCGCGGACGAACGTCCCGATTTTGTCGTCGGCCTGACCGATGTGTTGGCCTCGGGCGTCGTTTCGGCACTGGTCGACAAGGGCATCTCTGTCCCCGGGCAAGTACGCGTAGCAGGCTGCGATGGCAACCCGCTCGCTTGGAGCGGATCGGTCCCGCTCACTACGGTAGCGCCCCCGGGCTACGAGATTGGCCGCAAGGGTGTCCAACTGCTGATGGAGCAAATCGAGAACAAGGCCCCGGCAAAGATCAAGCATATCCGTGTCGGCTCCGCAGCGCGTACCGTCACCGCAGTCGCCGCCGAGGATATCAACCGCCAAGAACTGGTACGCCCGTTCCTACTGGAACGCGCCAGCACCCAGGCAAGCAGCCAGACCGACGCCACGGCCATCAACCTCGGTGCGTATCTATAGCACGCCCGCGAGTATGCTAAGTCGCCGCTTAAGCAAAAGGGGCCCGACCATTGCCGGACCCCTTTTGCTTAAGCGCAAACGTGAGCAATCGCTCGTTTCAACGCCGCAATTTTCTAGCGCACAGTCTTGATTGCCGCCGCCAGGTCGAACAACGTATCGAGCACGGCCTCGCAGCCATCCACCACGTCCTGCGGCAGCGGCACAATATCGGGGACGGCAAAGACGTGGCAGCCGGCCGTGATGCCCGAGACGCAACCATTGCGCGAATCCTCGACCACGGCGCACTCCTCGGGGGCAAAGCCCGCACGCTCGCAGGCGAGCAGATACATCTCGGGGTCGGGCTTGCCGTGCACGACGTCCTCGCCACACGTTACCGTTTCAAACTTGTCAAAAAGACCGACCATCTTAAGGTTGCGCTCGGCCGTAACGAGGCGCGACGACGTCGCTAGGCCCACGTGATAGCCCGCAGCTAGCAACTCGTCTAGGCACTCGGCGGCGCCGGCCTTAAGCTCCAGTTCGGTCTTGACCATCTCGTCGCGAATCTCCTTGTGGCGACGATAGATCGCCTCGGTGGTTTCGTGGCTGCCATAATGCTTATCGAGGATGTCCATAACATCGGGCAGCGTGCGGCCGATAAACTGATGGATCAGCGCTTCATCAATCGCGAGCCCCAGCTCAGCGGCGCCTGCCTTCCAGGCCTTAATCCCCAAACGCTCGGTATCGACCAGCGTTCCATCCATGTCAAAAATAACAGCCTTGATCATATCGGTCCCCCATCGACTCTCGCTGTCGCGTTGCTGCAACTCTACCGCATTTGGCAACTTGTATATAACGTATATGCCATATTGCACTTTCGTTACACAGATAGAAGTCTTATGGCAAGTAACGCATTAGGATTATAGTTTTCGATCGAGTACTCAACGATAAGGATCGTTTCATGATTTTAGACACCACGGCACCCGCAGAGGAGCTTCAAGACAAGCTATCGGCGCTCGAACAGCTGCTTTTGGCATACGGGCGCGTGGCTATCGGGTTTTCCGGCGGCGTTGACAGCAGCTTTTTGGCCGCCGTATGCGCCCGCATCATGCCTACCAATACCCTCCTCGTCCATCTCACCACGCCGCTCATCGGCACGCCCGAGCAGGCTTCGTTTGAGCGGTCCGTTGATGGACAAGCCAATGAAGGGGCACATTTTAAGCTCCCCGTGCTCAATCTTTCGGTGGATCAGCTGCAGCTCCCCCAAGTAGCCTGCAACGATGCTAATCGCTGCTACCACTGCAAGCACGCCGGCTTTACCGCCATCGTCAACCACGCCAAGTCGCTCGGCTTTCCCACCGTCATCGATGGCAGCAATGCAAGCGATCGCGGTGACTACCGCCCCGGCATGCGCGCGGCAGAAGAGCTCGGCGTACGCTCACCCCTTATGGAGGTCGGCTTTACCAAGGACGAAGAGCGCGAGCTGCTGCGCGCATGGGGCTATCCCGTTTGGAACCTACCGGCGGGAGCATGTCTTGCCACCCGCGTCCTCACGGGCGAGGAGCTTACGCGCGAGAAAGTCGATTTAATCCGCGCCTGCGAGGATTACCTGCACGATCTTGATCTGGCACAGGTACGCGCGCGCTTGATCGGCGGCTGCATGCATATCGAGGCCGCACCCGCAGATGTCGCCAAGATTGCTGCCCTCGGTGGCAACGCCGTCGATGCCGAGGGCAAAACCCCGCTGCCCGCCGTTATCGAGTCCGCGCTGCGCGAGCTGGGCTGCGACCATATCTCCCCCGAGGTCACCCCCTACATTCACGGCAACATGAACCTTTAGATTACGCCGTTTTACAAACGGCGTAACTGCTCGGCGCTGCGCGGGCTCCGGGCACGGCAATCTGACGTTCAACTTCACGGGCGCGACCAAAAGGTCAGCGCCCGCTTGTTTCACGTCACCTTACCGCACCCGGAGCCCGCTCGCTCACATATGCTCAACCTGGACTGCGTTAACTGACCTGTCAATAAGGGACAGGTTTGTTTTGGCAGGTTTTATCTTGGGAAAATATCGCGAGGCAGTCGCCCCTCTAGCACCCATCAAACTTCGAGAGACGATAGAGGGGCAATTCGGCTGCATCTACTTCTTCCGATAGCGGCGGTTGCGGCTCGTCGATGAACCCATTACTTCGATGAGCCCTTTATCCGTCATTTTTGGCAGATGGTAGCTGACGGACGAATTTTGGCATTCCGTCTCTCTAAAACAAGGCGCTTATCTCTCTAACTTTAGAGAGATAAGCGCCTTGTTTTAGAGAGGCATTAAGAGAGATGTATCGAATTCGCTGCTAGATTGCCTAATGCTATCTCTCTAACCAACCTTCTCTTTAGAGAGACATTTAGAGAGATGAGCGCGACCTCTCTAATCAAGGGCTCCACTCTTTAAGGTGCACACTTCCTAACCGTGCCCTAAGTTGCGGTGAAATAACTCACGATTAGCCTGCCAAAAAGGGATAGGTTTATTTTGGCAGGTTTTATCTGGGGAAACGCAAACAGGGCCGCGACACCTATATGGCGTCGCGGCCCTTTTCCTTGGAGAAGGATCGATTGATTGAACGGGATGACCGTCCTAGTCTTCGAGTCCGCTATTGATGAGCTCCGCAATCTCAACGGGATCGGTGCTCGCGCGCACCTTGTCGCGGAAGCCGGCGTCCATCAGCATTACGGCAGCCTTGGAGAGCAGGCGCAGATGCGTGGTTCCAGCCTCGCCGGCAGGCACGTACAGCGCGAGCGCAACATCGACGGGCACCCCATCGAAGCTCGGCCATTCAACGGGCTCGGTCAGTTTAAGCACGGCTACGCCCGGCGTGTGGATCGCGTCGCTTTTGGCATGCGGAACGGCAAAACCGGCGACAAGGCCGGTCTCGGCCTCGTTCTCGCGAGCAATGAAGGCGGCCTCTACGGCAGATGCGTCATCGGCAAAGCCGAGCTCGATGGCCTGCTCGGACAAATAATGTAGGGCGTCCTCGCGCGAGGCGGCGGTATACCCGATTGTCACTTGGTTGGCAGATACAAATCCCATGGAAACCTTCCTTACAACACGGACCTGACCGCAGCTTCGATGCCGTCGGCGTCCAAACCGTACTTGTGCAGCAAATCGACCGCAGGGCCGGACTCGCCATACACATCGCGCACGCCGACGCGACGCATCGGCGCCGGATGCTGCTCCGCGAGCACCGAGGCCACGGCCTCGCCAAGACCACCGATAATCGAATGCTCCTCGGCAGTGACCACACGACCGGTCTTCTTGGCGCTGGCAACCACCAGGCGCTCATCAAGCGGCTTGATCGTGTGCATATTGATGACCTCGGCATCGATACCATCGGCAGCGAGCGCCTCGGCAGCCTCAAGCGCCTCGGCGACCATAAGGCCACAAGCGATGATGGTCACATCGGACCCCTCGCGCACGACCACGCCGCGACCAATCTTGAACTCATAGTCCTCGTGATCGTTAATGACCGGCGTTGCCAGGCGTCCGAAGCGCATGTAGACCGGTCCCTCAAACTCATAGGCGGCGCGCACGCAAGCGCGAGCCTCGATGTCATCGGCGGGAACGATTACCGTCATACCCGGGATCGTGCGCATGAGCGCGATGTCCTCGCAGCACTGATGCGTGGCGCCGTCTTCACCGACCGAGATACCCGCATGCGTGGCACCGATTTTGACGTTGAGGTGCGGATAGCCAATGGAATTACGCACTTGTTCGTACGCGCGGCCGGCGGCGAACATGGCAAAGGTGCTCGCAAAGGCGACGTGGCCCGTGGTCGCAATGCCGGCGGCGAGCCCCATCAAGTTGCTCTCGGCAATGCCGGCATCGTAGAAGCGCTCAGGGTGCGCAGCCTTAAACTTACCCGTCTGCGTAGCGGCAGCCAGGTCGGCATCGAGCACTACAAAGTCATCGTGCTCATTGCCCAGCTCGACGAGCGCCTCGCCGTAGCTTACGCGCGTGGCGACTTTTTTGACCTCTGCCATTAGAGCTCCTCTCCTGCTGCCGCAAGCTCGGCCATGGCCTGCTCAAACTGTTCATCGTTGGGCGCCTTGCCATGCCAGCCAACCTGGTTCTCCATAAAGGAGACGCCTTTGCCCTTCACCGTCTCGGCGATGATAGCGACGGGCACGCCGGTCACCTCACGAGCCTCGGCGAAAGCCGCCTCAATCTGTGTCATGTCGTTGCCATCGGCTAGCTCGATCACATGCCACTTAAAGGCGCGGAACTTGTCAGCGAGCGGCATGGCCGAGTTGACCTCATCGATCGTGCCGTCAATCTGCAAGCCGTTGTGGTCGACGACGGCAACAAGATTGTCGAGCGCATGGTTGCCGGCAAACATGGCCGCCTCCCACACCTGGCCCTCCTCGCACTCGCCGTCGCCCAGCAACGTGTAGACGCGGTAGCTGTCACCCCAGTGCTTTGCGGCGAGTGCCATTCCAACCGCGGCGGAGATACCCTGACCGAGCGATCCGGTGGACATATCGATGCCCGGGGTGTCGTTCATGTTGGGATGGCCCTGCAGTCGGCTGCCAATATGGCGGAGCGTCTCGAGCTCTTCGACGGGAAAATAGCCGCGATTTGCCAACACCGAATACAGGCCCGGCGCCGCGTGACCCTTGGAGAGCACAAAGCGATCGCGATCGGCCTTGTGAGGGTCAGCAGGATCGATATTCATTTCCTCAAAGTACAGATACGTCATGATGTCGGCAGCACCGAGCGATCCACCCGGATGTCCCGACTTGGCCGCGTGAACCGCAGTCACGACACCCTTCCTGACCTCATTGGCGACCTTCGCCAGCTCCTGGTTGGTCATACGAATTCCTCTCTTGAGAACAACCCCGGCACCGGATGACGCGATGCCGGGGCAATCCACTCGTTAAGCCTGAGCGACGACCTTCTGCCAATCAGCCTCAAAAGAGGCAAGGCCCTGGTCGGTCAGCGGGTGATGCAAGCATTTCTTAAGAGCGGCCATGGGGACGGTCGCAATGTCGGCACCAAGCAGCGCCGCCTGGGTCACATGGTTGGGCGTGCGGACCGAAGCGGTGATGATCTCAACGGTGTCGTCGACGTTCTTGCCGGTCCAGTCATAGTTCTTGATGCAAGTCACAACATTGTCGAGCTGCGAGATACCGTCCTCGGCGATGTCATCGAAGCGCCCCACAAACGGGCTGATGTAGCGAGCACCGGCATTGGCGGCCATAAGGGCCTGCGTCGGCGAGAAGACGAGCGTCATGTTGACGCGCACGCCAGCATCGGCCAGCGCACGGCAGGCGGCAAGGCCGGCCTCGCACACGGGAAGCTTGACCACGATGTTGGGGGCGAGGGCGGCAAGGCGCTTGCCCTCCTCGATCATACCCTCGGCAGTGGTAGCGGTAGACTCGGCGGAAACGGGCAGGCCCTCGCAGAGCTCGGCAATCTTGAGCATATGCGGCTCAAAGTCGGCAAGCTTGCCGCCGGTCTTGGCGTACAGGGACGGGTTGGTGGTAACACCGGCCAGGCAGCCCCAGCTCTTGGCCTCGGCAATCTCGTCCAGATTGGCGGTATCGATAAAGAACTTCATGGTGAACCCCTTCAAAGGAAGCTAAAACTCAAAAGAATGGGACAAAGGGACTGCCCCTTTGTCCCATGTGCCGGGCCTGCAGCTGGGACATGCCCCAGGCCCGGCGTCGCGTAGGAAAAGCTACTTACTCGGCAAGAGCGGCCTCGATGCGGCTCGTGACGCCCTTGAGGTTAAGACCGACGACGTACTGCTTGATCGGGCGCTTGATGTGCTCGATCACAAAGCGCTTGCCGTCGATGTCTTGGGCAGCGAGGTTGCGATAGAGCTTCTCGACCTGCTCCTTGACCTCGGGATCGTTGAACGCATAGTGGCCGGAGACATCCAGGATCTTCAGGCTGAGCTCATCGTCGGCAAGGATGTCATCGACCTGCAGGTTGACGTCGTCGCCAGTCATCCACTTGCGCCAGCGCTCGGTCTTGATAGCCTTGACCAGCAGCGTGTGATACAGGTCGGAGGGGTCATCGCACAGACCGTTGTCGACCAGGATCTGCTCGGTGGCGCAGAGCTTGAGGTAGGCGCGGGTCTCCTCGGTGCCATACTGCGGAGCGACGTTGGAGGCGGTCACGTGTGCCGGGATGTGCTCGAGCAGCGTCGCGTCGTCCAGATAGTCGGCGTTGTGCTCCTTCAGGCCCACGCCATAGCGCTTGGCCATATCGGCAAGCTCGCGGGCGTTCTTGAAGTTGTAGTGACCGACCTGCTCCGTCCAGCGGGTAAGGGTGCCGGTCTGGCCGACGATAAAGGTGGGCATGGGGCAGCCGCGCTTCTCGAGCTCGGGCTGCAGCTGAGAAATGAACTCCTCGTACTTATCGGTAGAGGTCAAGCCGCCATTGGTCTCCTCGGTACCGACCTCATAGGCGACCTCGGGCAGGTTATGCTCGCGACGGTACTGCTCAAGGTAGTCGATAAGATCGATCGTGCGGCGAAGCACCACGTCGAGCGGAATAACCTTGCCGATCTGATAGGGATCCTTGGTGGGGTCGACCATCAGCAGGTCAAAGCCTGCCTCCATGTCGGCGACGAAGGACTTGCGGGCGAGCTCCATGGCCTCGTCCTCGGGCAGGTGAGCGTTACGCTCCTCGTCGCGCTGCCACGGACCGCCGTGATCTCGGCACAGGTAGTACGGACCGGTGTAACCCACCTCGTCGGCGACCTTCTTGATATCGGCGGCAAAGCGCGTCTGGTCCCAACCGTTGACGTAGCCGGCGCCCATCTCGTCCATATCGACCTGGTTGCGGCTGGCGATAAACATGGGCGGGAAATCCTCGTCCTTGGCAAGCTCGAACACGGCCTGAATCAGGTTGGGGCTCATGGGGCCAATGCCGACCATGGTTGCGTGATCGCCGCTATCCTGCAGTTTGAGCATGCCCTGAACGGCCTGGCGGATGGTGAGGTTGGACATTTTGTTCTCCTTCTCCAGAGGATTTTTGACAAAAGTTCCCTGGGACCCAGATGTGGGCCCTATCAGTACGGATGGATTTTGTTGTGTAGGGGCGGTTGTGCGGAGTCAAATCCATCCCTCCGCACAACCGGAGTCCTTAAAGGTTTACTTGGCCTGCTTGTCGAGCGTGGGCTTCATGGCAATCAGGATTGCAGCGGCGACCACGGCGCCAATCACGATGTCCAGGCAGAACAGCGCGACGTTGTTGGTGGCAAGGGCGACGATAAAGCCACCGTGCGGGACGTAGCAGTCGATACCCTGGAAGGCGGCGAGCGCCGCGCCCACGGCAGAGCCGATGCAGATGCCGGGCAGGGTGTGGCCAAGGTCCTTGACCGCGAAGGGGATAGCGCCCTCGGTAATGCCGATGCAGCCCATGAACAGTGCGGAGATACCCATCTGGCGATCGGCGTCATCGAACTTGTTCTTGGCGATGAGCGCAGCAAGGCCGCAGGCAATCGGGGGAATGGCGACGGCGACGCGGAACATGCCGTTGGGGCCATAGATGCCGGAGGCCATGATGGCCATGGTAAAGGTCGAAGCGGTCTTGTTGATGGGGCCGCCCATATCGAAGGCGGTCATAACGCCAATGACCAGACCCAGGACAACTGCGGAACCGCCCTGCAGGCTGCCGAGCACGCCGGTGAGCCAGTCCATCACAAAGCCAAGCGGCGTGGCCAGGATGTAGATATAGGCCATGCCCAGGACAAGCGAGGTCAGAATCGGGATGATCAGGATGGGCATGATGGTCTGGATGGTGTTGTTGACCTTCCAGGTCTTCATCCAGCGGACAAAGTAGCCGCAGATGACCGCCATGATCATGGCGCCCAAGAAGCCGGTCGAAACGCTGTTGCCGTTAGGGGTAACGACTGCGTTGTTGACCAGGTAGCCCAGGACAAAACCGGGGGCGAGCGCGGGCTTGCCAGCCATCGAGTAGGCGATGTATGCCGCAAGCACCGGGATCATCATGGAGATGCCGGCCATGCCGATGGTGTTAAGACTCACCATCAGCGGGTTCGTAACCTCCATGCCGTTGGCGCCGGCGGTACCGGATGCCAGCGAGAAGGCGAGGAACACGCCGCCGATAACGACGATGGGGATAAAATAGGAAACGCCGGTATTGAATGCATTGAGCAGCGTCTTACCCGGATCGGCAAAGATAGACTGCTTGGACGCCGGTGTCGGGGCCTGCGGGGCAGCGGAGACAGCCTTCTTCTCTGCCTTGGCCTCGGCCTTGGGCGCGTCAACGGTACCGCCCGTCGCCTTGATAATCTCAACAGCCTGGTCGATGATCTTGACCGGATCGGCGATCACATCGGAAGTACCGACCTTGAGGAACTTGCCCTCGGCCATCTTCTGCTCAAAACGGTCCTCGTTCTCGACACCCACGTCGACGGACTCCAGGACCAGGTCGGCGGAGTCCACGTCTTCCTGCGTGAGCTCATTCTCGATACCCAGGCCACCCTGAGCCTCGACCTTGCACTCGATGCCACGGGCGGCGCATTCATCCTGAATCGCCTTCTGGGCCATATACGTGTGGGCGATACCCACAGTACAGGCGGCAACGCCTACGATCTTCATTGCTTCCCTCTTTTCATAGAGTTGCGTGCGCAAGACACCGTTTGCGGAGGCCTCCGGAGCATCCCCTGCCGTTTGGACTTGCTGTCTTTTCGACAAGAACAATATAGGTGCTCGTTTTTCTTAATGCCAGCTTATTTCGGTAAACGCGCAGGTCAGAGCGTTGGTTATGCGATTTAGTTATGCGTTTAACCAAAAATGAATCCTGCGATTTTGCCCTCGATTTCAAAAGTCAAGAAGTATTTGATTTTCTCGGTAGACGGCAGATGCGCATGCCGGTCACAAATTTCGACCCCACCCGTATGCCGCATTTGTTGCATACTCATATGAAAGGAAAAAGCCGCTCACCGAAGCGTATCCTTCACCAAGACTCAAAGTCATCATGTTGGAAAATGCTCATCTGTCGGAAGGAGTCGCTGTGGCAAAACAGCGCGTTACGATCGCAGACGTCGCTCGAGAGGCGGGAACCTCGACGGCAAGCGTCTCGTATTACCTCAACGACAAACGAGAAAAGCTTAGCGAGAAGACGCAGAACAAAATCGCGCGCGTCATTAAGGAACTCGGATACGTTCCCAACGCCCAAGCGCAGACGCTCACCGGCAAGCAAACCCACGTCATTGCCATCATCATTTTGGATAACACCAACAAATGGGCGGGGCTCGTTCTCAATGGCATGGAGCAGGTCATGCTCCCCGCGGGCTACCAGACGGTCGTTTGCACGAGCAACTTTAACCCCGAGACCGAGCTCATGTACGTCGACAAGATGCTCTCGCTGGGCGTCGATGGCTTTATCATCCAGCCCACGGCAAACTTCAAAGCCGTGCATGACCGCATTAGACGCGCCGGCAAGCCGGTCGTCTTTTTCGATGCGGCCATCTATAGCCCAGGTACCAGCTGGATCAAAACCAACCTTTACGACGGCGTGTACAACGCCACACAGGCACTCCTCGACGCCGGCTACGAAGATTTCTTTTCCATTGCCGCCAACATGACCGAAATGCGCACCCGCATGGAGCGTTTTCAGGGGTATGCCGAGGCGCTGGCAGCGAACGGGCAGCTCTACAAAGCGATTCCCATCGATCACAACAAGCCGTCAATCAACGAGCTCACCGAATACTTTAAATTCAAGTTCAATCCCGCCAAGCGAACCCTTATCTTCGTGCAAAATCAGTGGGCACTTCCCCGTGTCTACAAGGCCCTCCAGCCAATGGCCCATCTGCTTCCGCAGCAAATCGGCCTTTTGGGACTCAACTGCGAAGACTGGACTAATCTCACCACACCGACCGTCTCCACCATCATCGAGCCCGTCGACCAAGAAGGTCGCGAAGCAGCCGAGATGCTGCTCGCCCTACTTGACGGAAGCAGCGAACCCGGCGAGCAGCGCATTCTCGAGTGCAAGCTCAACTGGCTCGACTCCACCTCGATCTAGAACGCGGGACAAATGAATCAGTAGCGTCTATCCCAAATCTTGAGTATTTGTTCGACAGAACGGCCCCTGCCGGCTCCTGCTAGACTGGTAGATTCCCAACCGTCCATCCAGGAGCCTCAATGTCGCGCAAGCCCGCCTACAAGCAAGTACTTTCCATCGGCACCGCCGTGGTGCTCGGGTTTGCGCTGTTTACGGGATCGCTCGACGGAGCGCCCAAGTTGCTGTCGCCGCAAAGCGATGAGCAGGCGGTAGCTCTGGCCGAGAAACAAAACGAAAGTCCCAGCCGCACCGACGACGAGGCGGACCTGGTCGCTCGGCTCGAATCGGGAACGGCGAGCTCCTCGGACCCTCAAAACGGCCAGGACCCTGGCGATGGCTCCGATTCCGCCGCAACCGACACCGGCGACGGCGCTTCCGCGGACAGCGCCGCCACCCCCATCGACGAGGTCGAAAACCCCGACCTCAACCGCGCCCGCGGTGTTTATCTCAGCAGCATTCCCGACTACGCCGGCAACCCCTACGTTGCCCTTCGCGCCGACAGCACGCACTCGTTGGGCATGCCGTCGTTCACGCTCGACGAGTATGAGCGTGCCACCGAAGAGGGCTGCTTTAAGAAATTCTCCAAGCTCGACAGCCTGGGCCGCACTCGCAAGGCGCTCGCCTGCGTAGGCCCCGAGTCGCTCGGACAGGGAAAGCGCGGCGATATCTCGCGTATCCATCCTGCCGGTTGGCACCAGCAGCGCTACGACTTTATTCCAGGCCAGAGCCTCTACAACCGCTGCCACCTCATCGCCTGGTCGCTCTGCGGCGAAAACGCCAACCGCAAAAATCTCCTCACCGGCACGCGCTATCTCAACGAGACGGGCATGCTACCGTTTGAAGAGCAGATTCTCAACTATATTCGCGATACGGGCAACCATGTGCTCTACCGCGTCACGCCCATGTACAACGAAGAGGAACTCGTCTGTCGCGGCGTTCGCCTGGAGGCACAATCGATCGAGGACCACGGCAAGACCCTGTGCTTCCACGTGTACTGCTACAACCTGCAGCCGCACGTGCAGATCGACTACGCCACCGGCCGCAACCAGGCATCCGGAGACTAGTGCCGACCGCGCCGCCCGTAACCCAAAAACATGATCCGTTTCCCTCCGTCCCCAGGGGATCAAATCAGAACCACCCTTAAAAAGGGTGGTTTGCTCTTAGGGTATAACCCACGGGCC
>UQHW01000042.1 GCA_900540935.1 uncultured Collinsella sp. | reverse complement strand
TTGAACGTCAGATTGTCCAAATGCGGCCCGCGCAGCGTCGAGCCGTTACGCGGTTCGTAGAACCGCGTAACAAGTTAGTACATCTTTGCGCCGGCGGGGATGGAGGCGTCGAGCTGGATCAGGTTGAGGCGCTCCTCGCCCTCCTCCTCGTGGACAGCGCTGATCAGCATGCCGCAGCTGGGAATACCCATCATCTTGCGCGGAGGCAGGTTGGTGATGGCGAGCAAGGTCTTGCCGACCAGGTCCTCGGGCTCGTAATAAGCGTGAATACCGGAGAGGATGGTGCGGTCGGTACCGGTACCGTCGTCGAGCGTAAAGTTCAGCAGCTTCTTGGACTTCTTGACGGCCTCGCATGCCTTGACCTTCACGGCGCGGAAGTCGCTCTTAGAGAAGGTATCGAAGTCGACGAACTCCTCAAACAGCGGCTCGACGGCAATCTTGGAATAATCGACCGTGGGCTTGAGGGGCTTGACGAAGGGGCTCGCGGTGTTGCCGGCCTCGGCAGCCTTGGCAGCAGCGGCACCGGACTGGAAACCCTTCTCGGGCTTCATGTGCGGGAACAGCAGCACGTCGCGGATGGAAGCCTGGTTGGTGAGCAGCATGACCACGCGGTCGATACCGATGCCAATGCCGCCCGCGGGAGGCATACCGTACTCGAGGGCGCGCACGTAATCCTCGTCGTACTCCATGGCCTCGTCGTCGCCGCCGGCCTTCTCGGCCATCTGGGCAGCGAAGCGCTCGGCCTGGTCGACCGGGTCGTTGAGCTCGGAGAACGCGTTCGCGTACTCGTGGCCGGCGATGACCAGCTCAAAGCGATGGGTCAGGCGCGGGTCATCCTCAAAGCGCTTGGCAAGCGGGCTAACCTCGATGGGGTAATCGCACACGAAGGTGGGGTTGACGATGGTGTCCTCGCCCAGCTCGTCATAGATCTCGGCGATGATCTTGCCGGCGGTCCACTCGGGCTTGATCTCCAGGCCCTTCTCGCGTGCGGCGGCAGCAAGCTCCTCAACCGGCGTGTCGATGGTGACCGGCTTGCCGAGCACGTCGGAGACAATGTCGGTCATGGGACGGCTTGCCCACTCACCGGACAGATCGATGGTCTGACCCTGGTACTCAATAACCTCGGGGTTGCCGATAGCCTTGTTAGCGGCCTTAATGACACCCTGGGCGAGTGCCTTCATGCCCTCGAGGTCGGAGAAGGCACGGTAGGCCTCCATCGTAGTGAACTCGGGGTTGTGGGTAAGGTCCATGCCCTCGTTACGGAAGATGCGGCCGATCTCGAACACGCGCTCAAAGCCGCCGACAATGCAGCGCTTGAGGTGCAGCTCGGTGGCGATACGCAGGTAGCACTCCTGATCGAGCGCATTGAAGTGCGTGATGAACGGCTTAGCCGTAGCGCCGCCCTGGATGGTCTGCAAGATGGGGGTCTCGACCTCCATGTAGCCATCGGACTCCATAAAGCGGCGGAACGTGGAGAGAATCTGCGAACGCTTGCGGAAGGTCTCGCGAACGTCGTCGTTGGCGATCAGGTCGACATAGCGCTGACGATAACGGGTCTCCTTGTCGGAGAGACCGTGGAACTTCTCGGGCAGCGGGCGAACGGCCTTGGAGAGCAGCGTCGCGCTCTTGGGGGCAACGGAAAGCTGGCCACGCTTGGTGCGCACGACTACGCCGGTTACGCCCAGGATATCGCCCAGGTCGAGTGCCTTGAGCGTGTTCCAGGCGGCCTCGTCCATATCGTTGATGCGGCAGAACAGCTGGATCTCGCCGGTCGCGTCGCGCACGACGATGAACATAATCTTGCCCTGACCGCGCTTGGCAACCACACGGCCGCCGATCTTCACGACGTCCTCGGTGTCCTCGCCATCGGTGAGCTCGGCGTACTTAGTCTCGATGTCGACGACGTAGTCCTCAATCTCGGAGTGCTCGGGATACGGGTTCTGGCCCGCCTCGAACAGGGAGGCACGCTTGGCCAGGCGGGTGGCGCGCTCGTCGTTGAGCGTCGATGCCTGATCGGCGGCGTTCTGGTTTTCTGCCATAGTTAGCTCCTCAAACTAAAACGCTCCCCAGGATTCGGTCCCAGGGAGCGAAAACATACCTTTACGCGGGACCGTGGTCTAGCGTGCGATCTTGGCGATGGTGTAGACGCGAGTCTTGCCGGAAGGCGTAACGACCTCGACGGAGTCGCCCTCGCCATGACCAATGATGGCGTGGCCGACCGGAGACTCGTTGGAAATCTTGTGCTCGAGCGAGTTGGTCTCGGTGGTACCGACAAGCGTGACCTCGATGAGCTCACCGTTGGGGTCGACCAGGGTAACAGTCGAGCCAATGGAGACGGTCAGGTCGCCCGTGCTGGCAGCGATCTGAGCGTTGGCGAGGATGGCCTGGATCTCGGCGATACGAGCGGCGTTCTGGGCCTGCTTGTCCTTGGCGGCATCGTACTCGGAGTTCTCCGAAAGGTCGCCGAACGCGCGGGCTTCCTTGATGTCCTCGACGATCTCCTTGGCGTAATCGCCCTCACGCCAAGCGAGCTCCTCGACGAGCTTCTGGCGGCCCTCAGCGGTCAGTACGATCTGGCTTGCGTCCATACGGATATCTCCCCAACTATGATGTAACGATCAACTGTCAACAAAAACGAAAAAGACCGGCTAGCCTGCGGGCAAGCCGGTCAGGTGCTCACCCCAAAGGGATGGGACTACTCTGCGTCCGCGTCGCTGTCCTCTGCCTTCTTTTGCTTGGCAGCAGCGAGCTTGGCCTCGAGCTCTGCGATCTCCTTGTCCTCCTTGGACTCCTCGACCACAACGTCCTCGGCCTGCTTGGTTTCGCCCTTATCGTCGCCCTCCATACCCTCGCGGATATTCTTGACGGTAGAGCCGAGGGACTTACCGAGCTTCGGCAGGTTCTTAGGCCCAAAGATAATCAGGACAACAACGAGAATAATGATGAGCTCAGGAGCCCTCAGTCCAAACATGTAGACCTCCACAATACAGCGAGACAAGCTCGAATGAGTATACCGCGGGTATCGCGGTATCACAACAATAGCTAAAAAAAGGGACCGCAAGAAGCGGTCCCTCCTCATGCTCTGGTCGGGTTGACTGGATTTGAACCAGCGACCCCTGCGTCCCGAACGCAGTGCTCTACCAAACTGAGCCACAACCCGTTAGCTCGACTATAGTAACAAAGATTTCCGTCGTGTGCCAGAGAAATTTTTACTTCTTTGGCGCTTCAATGCGAACCGTGTCGGAAATGAGCTCCGTTGCATAAGCCCACCAGCCGTTTTGTTGAGCGTCTGCCGCAAGATTGACTGCCGTGGCGGCGGTATCGCAGAGAGCAAACGAGCAGGCACCCGAACCGCACACGTTTACGGCAATGGTACCGTCCTGTGAACGAAGCCAGTCAAGCACCGTTTGAATCCGCGGCTCCATCTGCGCGGAAATGACACCCAGGTTGTTGTGGACGAGCGCGTAGGCCGCCTCTGCATCTCCCGAGTGAAGGGCAGATGCGATCGCTCCGGGCTTGTCCGCAGGCGCCGGGGTCTCGTCAAAACGTCGATAGGCTTCAATTGTTGAAACGCTTGCCTCGCGCGGCTTGACCAGCACGACGGGTGTCGCAGGTAGTGCGGGGTACTCGGTTGCCAGCACGTCTCCCCCACCCACGTAAAATGCAGGGCTGGCATGCAAAAAGAAGGGAACGTCGGCGCCAATGCCGCGCGCGATGTTGTCCAGCGCGGGATCGGCACGGTCGATGCCCCAACTCTCTGCCAAGGCGACAATGACCGCCGCGGCATCCGTCGAAGGACCGCCCAGGCCGGCACACAACGGGATGCGCTTCTCGATCGTGATGCAGACATTGGCTTCGCGACCATAATGCTCGGCCATAGCAGCGGCCGCACGATACGCCGTATTCTTTTGCATGGGAAAATCGGATGCCGGAATCGCCTGGACGGTCAGCGCCTGTGCCGGCGTAACCGTCACGGTATCGACAAGGCCGACGGCTGCCATCAGGGAATCGACCTTATGGTAGCCGCGGTCGTCGCGCTCGGTATGAACCCCCAGATAGAGGTTGATCTTTGCCGGCGCGGAAAGGGTCAGGGACCAATCGGTCACCGCTAGTGCTCCTCGAGCTGATTGCCGAGCGGGGTAAAAATGTGCTCGCCGCTCTCGGGGTCGAACAGCTCGACCTGGCCGGTGAGAACATCAATATACTGGTAGGACTGACGCGACTTGCGGCCACGGCGCTCGTCGACCTCGACGATAAAGACTGCCGGATGGACGCTCTTGATGGTGCCCATGCGCTCGACGACGCGGGTGCGGCCCATGTTGGCCTTCACCTTAACGCGATCGCCCACCATATCGGTCAGCTTCTCGTGGATGTCGTCGACGTGATTGACTTCCATCTCTTCCATGAACAGGGCCTCCAGAAGGTGCAATTCAAAAAGGGGATAATACCCCTAAGATAGACAAAACTCTAATACTATAGCACCCTGCTTCCGCCATACGCAAGTAGCTAAATAAGCCCCGTCCCAAATTGACTACTTACAGGCTATCGGTGTCCAGGACTATGGTGAATGGACCGTCGTTGACGAGATCGACTTTCATATCGGCGCCAAAGATGCCGTGCGCCACGTGTTCGACATCTTGGCGAACGAGCGTCAGGAAGTACTCGTAGAGCTCGTTGGCGACATCGGGGGCGCCAGCATCCGTAAACGATGGACGGCGGCCGTGACGGCAATCGGCGAACAGCGTGAACTGCGACACCACGAGAACCTCGCCGTCGACATCGGCAAGTGCCAGGTTGGTCTTGCCGTTCTCGTCCTCGTTAATGCGCAAGCCCCGGAGCTTGCCCCACAGCTTATCGGCCTCGGCGCGCGTGTCGTCGTGGCCAACGCCCAGTAGCACCAGATAGCCGCGCCCAATTTTGCCCACGCACTCGCCGTCGACCGTCACGCCGGCGTTGAGCACGCGCTGCACCACCGCACGCACGGCCTACTCCTCGCCCGTCAGTTTGGCGGATAGGTGCTCGAGCGCATGGAATCGATGGCTGATGGCGTTCTTCTCGTCCGCCGTCAGCTCGGCCATGGTCTTGCCCGGCGTGTCGACCGGCAGGAACAGCGGGTCGTAGCCAAAGCCGTGATCGCCGCGGCCCTCGTGCGCGATAACGCCCTCGCAGGCGCCCTCACCATAGGTGACCAAACCATCCGTGTCGATGAGCGCGACGACGCTCATAAAGCGCGCAGTGCGGTCCTCGTCGGCCACGCCCTCCAGATTCACGAGCAGTTTGGCATTGTTGGCGGCATCGTCGCCGTGAACGCCCGCGTAGCGCGCGCTATACACACCGGGCTCACCATCCAGCGCGTCAACGACCAGGCCCGAATCGTCGGCAATGGCCATGAGCCCCGTCTCTTCGACAGCAGCCTGCGCCTTGATGATGGCGTTCTCCAAAAACGTCGTGCCGTTTTCCTCGGGGTCCTCAAAATCGCCCAGCTGACCGAGTGCCACAAAGCGAACCTCGGGCATAACCTTGCCCAAAATGGCCTCGATCTCGGTGAGCTTATGGGCGTTGCCCGTTGCCACGACGATGGTCGCCGCCGGGTCGAGGGTGTCGATGTCGATCTTCTCAAGTGCCATGAGTGGTCTCCTTGTCCGTATAGCAAAGTCACGTAAAAGGGACCGGTCCGTCGGCGTCTCCCCTTTCATGTGGCATCAACCTTATCTATCGGCGTTTCCGCAGATAAAACCTACCAAAAATAAACCTGTCCCTTTTTGGCAGGCTAGGCGAGGGCTTGGCGCTGGAGCTCGATGAGCTCGGCAATGCCCTTGTCACCCAAATCGAGCAGGGCATTGAGGCGCTTGCGGTCGAAGGGCGCTTGCTCGCCAGTGCCCTGGAGCTCGATCATCTCACCGGTATCGGTGGCGACAAGGTTCATGTCGACCTCGGCGTGACTGTCCTCGGAATAATCCAGGTCGAGCAGGGTGTTGCCGTCGACAACGCCCATGGAAATCGCGGCGACCTGGCCCGTGAGCGGAATGCGCTCGAGCTTACCCGCCTCGACCCACATGGCAAGGGCGTCGTGCAGCGCCACCCAGGCGCCGGTAATGCTCGCCGTTCGCGTGCCGCCGTCTGCCTGAATCACGTCGCAGTCGACGGTAACGGTGTACTCGCCGAGTGCTTTCATATTGACGACGGTGCGCAGGCTGCGACCGATGAGGCGCTCGATTTCCATGGAGCGGCCCTTGCGGTTGGCATGCTCGCGCTTGCAGCGCTTGCCGGTCGATGCCGGCAGCATGGCGTACTCCGCCGTTACCCAACCGGCCTTGGCGCCCTTGCGCCAGCCCGGCACGCCCTCCTCGATGGTGGCAGCGCACAGCACGCGCGTATCGCCAAACTCGGCCAGGCACGAACCGTGGGCGTGCTTCATGACGCCGCGGGTAAGCTTGATGGGGCGCAGCTCATCGGCGGCGCGGCCGTTGGCGCGGTTGACCTGCATATACTCCATAGAAATATCCTTTCGGCAAAAGGTGAAAGTGAGCCTTTGGTCGGTGACCTAATATCTATTTCAGTTCGTCGATATCGATATGCTCAATGCTCTTGAGCGGCTGGCCAAAGATAAAACTGCCCGCCACCGCAAACTCGGCAATGTTATCGGACGTCGTTGCAAAACGATGCTGCGGCTCGGCTGCGTCGCCCGCCAGCTGCTCGCGGCGCGTGAGAATATCGGTCAACTCACGCGTGGTCTCCTCGGCGGAGCTCACCACGCGCACTCCGGGACCCAGCGCATGGCGAATAGGCCCCACGAGCAGCGGAAAATGCGTGCAGCCGAGCACCACGGTATCGATGCCGTGGTCGCGCAGCGGTTCAACCGTGGCGCCGACCAGCGCGCGTACGGCAGGCGTATCAAAGATGTCCTCGTTCTCGAGCCACTGCTCTTGCAGATGCGCGCCCGAGGCGAGCTCGTGCTCAACGACCTCGACAAAGCTCGAGGCAGGGCAGCCGTATACGTCCACACCGGCGTCCAAATCCTGAATGGCACGCGTGTAAGCGCCTGAGCGAATGGTGAGGTTGGTGGCGAGCACGCCCACCCGGCGCGTGCGGGTGCTGTTGATTGCCGCGCGTGCGCCCGGTGCGATCACACCGATGACGGGGACGTCGAGCACCTGCTGGGCCAAACGCAAGGCCGCAGCGGTCGCCGTATTGCAGGCGATGACCATGATCTTGACGTCGTGCTTCGACAGCCAACGGCCCGCCTGCAGTGCAAACGAGCGCACCTCGTCCTCGGTGCGGGTGCCGTAGGGGCAGCGCTTGGTGTCGCCAAAGTAGTAGACGGACTCGTGCGGCAACGCCGTTGCGATGGCGCGTGCAACCGTCAGACCGCCCAGACCAGAATCGAACACGCCAATCGGGCGCGTGTCGCCTGCCGGATTCTCGATATCGGACATTACCTCACCAGATTCTCTCTCGAAAAGATATGGCTCAGCGCGATAGGACCGCACTACGAACGGGCCGCGACGAGCAGCTCTGCCGTTGCCGCCCAGCCATCGACAATCTTGCCGCGCGTGACGTAGGCGTTATCGCAAGCATCCAGGAACTCAGGCGCGCCGGCGCTGGTCAAACCGTTCTCGACCAGGCAGAACGTGCCCACGTGGTCAGCCATGTAGAAGTCGGACTCGGAATCGCCGAGCGCCAGCGTCTCCTCGCGCTCGATACCCAGGTGCTCGCAGAAACGTGCGATGGCAACGCCCTTGTTGAGACCGGCGGGATTGATGTTAAAGGCGCGGCCATCATCGACGCGTTCGAGATCGAGCGTCGTCGGTTTGGACAGATGGGTCAGATGGCCGTTGCAGGCCCAGACCAGGCCGCAGCCAGCCTCATCAAGAATGGCCTGGACCTCGTCGTCGGGCACATCGCCGCGCATGCCGACGGTGACCTCGCGGTACTTGTAGCCAGTCGACATGTCGTTGTGGTACTCGATCTTATGCGGCCAGCGGGCGAGAATCTTCTCGCACACGCCGGTCTGTTCGATCACCTGATGCGGCGTGAGGCCGCAGGCGGGGTCGTAGGGCATGTCGCCCGTCAGGTACTCCCAATCGTTGGCCTTGAGGTCGTACATAACCAGGCCGCCCATCTCGCCGATGTAGGA
The DNA here is from genome assembly GCA_900540935.1 of uncultured Collinsella sp. Taxonomy (GTDB): domain Bacteria; phylum Actinomycetota; class Coriobacteriia; order Coriobacteriales; family Coriobacteriaceae; genus Collinsella. Next base: position 6,795 of record UQHW01000042.1, on the reverse strand, counting down.
GTTGAGGCCGAGCACGCGGGCGTCTTCGTGGATCATGGTGCGATTGCGACCCGAGGTGGGGACCACCTGGATGCCGGCACGAGCGAGCGCGACAACCGCCTCGACGAGCTTGGTCGAGGGATTGCCGTCGTTATCGCGCAGCACGCACGAGCCGGGTGCGAGCATCGTGGCGTCCAGGTCGGTAAAGACGTACTTAACCTTGGCAAGACGCTCGCGCATCTCGCCCGAAAGCTCAGCGACGGTCGGCAGGGTATTGTGGGACATGGTCACTCCATTTACGTAGAAGGGGCTTCTGGTCTTAGGCATCGTACGCCGCAAGGGTGCGCTTGAGAATCGAACCGTCGCGCTCACAAGGCTCGGGTCCGTTCTTGCGCAGCATACACTCTTCCTCGCCCTTACCGGTCACGATGACCACGGCAGGACGGACGGTCTCGCGCACGGCAGTCTCGATAGCGGCAACGCGATCAGTCACGATTTGCCAGTTATCATTTCCCTGCGCTTGAACGTTGCGCGCGATCTCGGCGCAAATATCCTCGACATCCTCGGGGCCGGGGTCATCCTCGGTAATCACGATTCGGTCGGCATACTTGCCAGCGGCGATGCCCATCGTGGTGCGTCGATCGACACCCTTACCGCCCGTAGCGCCAAATACAACCGCCAGCTCGCGCTCGGGATAGTTCTCGTGCAGGTCACGCAGGAGTGTCTCGAGGCTCATGCCGTTATGTGCAAAATCGACGACGCCCAAGATTTTGCCCGATACGGACGGATAGAGCTCCATACGGCCGGGAACGAAGACGCCCTCAAAGCCGTGGACGATGCCCTCTTCGGAAATGCCCAGGGCCTCGGCGCAGGCAATAGCGGCAAGCGCGTTGGACACATTGAACTTAACCGGCGTGGGAATCACAATGTCGCGCGTAAAGCGGGGCGTGCGCACCGTTGCCACCACGCCGCAGTCGCCATTGCGAATCGCCAGCGCAAGCACGTCGGCACGCTCGTCGGTCAGGGAGAACGTCACCGTACGTTCGCAACGAGATGCCGCCTCGAGCACGCGATCGACCTTATCCATATCGAGATTGACCACGGCAAAACGGCTCTGTGAGAAGATTTTGAGCTTGCTGGCAAAGTAATCCTCGAGTGTCGGATGCTCAATCGGCGAAATGTGATCCTCGCCGATATTGGTAAAGGCGCCGACTTCAAAGGCAATCTTGCCCGTGCGCTCGTATTTGAGGCCCTGGCTCGATGCCTCCATAACCAGCCACGGGGCACCCGCCTCCGCGGCATGCGCGATGCGAGACTGCAGCAGGAAGGATTCGGGGGTCGTCAGTTTGGAAGGGCCTGCTTCGATGCCGTCGTCGAACTCAATGCCCGTATTAAGAGCGGGTCGATGACAGCCCGTAAGCTTGGCCTCGTTGGCGAGAATGCCGCGCAGATAAAAGCTACAGGTCGACTTGCCCTTGGTGCCTGTAAAGGCGCAGACCTTCACCTTACCCGACGGATGCCCATAAAAGGCATCTGCCACCACGGCGAGCGTGCGACGAATATCACTCACAATCACCGCGGGAAGATCGACATCGTAATCGACCTCGGAAACGTAGGCCACGGCGCCATCGGCGATTGCCGAAAGCAGGTACTCACGCTTAAACGCGCGGCCCTTGCAGACAAACAACGTGCCCGGACGCACCTGGCGCGAGTCGTCAGTCGCAAACTCAATGCGCTGGTCGCACGAAGCGCTCGGTTTGGAAACAACAAGGTCATCTTCCTCGAGCAACTCTATATAGCGCATCAGAGTTAGCTTCTCTTGTGTCGGACTCGACATACAAAGACCTCTCTCGCTAAATTCAGCCTTAAAGGGCAAAAGACGTCCCGCGGCAGAAACGATGAAACATTCTGTATTATCAACCATCCTAATATGCCACCTGGCCTTGCGCGCATTGCAGCCTTCTAAAAAATTGCATGGACTGTGTCGTGGGTTAATAAATGACAACAGTGTCCACCCCGTGTAAAAACAGGGAAATCTGGGTGCTATTCTTTATCCAAATGTCTTGATGTGCCTCATTGACTCACAATGCCGACCCATCATGCCCAAGCAAAGGATTCCAGATGAAACGACACTTCGAACGTCGCCACCGCTCGGCACGCGTCCAGTTGACCCGGCACATCGTCTGCGCCTTCGTGACGGTCGTTGTGACCCTTGCCACCATCATCGGCGCGAGCGGCTGTTCGTCCTCCCAGAACGCCTCGAGCACCTACACACTCGTCGAGAATGGCAAGTTCACCGTCGCAAGTGACTTGGCCACACCCCCGTTTGAATACGTCAACGATTCCGGCGAAGACCAGGGCTTTACCTATGAACTCATGGGCATGATCGCGGACGAGCTCGGTCTGGAGCTCAACTACTTGCCGGCGCAAAAGTTCGACGGCATTATCCCCATGGTCAAACAGGGTGTAAAGACCGATGTCGGCGCATGCAACATCACGATTACCGACGAGCGCAAGGAAGAGGTCGACTTCACCGACCCCTATATCGACTCCAACCAGGGCGTCGCAGTTGCAAAGAACACTGGATACGACACGGTCGACAGCCTCAACGCACCGGGCGTCAAAATTGCCGTGCAGTCGGGCACCACATCCGAGGAGTGGGCAATCGAGAACCTGCCGCAGGCAACCACCGTCAACTTTGACGACTGGACGGCAGCCTTCACCGCCGTCATGAGTAGTCAGTGCCAGGCGGTCGTATGCGATCTTCCCGTTGAGCAGTGGATGGTTTCGAACTCCTTTACCGGTATGGAGATCATCAAAGAGGTTCCGACGGGCGAGCAGTTTGGCATTGCCGTCTCTAAAGACAACCCCGAGCTGACACAGGCCATCAACGATGCCCTTGCCAAGATCAAGAGCTCCGGCGCCTATGACAAACTGTACGAGAAGTGGTTTGGCATGGCACCCACGAGCGGGGCCGATAACAAGGATGTCTCGAGCTCAGACGACGCGACGGGCGCTTCACTTGCCGTCACCTCGGCGACCGCCAAGTCAAACGAAGACAGCGGCAACGGCGTGCTCGGCGGCATCGCAACCCGCCTGACCTGGGAAGCGACAACGGGTAGCGACGAGGGCGACGTTTCGCAAATTGAGTTTGAGCTGCCCGAGGGCGGATCGTTTGAGAGCACCGATGTTAAGGTCACGCTGCTCGACGGACTGAACCAGACGGGTGTCAAGGCATCGTGCTCGCTGGACGGTTCAAAGCTCGTCATCAAGTTCGCCGATCCCGTCGCTGCCGGCTCGCAGATTCGCGTTGTCGTCCCCGACGTCGTATTCCCGAGCAACGCGGGTGCCTATGCCGTCACCGGCAGCTATGTCGCCGACGGCGACAAGCGAGATCTTCCCGAGAGCCCCACCATCAGCGTCTCGGAGAGCACCATGGTGCAAGAAATCGTCGCCTGGCTCGATGCCCAGCCTTGGGTTGCCGCATGGAACTCCAACCCGTTTTTGGGCATGTTCTTCAAGCCGCAGATTATCGTCACCTCAATCGCCTCGCTCTTTAAGGGCTGGGGCATAGCACTTGCCGTGACCGCCATCGGTTTTCCGCTCGCCATCCCTATCGGCTTGCTGTTTGCCTTTATGAAAATCAGTCATAGTCGTATGCTGCGCGGCATCGCCGTGACATACATCAACGTCCTGCGTGGAACCCCGCTCTTCCTGCAGATCTACATTGCGTTCTTTGGGTTCCCCATGATCGGTCTCAACGTGCCCAATCTGCCGCTCGGCGTCGGCGTGCTAGCCATCAACTGCTCGGCCTATCTTGCCGAGATTTTCCGTGCCGGCATCGAGAGCGTACCGCATGGTCAAGCGGAAGCCGCCTACTCGCTTGGCATGACTTGGTCCCAAGTCATGTCGCGCATCGTGATCCCGCAAGCCGTACGCTGCGTTATACCGACTATGACCAGCGAGTTCGTTATGCTGTACAAGGACACGTCGCTACTTTCGAGCGTTGGCGTCATGGAGCTCATGCTGTTCTCCAAAAACCTCACGGCCACCACGGGCAACATTACGCCCTACATTTGCGCCGCACTTTACTATCTGGTCGTGACGATTCCGCTCATCCACATCGTCACCAAGGTGGAGCACCGTCTCGCCGAGCGCAGCAAGCGTTAACCGCTCATACATAGCATTCGCAACCACGGCCCGACGCTTCGTCTGAAGATCGGGCGTGGTTTTTTCGGTTCGCTCGGCGCTTATGCCCTATCACGAAACAAAAGATTGGCATGATAGTAAAGATTATTTGACATCAGCTGCCACAATCCTTGCGGCAGTACACCTGAGCCGTCAGCAGAAAGGATCTTGCATGTGCGGTTTTGTCGGTTTTACCGGTACAGATGAACAGAGTGAGCTGGTTCTCACGGCTATGATGAATCGCATCATCCACCGTGGTCCCGATATGGGCGGCCAGCATATCGTCGACAACGTTGCCCTTGGCTTCCGTCGTCTTTCGATTCTCGATCTTTCCGAAGCTGGAGCTCAGCCCATGTCGAGCGACGACGGCAAGGTCACGATTGTCTTCAACGGAGAGATCTACAACTTCCAGGAGCTTCGCGCCGAGCTGGAGGCAGCCGGCTACGCCTTCCACTGCAACGCTGATACCGAGGTCCTGGTACACGGTTACGAGGAGTGGGGCGAGGACCTGGTCAACCGCCTGCGTGGCATGTACGCGTTCGTGATTCACGACCAGAACAAGAACAAACTCTTTGGCGCTCGCGACATCTTTGGTATCAAGCCGTTCTATTACTACCAGGCATCCGATGGCTCGCTGCTGTTTGGCTCCGAGATCAAGAGCTTCCTGGATCATCCCAAGTTTGAGAAGGCTGTCAACCACGACGCGCTGCGCCCCTACCTGACGCTGCAATTCCCCGCCACGGAGGAGACCTTCTTTAAGGGCGTGTTCAAGCTTGCCCCGGCGCATTGCTTTACGTATGACCTGACGACCAACACCATGGACATCAAGCGTTACTGGAGCTGTGACTTCACCGACGACAACTCCAAGACCTTCGAGGAGTACGTGGACGAGTGCGACAAGATCGTGCACGAAAGCGTCGCTGCGCACCGAATCGCCGATGTTAAGGTGGGCTCGTTTCTTTCTGGCGGCGTGGACTCCAGCTACATTGCCGCCTGTCTCATGCCCGACACCACGTATTCTGTCGGCTTCGATTACAAGAACTTCAACGAGACCAACTACGCTGCCGAGCTTTCCGACAAGCTGGGCATCAAGAACGTGCGCAAGATGATTACCGCCGACGAGTTCTTCGATGCGCTGCCCGATATCCAGTACCACATGGACGAGCCGCAATCGAACCTGTCCAGCGTGCCGCTGTACTATCTGGCTCAGATGGCTTCTGAGGAGGTCACCGTCGTCCTTTCGGGCGAGGGTGCCGACGAGCTGTTTGCCGGCTACGAGTGGTACGAGGACACCCCCGAGATGCGCTCCTTTAAGAAGCGTGTGCCGCTCGGCGTACGTCGCGCCCTGGGCTCGCTCGTTCAGCATCTCCCCTACTTTAAGGGCCACAACTTCCTGACGAAATGCGCCGAGGTTCCCGAGCGCTGGTATGTGGGTCAGGCAAAGGTGTTCGATCCCTCCGAGGTCGACGAGGTGCTCAAGCCCGCTTATGACACCGGCAAGAACGCCGCGGAGATGTGCGCCGAGTACTACAAGCAGGTTCCCAACTGCTGCGAGCTTTCTAAGAAGCAATACCTGGATATGAACATGTGGCTGCCGGGCGACATCCTGCTCAAGGCAGACAAGATGTGCATGGCACATTCTCTGGAGCTTCGCGTCCCGTTCCTGGACAAGAAGGTCATGGAGTTTGCCGAGCACATTCCCGCCAACTACCGTGTTAACGAAGAAGGCTGCAAGCTCGTTCTGCGTCACGCTGCCAACCGCACGCTGCCCGACGAGTGGGCAACGCGCAAGAAGGTGGGCTTCCCCGTACCGGTCAAGTTCTGGCTGCGCGAGCAAAAGTACTACGACTACGTAAAGGAATACTTCACCGCACCATGGGCTGCCGATTTCTTTGACACCGATGCGCTCATGAAACTGCTTGACGATCACTTTGAGGGTCGCGCGCTCAACCAGCGCAAGATCTATACCACACTGACGTTCCTCATCTGGTATAAGCGCTTCTTTATCGACGAGGACACGGACGCCGAAGTCGCCGCGTAAGTTTCGTTATGAATTAGCAGTGAACAGCCCAGGGTTTCCGCTATACTCAATCCCTGCGGGCGATTGGCGCAACGGTTAGCGCAGGTGCTTTACACGCACAAGGCTGGGGGTTCGAATCCCTCATCGCCCACCACTTGATTGAAAAGGCTCCCAGCGATGGGGGCCTTTCCTTTTTGGGCCCCGTGCAGAGGGATTCGAACCCGCCAGGGTGCGGAGCTGAGGAAACGCGAAACGTTTTCCAGCGCAGCACGCGAGGAGCGGAGGCCCGAAGCGAAAGCGGGCGGCGAAATGGACCCTTGGCGAATACCCATGTGCAAAAAATGCCAAATATGAGTACTGCTACCTTTTTGGTAGCAGCGTTTTCGAAGTCATAAAAGGCAAATCCGACATTAGAACGACGACTGATAGTCCAGTTAAGCCAATTTAGTTACTGCAAAACTGGACATATGTGGCCCAACTCATCTAAAAACGCCTAATTTATATGTTACGAAGTTAGTGCCCGTACTCATATTTGCCACTTTTTGCACACGGCCTGGTCGCGCGCGCAGACGTGGTGTAAGAGTGTCCTGAGGTCCGTCGCTGCAAGT
>UQHW01000041.1 GCA_900540935.1 uncultured Collinsella sp. | reverse complement strand
TGCAGCAGGGGCTCTCAATGTTTTTATGTCCTGCTCATATCGTCTCTGCCGGCAGCCGGGGACAGTCCTTGCGGTTTTCCGTGGGTAGCTAAAATAGCCCCGTCCCAAATTAGCTACCCTGCCGGGTTGCTGCTGCTAGGCGAGGGCAGCCATGATGGCGTGGGCGACGCCGTCGTGGTCGTTGTCGAACTCGGTGATGGCGTCAGCGGCCTCGCGGTCCTCGGGCTCGGCGTTGATCATGGCCATGCCGTGGCCCGCCGCCTGCAGCATGGGGATGTCGTTGATGTTGTCGCCAAAGGCCCAGGCGTCGGCGAGACGCTCGCCCAGGTGCTCGCATAGCCAAGTGAGGGCCGTTCCCTTGGTAGCGCCCTCGCCCATGACCTCGATATTCATGGCGTACGAACGCGTGACCTCGATCCCGCCGAGCGAATCAAGCGCAGCCGCGATGGCGTCGCGATCGGCCGGGTCGTGCCAGTACATGGCGATGCGTTCGAGTGTCTCGACCTCGTCGATCTTGCTGTCGATATCCATGTCGATCGGTGTTCGTGTGCGCTTGAGCGAAGCCGCGATGTGCGGGTCGCCGCCACAGAACTCGTCTAGGCGCGTGTAGAGCGAGCGGGGGAGGAAGCACTGCCCGTCCGCGAAGATATCGAAGGTGACGTCATGGCCGGCGGCAATGCTATGGACGCGGTGGGCGATGGCGCGGTCGAGCGGTCGGCTCAAAATGCGCGTAGCACGTGAGGTATCGGTGGGCATACCGTCGTCGAGCTGCCAGACGCTGGCGCCGTTGGCGCAGACCGCGTAGTGTACGGCGGGGTGGGCGAGGATGGGCTCAAAGACGCCCGACAGCGGGCGCCCCGTGCAGGGCACAAACTCAATACCGCGTCGCGCAAGCTCGTCGAGCATCGCCCAGGCGGCGTCGCTCATCTGCTTATCACTCGTCAGCAGCGTTCCATCCATATCGGAAAACACAATCATTCGCTGCGATCCTTTCTACTGGCATAAAAAGCGTGGCCGAGGGCGGTGATGCCCTGGCCACGCTCGGGTTCTATAACGGTCCGCGTCCTAGCGATCGGCGAGCGGCTTGTATTCCAGCGGCTCGATAACCGGGCGATACGCGGGACGGATGATGCGGTGCGCGCAGAAGAGCTCTTCCATGCGGTGCGCCGACCAGCCGGCCATGCGGGCGACGGCGAACAGCGGTGTAAAGAGCGTCTCGGGCACGCCGAGCATTTTGTAAATAAAGCCCGTGTACAGGTCGATGTTGGCGCAGATGGGCTTGGTCATGCCGTGGTCGCGCATCACCTGCGGGGCCAGGCGCTCGATGCGCTCGATGAGCGCGAACTCCTCGCCCAAGTCCTTCTTGGCGGCAAGCGAGCGCGCGTAACGGCGGCAGACCTCGGCGCGCGGGTCGCTCAGCGTGTAGACGGCGTGGCCCATGCCGTAGATGAGGCCCGTGCCGTCGAAGGCCTGCTTATCGAGAATCTTGCTCAGATAGGCTGCGACCTCGTCCTCGTCCTCCCAGTTGGAGACATGCGCACGGATGTCCTCGTGCATGGACACGACCTTGGCGTTGGCGCCGCCGTGGCGCGGGCCCTTGAGCGAGCCGATGGCCGCGGCGTAGGCGGAATACGGGTCGGTGGCCGAGGAGGACAGCACGCGGCAGGCAAACGTGGAGTTGTTGCCGCCGCCGTGCTCTGCATGCAGCATGAGCATCACGTCGAGCAGCATGGCCTCATCGCGGGTGAACGCCATACCGCCGCGGAGCACCTGTAGGATGGTCTCGGCGGTGGAGAGGCCGGGCGTGGGGTGCGGCACGTGAACCTCGGAGCCGCGAAGCTTGGCGATCGAGGCCATGTGTGCGAAGGCGGCGATGCGCGGGAGACGTGCGAGCATGGAAATAGCCACGTCGATCTCATGCTCGGGCGTGATCACGTCTGGTTCGGCATCGAAGGCGTAGAGCAGCAGCACGGCGCGCTGGAGCACGTTCATGATGCTCGACGACACCGTGGTCATAGGGAACTCTTTGACGTACTCGTCGCTCAGATGTCTAAAGGCGCCCAGGCGCTCGCAAAAGCCGTCGAGCTCTTCCTTGTTGGGCAGCGAACCCGTGATAAGCAGATAGGCGACTTCCTCGTAGCCGTAGCGATTCTCGGCCTGGGCATTGTTGACCAGATCCTCGATGCTGTAGCCGCGAAGCGTGAGCTTGCCCTGATCGGGCACGACCTTTCCGTCGACCTTGTTGTAGCCGTGCACATCCGAGATGCGAGTGAGGCCCGCGACCACGCCCGAGCCGTCGGCATTGCGCAGGCCGCGCTTGACATTGTGCTCAACAAACAGGCCCTCGTCATAAGGGTCGGTCGGCAGGCCGTGGTAGAGGCTTTCGCTCTCAGGCGAAATCTGGCGGCTTGCTTCGTAATCCAGAACCAGGCGGCTCAAGTGGTCATCGAAGCGGTAATAGATTTTCTTGGCGTCGTAGGCCATGCGCGCTCCTCTCCGGGCCGCATCGGGGTGACTTGCATGGGCATGCGCGCGTCAGGCTATCCCCAGCGGCTTGCTCGCTACAGGCGGTACATAAAGTTGAAGACGTCCTCGCGCTGGATGGACACGTTGACGCCCGAAAGCTCGCCGGCCTCGGCCAGCGCCTTCTGCAGCTCGGCGAAGTCGAGCTTGGACTCGGCGGTATCGGCCAGCATGGTCATGGTGAAGATGTCCTCGATAATGGACTGCGTGATGTCGCGGATGTCGACGTTGGCCTCGCCTAGGACACGGGTGACGCCGGCGACGATGCCGGGGCGGTTCTTGCCAAGGACGGTGATGACGATACGGGAGGACGAGATCTCGGCCATGGGAAACCCTTTCGCGTGATTGCGGCGCGCGCGGGGCGCTCCGCTACGGTACAGTGTTCATCATTGTACCTGTCTGGCGCAAAAAAGGCGCGCTCGCTGCGGCGTTACATGCCTGCAACATGAGCGTAAGGGGGAAGGCCGTACGGGGAAGAGCCGTCTGGCGCGTGTCCGGCTCGTGTTGGGTTGATTTCCGATCTCAGCCGAACACATTGAGCGGACAGGCCGTTCCCGCAGTCAGCCGAACGCCTCCGACGGCTGATTCCGAACTGGAAGCGGAGGGCATCCCCGCCCTTCGGTAGGGGATACCGCTCCGCGGCGCATGCCGCGGGCGGCGCCCCTATCGGACCACCGTGACCTCAGTTGGGATGGGCCCAGCACTGCCGCGTACTCGGTGAGCTAGAGCCAACTGTTCGTCTTCACGTCGCGTATGGCGATATTTCGGTCGTCCGGCTCGGTGATGCCGTAGCCGAACGCCTGGAGCGTCTCGATGGACTCCTGGATCCTCTGTTGGAACATGGGACCCGGATCGACCCTCGGCCCGAGGTGCCCGCGCCAAAGGCACGGCGAGACGCGCAGCATGTTGTGGATTATGGAGATGGGCTCGATGTCGGTGTAGACGTTGAGCGTCACCATGGTGTCCTTGATGAACGAGCCCATCCCCTTCGCGTATGCCACCGAGTGCCTGACCGAGATCAGACACGCCTCGAAATCCACATCGCACCACCGAAGGCCGCAGACCTCGCCGATTCGCATCCCCGTGTGCAGGGCGAGTACGACCGCCCTCTAATCCTCGGCGGACCAATCGAGTCCGAACTCCTTTCGGGCATCCTCTTCGCTCATGACTTCGAGAAGGTCTCCGGGTTGGCAACGAAGGGCGAGGCATAGCTGCTCGAGTGTGTTGAAGCGAATGCCGCGAATATGCCCTTTTTTAATACGGGACAGGTTCACGGGCGTGGTTCCAATCCTTTCGGCAAGTTCGTTCGAGGAAATCTTTCGCTCGGCCATGATCTTGTCGAGGCGAACAATTACGGGCATGGCGTTTCCTTACGCAATCTCGTCGGAGTCGAGGTGCAGCTCTCGGGCGTACAAGAAGAGCTGGGAAAGCATGAACAGGACGATGCCGAGAACCAGAGAGGTCCAATCGAATGATGAAGCGATCTCTTGGGCGCCGACGGCCCCCTCGCCGCCAAACATCGAAACGGAGGTTTTGAGTGAGCCGGCGTAGAGGCTGGTGGCAGCTTGAACAACGAAGAGAATGCCGAGTACCTTCAAGCATGTCGCAGACCCTTTCTTGAAGGGGTCTCCGCTCTTGATCGTCCACACGAGAACGGCGCTGAGGATGGTCGTAGCGATACCGATGACGGCAGGGACCAATGTCGAGATCGCAAGGGCTGGATACGCGGGGGAGTCTGCAATTACAGGGTTGTCGAGCACTTCGATTGCTGGCTTTAAGGAGAACGCCACTTGTGCGATGGCGGTGGCGCAAAGGGTCGCAGAGGCTATCGCACATGCGATGCGGAAGGAATGAAGCCGGGGAGTGCGATTGTCGGAACTCATAATAACCTCCGAAGAATTTAAAAAACTCAGGTTACTTTTTAACAGTTTATGTTAAACTGACTTTGCCGGCAAGTAATCACAGCATGCTGCAACCGTAACCCCGCGCATCGGGCTGAATCGTGTTGAAACGAGCTGGTGATACGTATGTTCAAAATCTCGAAGGCGATCTTTAGGTCGCTTCTCTCCTCCAGGTCGCTCTGTGTTGTCGTTGTTGCGTTGATGGTTCTTTGTGCTCTGCCCGTCTTCAGGAGCGCGGCTGGCATCGACGGACGGGTCGAATACCTCGAGTCGGGAATAACCCGTGTTGAGCAGGAATTGTCAGCATCCTATGCGGATGCGCTTGTGAATGCGGGGGAGGACGGTGTCTATACCTCTTCATCAAGCATGCCCGCGCTTCTGTACCCTCTTGCCGCGGGACGTCTTGTCTTGGCGCCGCTCTCTCCCCTACTTCCGTTTCTGCAGATATCGGATGGAGAGTACACCTATTATGACGGATCGAAGGAGTACTTGCTATGGGCCGCAACGGCCGTTGCCGTCTCGTTCCTTGCCGCGCGTCTTAACAAACGTGAAAAGCTCATCATCCAGGCACCGATGGGCGAGCTGGGTAGACTTGTTGCATCGAGCGTATGGGCGAGTGTTTTTGCAATGCTTGCCGTCCTCGCCATCAATCTTCCAGGGATAATCGCCGCGCTTGTGAAGAATGGCCCGGGCTCGCCGTTCTATCCGATAGGCTACATTCAATATGCGACTCCGGTTATCAAACCGGCTTGGCTGGTGTTCGCGCAGGCGGCCATCTTGCAATTCTTGGTGGCAGCGTTCATCTCGCTTGTCGTTCACCTTGCCGTGAAGATTGCCAATAACCCTACGCTTGGAATCGTGTTCGTATGTGCCCTGATGGGGGTGACGATGGTTCCCGGGTATTACGGAAGATCCATCGCTTTACGTGAGTTCGCCCTGTTGAATCCCCTTTCGTATGCGAACACCGAGTTGACCGTCGGCGCCTATAGCCCGTACCCGACAACGCAGATAGTGAATCTGCCCGGACTTTGCTTCGAGCGTGGCGCGATTACCCTCGTATGCGCAATCGGGATCGAGGTGCTGGCAATTAGCCTGCTTTGCGTTGCTGGAAAGAGCGGCTGCGCGCGCCCGATGCCCCCGATTTGTCTTGAGAGAGGTTCCCTCACCGCATCGAGAGCGGCAACTCGTTCGAGCGCTTGTGCCTCCGCCGTTGCATACGTAAGAACGATGGGGAAACTGCTCCTGCATTCTCCTGCCCTCGCCGTATGCGCGATTGCAATGTCGACGACGATGCTGGCCCCGGCTCTGGTCGAGGTGTTTCCTGACGCTGATGACGTTTCCGCTGTTCGGTATAGGGATGGGGAGCTCCGTTCAATAGATCGGTATCTAGAGCAGGACGCTGCGAATATGGATGTCGAGGGCAAAACGGCCCTGGAAGACATGCGAGATGCTCTTTCGGGTTTTGTGTACGCGCCTACGCCTGCGGAGGGGTTTCGAAGCCTTGCGACGTACGAGCGCGCTCGAGGTGAGCTGGGCGCGGCAGATGCGACCCTCCTGCAATCGATCGGACTCGAGCCGGAGACTCCTTCTCGTGCGGAGGCGCGCGCCCTTCTGCTCGAGTCGATCGCGAGCTTGCCGGACCCCAAGGTTTACGAGTTAAGTACGAAGATGCCCCCATTAATCCTCCTTTCGTATTTCCAGGCAGCGCTTCCTTCCTTGTTTTGGCTGTTGCCCGTGGTTGTCACATCGCTTGCGTGCACCCACCTGCAGTGCCGTTCCCTTCTGGTTTTCCAAGTCCCCGCAACAGCGCATGTGCGTTTTCTGACGGCTGTTGCGTTGTCTCTCCTGCTTGGCTTGGTGCTGCTTTTGGTGTCGATGGTTCCCGCTGCAGTTGTGTCCGCGATTAAGAACGGTGCGGGTGGATCGGAGTATCCCGTCGCTCTCATTCGAGCGGGGGCTTCGACAACGTCCATGGTGGGGGAGGCGGTGTTGCGTAGCGTTCCGTTGCTGGTCATGGCATACGGCGTGATTTCCGTCGTCGCTGCGTTGACAGCAGCGATTAGCCGCAGCCCCGTTGTCACCGGAGTGGTTTGCGCGGTTCTCTTGGTGTTGGGTTCGTTGAGCGCTCATGTTGAAAGCGCGGGCATGGGCGCCGCGCTGCTGGCTCCATTCGCCTCGTTTGATCCCGCTTCCCAGGTGGGGACGATTGGGTTCCTTGGGCGAGGGACGAACGCGATGCCTTTTGGAGAGGTCGTCGGCGCATCGGGCGCTCTGCTGGTGGTCTTGGGCGCCGTATCTCCGTTGTTGGTGCGCCTGGGTGTTCCGAAGATCGAAAGGGGATGATCTCGATGATTGACCTTCAAACGCTGACGATCTCTTATGGAAAGAAGGTGCTCGTAGATTCGGTGAACGCTGAGTTTGCCCCGGGTACGGTCTACGGTCTCGTCGCTCCGAACGGGCATGGAAAGACGACGTTGCTGCGTGCGATGGCAGGTTTGCCGGGTCCTCGCGTGGACGGGAGCATCGTTCTGGATGAGGTGCAGGGTACGGGTGCGAGAGAGGTCCGTTCTATGATCTTCTATGCACCTGGTGAGGGAACGCTGCTGTATCCCGGATTGCGTGCGGAAGATCACCTCAAGATGGTTTGCGATATGTGGCCGCATGCTCGTGATATCGAGGAGGTAGTGGAGCAAACGCAGATAGGCGAGTTCGCGAAGATGAGGATCCGCGCTCTGAGCCAGGGTATGAAGCAGCAGCTTACCTTGGCGATTGCGTATGCGACGGGTGCGCGGTACCTCCTGTTGGATGAACCCATGAACGCGCTCGATCCCAGCAGGGTGGACTTGCATTCCGGGATTCTCAGGAAGCTGGCCGATTCTGGTACGTGCATCATCATGTCATCCCACATCTTGGATTCGGTCGATAGACTGTGCGATGAGATTCTGTTTTTGAAGGATGGGAGGCTCATTAGAAGCATCCCGCAAGATGATGCTGCGCCGAAGTCTCCCGGATCCCATTTCGCAAGGCCTGCCGGACGCGCCGAGGGTGCGCTAAGCGCGTATCGGCGGCTCTACGGAGAGGGCGGGTAGAAATGCAAGTTAATAATCTATGTGGTCGATATGCCGTTGAACCCGCGTATCGATACCGCTCAGCCATTCGCCTCGCCCCCGCCGCACGTATCTTCATCCGGTCTGTTACTTTTAATCTAACGATTCTTTGAGGAACGTAGGTGCTTCTGAATGTACTGTCGACTTCTTCTCAAACTAATCCTAAGAGACGGGGCCGTATGGATTTGTACGCTCGTTCTCGCTGCAGCCTTTTCCGTCCCCATTGCGTTCAATTCACCCATCTACGGCCCCTTCTTTATGAAGCAGGGCATGCAGGGCTTTGTCGACGCATTCAATACGCGCGCGCCCCAGGCCAGCGGCACAGACCTATCGCCAGAGCAGCAAGATGACGCTGAGCTTGCAAGATACGCGAACGCCGCCCTCGCCGCTCAAACCGACGCCGCCTTTCTCGACTCTGCCGAGAGCTACTACGCGCTCATGGGCGAAGGCTTCCAATCCGGATCCATCGTGGGAGACCGAGAGTCCAATGACGCGGCGCTCGCATATTGCCGTGCCCTGAGCAGCTCCGGCATCACGGATATCCCTGCCTCCGCAAACGACCTGCCATTCCTTTCCTTCCTGCCTTACGCCATTGCCACGGCGCCGTCTTTCCTTCCCTTCATCCCCTTCCTTCTCTCGTCGATACTCGTGCTCGGCGCCACAAGGCCCGGGACCCTGGCGGCGAAGGCGCCCGTGCCCATATTCCGGCGCCTTATCCAGATCGTGTTTTCGATAATCGCCGCGGGGACCGCGATGCTACTCGCCGGCCTCGCACCCGGGGGCATTTGCGCCTTGGCCCTAAACGGCTTCGGGCAAATTGGGTACCCGATCGCCTTCTTCCATGACGGCGCGCTTACCACCACGACCGCGGGAAACGTCTTCACAGCCCTGCTTCTCGCGCTGCTTGCGGGCGGAACCTTGATATCCGTTTGCTCCGCCGTCCTATCGACCGCAACGAGGCGCGTCCTCGCGGGCCCCCTTACCTCCGCGCTGCTTGTCGCGGCCCCGGCATTCCCGTTACTGTCCGATTCGGCGCTGGAGCATAACGCCGCGCTCAATCTCCTGCCGCTGGCCGTGTTCTCGCCTATCGAGGCAACGGGTTACGTGGGATGCTTCCCGACGGAATTCATTGGCTCCGGTTCAGGCAGCGCATCGATGCTTGCCGTGGCCCTGGCATACGTCGCGGTCCTTTTTGCGGTCGGCGCCGTTGCGACACGTTCCCCCAAACAGCCTGGACCCGCGAAAAAGCACCATGGGCTCGAGCTTCTGGACGCGAGCGTGGGATACGGAAGCACGACGATACTTTCAATCGGGTCGCTTTTCCTGAGCCCGGGAACGGCGGCGGGCCTCGTTGCCCCCAACGGCTCGGGGAAAACCACCCTTCTTGAAGCGCTGTCGGGCCAATTTCCCACCCGCATCCGCTCGGGAAGCCTGGCGGCAGACGGAATCAGCCAACGTCGATCAGCCGAATTCGCAGAACTCGTCTACCTGAGCTCTTCAGGCGACACGGATCTCTACCCCACGCTATCGGCCATCGAGCACCTTGCTTTCGTTAGGGAGGCGTGGAAATCGGCCACCGACATCGACTCGCTCTGCAGCTCCCTCGGAATCTCCCCATATCTCGACAAGCCGACCCGTAAACTCTCGACAGGAATGAAGCAGCAGGTAAAGCTTGCCATGGCGATATCGACCGGTTGCCCGTACCTTATCCTCGATGAACCGCTGAACGGCCTCGATCCGGGAAAGCGGAAAACCTCCTGCGACGCGATGCGCAGCGAGGTGGCGCGGGGACGCAGCGTGCTCATTTCAAGCCATCTACTCGACGACCTGGCAGACCTTACCAACTCGTTCTACTTCATCGAAGCCGGCACGCTCGTGGAAAAGATCAAGTCGTCCTCGCAGACGCTCAAGCAGGAATACCTCGATACATACGAGGGAGGTGAATGACATGAAACTATTTGAACAGCTGAAGTCCAATGCGTCGCGCATGGCTGTCTACGCCATCCTCGTGGCAACGGCTTTATGCGGAATCGCGGCACCCGTCTATGCGCTCAACGGGGAGAAAGGCGATGTCGAACCCGCGTACATGGCTTCGACGGTTAAGGACCGGTACAAAGCCTTCTCTGGAGACACGTTTTACGTAGCAGAGTACGACACGACCTACCGTCAGCTTCGCTACAACAAGGGCTACGACTATCTAGGCGCAGAGGCAATCAGCTATACGTCGGGTTGGTACCGCTCCAACTATGGACACATAACCCAGTTCAAGTGTAACTACCGTGTGTACAACTAAAGCAACCGGCCGGGACGAGGGGTGACGCAAAAGCGTCGCCCCTCGTTTTTAACCATGTCAACTGAACCTAGTTCAGTTTGGTTGATTTCCGATCTCAGCCGAACACATTGAGCGGAAAGGCCGTTCCCGCAGTCAGTCGAACGTCCCCGGGCCCTTCTCAGGCCCCGGGGACGGCATTTTCCCAGTTGAAGGAACGGTGGAGATGTGTTTCGATGGGTCAGATTCGTGTCGTTCCGAAAAGACCGTGAACCTTTTGTGGGACGCGCGGCGCCGTGGTACCATAGCCAAGTTTGTTGTCTTGGTCGGAAACCAAGACGCCTTATGCGCTGATCGGTAACCAGCGCCTGACCAATAAGGAGTCCTACCATGAAGCAGGGTATCCATCCCCAGTATGTCGAGTGCACGGTGACGTGCTCCTGCGGCAACACCTTCAAGACGCACGCTACCGTGTCTGAGATGAAGGTCGAGCTTTGCAACGAGTGCCACCCGTTCTACACCGGCCAGCAGAAGTTCGTCGACACCGGTGGACGCGTCCAGCGCTTCGCCGACAAGTTCGGTGGCGCCGCTGCCGCCCAGCTCAAGAAGGCCGAGGAGGCCAAGGCTGCCAAGGCCGCCAAGGCTGCTGAGGCCGAGGCCGCTCGCAAGGCCGCCGCTGAGGCCAAGGCTGCCGAGAAGGCTAAGCGTGCTGCTAAGTTTGCCGAGGAGGCTGCCAAGCAGGCCGCCGAGGCTCCCGCAGAGGCTCCCGTCGAGGAGGCCGCTGCCGAGGCCGAGACCACCGAGGCCGCTGAGTAAATAGCTCGCCGCGGAATCGCTCGCATTCATGGCATAAGGGCCGTGCATCCGTTTGGGTGCGCGGCCCTTTTCTTTTTATTGGTGCAGGCTAACCCGTTCCCATTGCACCAGATTGGTGCGAAGGGGACGGGTTGGTTTGCACCAAATGGCAGAGTGACGGCGTTTTCCCAGATAAAACCTGCCAAAATAAACCAGTCCCTTTTTGGCAGGTCGGTCGGGTCGTAGTTATTACGTGGCGGTCGAGGTCGACCGTATAGGCCGCGCCTTGTTTGGCTAAAGTACAATCATCTGTGTTTAACTCGCCCGCAGCTGCACGGCGTGGGCGATGGCCAAAAAGGAAAACCACATGGGATTCATGTCAAAGCTGCTGTCCTTTGGATCCGATAAGGACCTTAAGCGCTACTACAAGATCGTCGACCAGATCAACGGTCTTGAGCCCCAGTTTGAGAAGATGACCGAGGAGGAACTCCGCGCCCAGACCGATAAGTTCCGCGAGCGTTACGCCAACGGCGAGTCGCTCGACGACATGCTTCCCGAGGCCTTTGCCACCGTGCGCGAGGCTTCCAAGCGCATCACGGGCATGCGCCACTTTGACGTACAGCTCATCGGCGCCATGGCGCTTCATGAGGGTCATATTGCCGAGATGAAGACCGGCGAGGGCAAGACGCTCGTCTCCACCTTGGCCGGCTACCTCAACGCTATCGCCGGCAAGGGCGTGCATGTCGTTACCGTCAACGATTACCTGGCAAAGCGCGACTCCGAGTGGATGGGCCGCATCTACAAGTACCTGGGCATGACCGTCGGTCTGCTCCAGAACAACATGCCGCTCGAGCTCAAGCGCCCGGCCTACCAGGCAGACGTCACTTACGGCACCAACTCCGAGTTCGGTTTCGACTACCTGCGCGACAACATGGTCACCCGTCCCGAGCAGCGCGTGCAGCGCGGTCACAACTACGCCATCGTCGACGAGGTCGACTCCATCCTGATCGATGAGGCCAGGACGCCGCTCATTATCTCGGGCGCCGGCACTAAGTCCGCCAGCACCTACAAGGACTTCGCGCGCGCCGTGCGCGGCCTGGAGCGCGGTGAGGACGTGTCGCACGACATGCTCACCGCCACCGAGGACGTTGAACCCACGGGCGACTACGTCATGGACGAGGCCAAGCACACCATCGCCGCCACCGAGCGCGGTCTTAAGAAGATCGAGCGCCGCCTGGGTATCGATGACATCTATGCCGATCTCTCCGGCCAGCTGGTCAACCACCTGCAGCAGGCGCTGAAGGCCCAGTACATGTTCCACCGTGATAAGCAGTACGTGGTCACCAACGGCGAGGTCAAGATCGTCGACGAGTTCACCGGCCGCATTATGGAAGGCCGCCGTTACTCCGAGGGCCTGCACCAGGCCATTGAGGCCAAAGAGGGCGTGCTCGTACGCGAGGAGAACCAGACCCTGGCCACCATCACCCTGCAGAACTACTTCCGTCTCTATGACAAGCTCTCCGGCATGACCGGTACGGCACTCACCGAGGACGCCGAGTTCCGTGAGATTTATAAACTGCCCGTCGAGGTCATCCCCCCCAACAAGCCCGTGCAGCGTGTTGACCACGAGGACCTGGTGTACCGCACCGTCCAGGCCAAGTACAACGCCGTTGCCGACGACGTCGAGCGACGTCACGCCAAGGGCCAACCGGTCCTGGTGGGCACCGTCTCCATCGAAAGCTCCGAGAAGCTGTCGGCCGCCCTTACCAAGCGCAGCATCGCGCACGAGGTCCTCAACGCCAAGCATCACGAGCGCGAGGCTCATATCGTTGCCCAGGCCGGACGCTACGGCGCCGTGACCATCGCTACTAACATGGCCGGTCGTGGTACTGACATCCTGCTGGGCGGCAACCCCGACGAGCTGGTGCGCGAGCGCCTTGAGTACGAGGGCCTGACCATGGAGGACGTGACGCCCGAGCAGCTCGAGCAGTTTAACGCCGAGGCCAAGGAGACCTGCAAGGCCGAGCGCGAGCGCGTGCTTGCCGCCGGTGGCCTGACCGTCATCGGCACCGAGCGCCATGAGTCCCGTCGTATCGACAACCAGCTGCGCGGCCGCTCCGGTCGTCAGGGCGATCCGGGCGAGACCCAGTTCTACCTGTCGCTCGAGGACGACCTCATGCGCCTGTTCGGCGGCGACAAGATGGACCGCGTCTCCAAAATGATGGTCACCGCCGACATGGGCGACGACATGCCCATCCAGCACAAGATCATCTCCAAGGCCGTCGAGAGCGCCCAGCACAAGGTCGAGAGCATCAACTTCTCCATGCGTAAGAGCGTCCTTGAGTACGACGACGTCATGAACAAGCAGCGCCAGGTCATCTACGCCGAGCGCAATAAGATTCTGGACGGCAAGGACCTGACCGACCACATCACCGAGGTCATGCACGACACCGTGTACCGCTGCGTGCAGGAGTTCTGCACCAAGGACAGCCACGAGGGCGAGCGCGATCTCGAGGGCCTGCGCAAGTGGGTCGTTGAGCTCACCGGCCACATCGATACGCCGAAGTTCCCCGACGAGGATTATGAGGCCCTGGCTGCCGATGTCCTGGCTTACGTAGAGAAGTGCTACAACATGAAGGCCGAGCGCTTGGGCGAGGACCTGATGCGCGAGCTCAACACCCAGGTCATGCTGCGCGTCATCGATACCCGTTGGATGAACTACCTGCAGGAGATGGACTACCTCAAGACCGGCATCGGCCTGCGCGGCTTTGGCCAGCGCGACCCGCTGGTCGAGTACAAGACCGAGGCCTACGGCGCGTTCCAGATACTCGTCGATACCATGTACGAGGATTATCTGCGTACGGTTCTGCGCATCGAGATCAAGGCTGCCCCGCGTGCCGTGGAGCACAAGGAAGAGCCCGCGCTCGAGGGTGCGCGCTTCTCCGGTCCTGCCGAGGTCGATGGTGACAACGGCGACTCGGTGCTGCGCAAGCAGGCGCAGGTGCAGGCCCGCACGGCTGTCCAGGGTGGTCCGGCTGCCGTCAACAACGGTGGCAAGGTGACCACATATCGCAAGTCCGAGAGCGACGATCCGTACGTCAACGTGGGCCGCAATGACCCGTGCCCCTGCGGTAGCGGTAAGAAGTTTAAGTACTGCCACGGCAGGAATCGTTAATGGCTGAGGCTTTAGAGGTAACGCCCGCCGAGCTGGACGCGTTCGCGGACCGGCTCGGCGAGGTCGAGTCGTATCTCCACCTGGACGAGAAGCGCACGCGCGTGACCGAGCTCGAGGCCAAAAGTGTTGCCTCTGGCTTTTGGGATGACGCCGACGCCGCCCGTGCCACCATGGAGGAGATCGCGCGTACCAAGGAAGATATCGCTGCCGTGGACACCGCGCGCGGCGAGCTTTCCGATGCCCGCGCCGCGCTGGAGCTTGCCGAGGAGATGGGGGATGACCCCGACGCCGTCGCCCTTCGCGAGGAGGCTACAGCCACGGCTGAGCGCCTGGCTCGGGCCATCGATGAGCTTGAGCTTTCGAGCTGGTTTACCGGTGAGTTCGATCACGGCGATGCCATTGTGACCATCAAGCCCGGACAGGGTGGTCTGGAGGCCCAGGACTGGACCTTCATGCTCTTTAAGATGTACATGAAGTACTGCCAGCGTCGCGGCTGGAAGGTCACCATCAACGACTGTCCCGCGGCCGAGGTCATCGGCATTGACCGTGCGACCTTTACCGTCGAGGGCAAGGACGCATTTGGCATGCTGCGCGCCGAGGCCGGCGTCCACCGCTTGGTTCGCATTAGCCCCACCGACGACAAGAAGCGCCGCCAGACCACGTTTGCCGGCGTCGAGGTCATCCCCGTGCTACCCGATGATATCGACATCGAGATCAGTCCCGATGACATCCGCGTGGACGTGTACCACGCGAGCGGCCCGGGCGGTCAGGGCGTCAACACCACCGACTCCGCCGTGCGCGTGACGCATTTTCCCAGCGGCATTGTGGTCACCTGCCAAAACGAGCGCAGCCAGATTCAGAACAAGGCCGCGTGCATGCAGATCCTCAAGGCTCGCCTGTACGAGATTGAGCTCGAGAAGCGCGCCGAGGCGCTCGATGAGATCCGCGGACCCAAGACCACGATTGGTTTTGGCAACCAGATTCGCAGCTACGTGCTCTACCCGTACCAGATGGTCAAGGACTTACGCACGGGCGTGGAGACCAGCAATGTCGAGGCCGTCCTTGACGATGGCGACCTGGACCCGTTTGTTATTGGCTACCATCGCTGGGCTACCGGCAACGCCGATGCAGAAGGCTCGGAGGTCTAAAACATCGGGTGGCTTCAAGCCGATGCCAAGCCCAACGGTTGGACGGGTTTGTATGGTTGATTTCCGATCTCAGCCGAACACATTGAGCAAATAGGCCATTCCCGCAGT
>UQHW01000040.1 GCA_900540935.1 uncultured Collinsella sp. | reverse complement strand
TGTGCAATCGCAAGAAGATGACAGGGCGGAATGTCAATCCTGGTCTAACAGAGCCATAAATACTGCTTTTGAACTGGGTTACTATAAGATTATGGTAAACGCTACTATAAGATTATGGAGAATGAAACTATTCGATTATGGTAACAGCGTAATAAGGGGCGTTGATATGGCTGAGTTCATTAACAGGGATTTGCATGAGTTGCTCATTCGCATGGCAGGCTGGTTTCCTGTTGTGTCGTTGACAGGGCCTAGGCAGAGTGGTAAGTCTACGCTGGTTCGGCATGCCTTTCCCGACTATTCCTACGTCACGCTTGAGGACCCTCAAACGAGGCGCGCGGCCTTGGAGGATCCGGTGAGTTTTATCCGCAACCGAAAGGGCGGACTCATCATCGATGAGGCGCAATACGCCCCGGATTTGTTTTCAATGATCCAGGTTGTTTCGGATGAGCGGGGAGACGCCGGTCAATACATCCTTACAGGCTCGCAAAACTTTTTGATGATGAAAAGCATCGGGCAGTCTCTTGCCGGGCGAGTCGGGATCTTAAAATTGCTGCCATTATCGTTTCGAGAAGCGGAGAGGGGCCAGCAGGGGCAGCTGGAAGTGGATTTGTTCGCGCTCGAAGGGGGATACCCTCGCCTGCGTTCCGCCGGAATGCCGTCCTCGGTTTATTTTCCCAGCTATATCGATACCTATGTTGAGCGCGATGTTGTGGGCTTGCTTGATGTGCGCAATAAGGCGGAGTTTCATAAGTTTCTGTCCATAATTGCTCAGAGCGTCGGTGCCCTCATCAATATATCCTCGCTTTCTCGAGATACGGGCGTGAGCGTATCGACCATTAAAAGCTGGTTGTCCATTCTGGAGCAGAGCTACCTGACGTTTTCGCTGCAGCCCTATTATGCAAATGCCAAGAAGCGTCTAACTAAAACGCCCAAGCTCTATTTTTACGACACGGGGCTGCTCTGCTACTTGCTCAAAATTGGATCACTGGAGCAACTATTGGAGAGCCCTTATCTGGGGGCCGTTTTCGAAAACCTCATCGTTTCCGAAACGGCGAAGAGCCATCTCAACGTGGGCGAGAATCCCGAGCTGTATTTCTATAGGGACGACAGCAAGCGTGAAATCGATTTGCTCGACTGTACAAACTCAGGGAGTCCCAAGGCTATCGAAATAAAATCATCCAGAACGTATCACGATAAGTACGCCCGCCATCTACAGACTGTATGCGATGAGATCGACATTGCAAAAGATGCGCGCTATGTTGTGGCCCGCGTGGACTCAACGTATGAGTCGAAAGACTGTAGTGTGGTTTCGGCGCGTGATTGGCTTTTACGATAACAAGCTCGGCGTATTAACGGCTGCCGCGAAGGGAACCGGCCCCCTTTTTGCGGCGGTTTTTGCCTATCTGGTGCGTCTTAGATGCAAGTGAGTAGACTTATTTGGATATGCCGAGCACATCGCAACAAATACTCAATAAAACCGCAGGTCAGAGCTGTGGCGTTTTGGGGCGTGCTTGACCTCCTGCAAAAAGCCTACTCACTTGGTTTTTCTGCTAGAAGACCGCCGCGAGGGAAGGCAGCTCCCTCGCGGCGGCTGACATTTGCCCAGATAAAACCTGCCAAAATAAACCTGTCTACTCTTTGAGCCAGAGCCGACACTAATTCAAATGGCGAAATCAAAGGGCGTTCTCTGCATGGAGGGCGCCCTTTTTTATCGCGGGATGTTTTGCGTGGCAGTCATGAGGCCCAGGCGGTTGCTGACGCCGAGCTTGCGATAGATGGCGTTGACATGCTTCTTGACGGTTGACTCGCTTATGAATAGCTCGTTTGCCATCTGTTTGTTCGTTTTGCCGTCGAGCATGAGCCGCATGACTTCGGCTTCGCGCGGTTGGATATTGTGTTCTGTAATGAAAGCATTTAGCTGGTTTGTGTCTTCTGTCTGGGTGAGTTTAATGCCCCGAGGATAGAGGTTGGCGAGCGCGAGGCTCGCGTGCCGAGCGACTTCGAGCAGGATTGCGAGCTCGGTGTCGGTGAAGTCTCCGGCCGTGCGTTCACGAAACAGGGTGATGCTTCCTAGCGGGCTGTCGTTGTGCGCGAGCGTGGCCGTACAGCCAAAGTAGACGCCCTGCGGTTCCATCCATTTGCGATAGATGGGCGTGGCATCGCGTCGCTCGACGTCGACGAGGTCGAGGTCGCGGTAGACGCCGACCTTATGTAAGTCAAAGCTCCATGTTGTATAGTCCATCGCGGCGTAGCGGTTGTAGTAGTCGCTCAGTGCGCGGTCGTCCATTCCGCTGCTTGCGGGGTGGACGTAGCGTGGGGCATCACTGCCCGCTGCCTCGATCAGGTCGAACATGGCGATCCGATGGGGCACGAGCCCTGTCGTTCCCTCGAGGGTCTCCTTTTGCAGCTTATCGACACCGTGTGATGCGTGGATTGCAAGCGCGAGCTCGTTGAGAGCAGTCCAGGTCGTACTGTCCAACTCAATAGTCTGCTGATTATTGCATGGGGGCATAGGGCATCCTTTCCATTGTGGAACCCAGTATGTCATGTTCTCGGCCTGAATAGAACTTTAGGTCAGCGAATGGTATACCGTCGGTCGCTGAAAGGGGCTCGAGGGACCATTGAGAACATCTCGGTGCGGCCGCATCATGGTCTCGTCAAGCAAAAGCACCGAGATTTAGGAGCTTGAAATGAAGACCATTTACGAGAGCGAGTCTACGCCAAAGAAGGACGGATTCTACATGCCCGGCGAGTACGAAGAGCAGGAGCGCACCTGGATTTTGTGGCCGCATCGCTCGGATGTGTGGCGCTGTGGTGCCAAGCCGGCGCAAAAGGTCTTTACCGAGATTATTAAGACCGTTGCACGTTTTCAGCCCATCACTGTGGGCGTCAACACTGAAGACTTCCCCGCGGTGTGTGAGATCTTCGACGGCGTTGAGAACGTGCGCGTTATCCACATGGAGTACAACGACAGCTGGATTCGCCACCCCGGCCCGGCGTTTCTTGTCAACGACAAGGGGGACGTGGCACTCTCGCACTTCCACTTTAATGCTTACGGCGGTTTCATTGACGGCCTGTATTTCCCGTGGGACAAGGACGCTTCCATTGGCCTGCAGGTGGCACAGCTCGAGCAGGTTAACCGCTATCGTCCCGAGGATTATATCCTCGAGGGTGGCTCGTTTAACTGCGACGGCCAGGGCACCGTGGTGACCACCGAGATGTGCCTGCTCAATGAGGACCGCAACCCCCAGTACACCAAGGAGCAGATCGAGGAGAAGCTTGCCGAGTACCTGGGCATCGAGAAGGTCATTTGGATCAAGGATGGCATCGACCCGTTTGAGACCAACGGGCACGTGGACGACGTCGCATGCTTTAGTGCGCCCGGCGAGGTCTGCTGCATGTGGACCGATGATCCCAACCATAAGTTCTACAAGGAGTGCCAAGAGGCGTATAAGACGCTTTCCGAGACGACGGATGCCCGTGGCCGCAAGCTCAAGATCCACAAGGTGATTATGCCTGCGACCTCGGTATATATGACCGAGGAGGAGGCCAGCACGATTGACCCCGTCGAGGGCGTGCTGCCGCGTACCCCCGAGGATGCTTTCGAGCCGAGCTACCTCAACTTCCTGCCCATCAACGGCGCAGTGCTTGTACCGCAGTTCGGCGATCCCAATGACGCCCAGGCGCTCAAGGATATCCAGGCTGCTTATCCGGACCGTGAAGTCATCGGTATCATGACTCGCGAGGTTATCTACGGCGGCGGCAACATCCACTGCATCACCCAGCAGCAGCCCAAGGCGCGCTGTTAATAGCAGTTCCATGGTGAACAGTGCTTGATTGTCCGCACGCGAAAGTCCGCCGACTTCAATGGTCGGCGGACTTTTTGTGTGGTGGTTTCAGCTGAACGGCGGGCCGTGCGGCTTGGGTGTGCGGGCACACAATCTGGGGAAACCAAACAGATTGGGGCCTTATATGATCGACTCGAAGGGAAACGTGCGACCCGAGGGCATGTTTAACAGGGCGTACCTGGCCCCCGAAGCCCAGCGCGCATACGATACGCTGCTCGAGTGCGTGCTCAACGGGCAGAAGGGTTGCGAGGCTTCGGCGCATGCGGGCATGGATACCATCAAGGCGCTCGTATAGCTTTACGCTTTCGGATGTGACACATAGGACTGCGTGCGCCGCTCCCGGCTATATTGCCCCCGAGGTGCTTCAACTCATGGAGATAGCCGGCATCAGCGATTTCGAGAGCTTGGCAGCGTCCACGAATGCCCCCGTGTTTACGCCACAGACGGATGACTTTGGACTCGCGGTCCATATCTTTAAGATGCTTAACCGCGGAATACACCCATACGCTTCTGGTGAGCTGGACTTGGACATATTTGACCTGGACGACGATGACATTCCGCCTGCACCATTGATAAACAGCTGCGTGTGTAATGGGCACAGCCCGTTTGTGGGGACGTTGGTCGGATACGTTGTCCCAAAGTACGCTCTTGAGCTCGATGATTTTAGCGGCACTATGGGCGAGGCACTCCGTCGATCGCTGTATGGCAGGGCGGAGGAGCGTCTTGACGCACGCACATGGGCGCGCCTGCTCGACCGCTATCTATCCGAGACAGTTGTGTGCAAGCGTGGCCATCTCCACCACTCGTTACAGCACGAATGCCCTTGCTGCCGAGGAGAGCGCGCCTTGTTGACTCGTCTTGGTTGATGGTTTGGGCCGTCTTGTAGAAAGCCCGTGAGGCGACATGCAAGTTAATCCTGCGTGTCGCCTCCGTACATATAGACGATAAATCCGTCGCCGGTGTCCTGGCTGTGATCCTCCAAGATGCGCTTCATGTTGAGGTGCTCGTAGAACTGCCAGTCGGAGTTGCAGTCGCTCATCAGGAAGAATTTGGTGCACCCGGCTTTGGCGAGTTCGGCGCGCGCAAGGTCGATGAGCGCACGGCCGAGCCCCTTGCCCTGCCATTCGGGCACGATGATGATCAGGTTGAGCTGGCCTTGGGCATATTCGTTGCCCGTGGCGGCAAAGCGGTCGGCTGTTGCCTTCTCGCGGCTATCGCCAAAGAGCGAGCCTTCGAGCTTGGCATCGGCGGTCTTTGCCATCTCGGTTGCCTGGACGAACATCTCGTTGTAGCAGGGCTCCCACGTGGGATTGGTGCGTGGTTTGCCGTCTTCGAAGATACCGATGCAGCAAGCGGCGATGATGCGGCCTTCAGCTTCGGCAACGAGCGCGATGGGGGAGCGCTGCAGCTGCATGGCGATGTTAAAGCGCGCACAGAAATCGGCGGCTTCGACGTCGCCTCGGTTGCGCAGCGTGTTGCACCACAGCTGGTTGTAGATGGCGGCGATGCCGGCCAGGTCATCGAGCGTGGCGGCACGCAGAGTTACGTTGTCAAGGCTCATGGGGGCTCCTTCCAAGTTGGGTCAGGCCACCCCTGAGTGTGACATGGACGCAGGACGGCCGCATCGACCATTCGGCAGGCGAGCCTCGAATCCTCGGGGACGGAGGGTCCTAAGAAGGAATGAGGGCGGATTTTCGGACACTTGCTCGATGAGAGTGGATAATCTCCCACTTTTAGCGCTGGTATAGGCCAAAAACGGGAGATTATCCACTCTCATTCTGGGTAGTCGTTGGGGACGTTCTTAAACGACCAGTCATTAAAGAACGTCCCCAATGACTACCCCAAGGAACATCCCAAACTGCCGGCAGAAAAGGAACGTCCCTAACTGCCGCATCCGGAGTAAGACAACGCCGCAGGTAGAGGACGGACAGCGAGCGGGCCGCATTTGAGACAAGGTGACGTGAAACGAAAGGGCGCTGACCTTCTGGTCGCGCCCTTGAAGTTGAACGTCAGATTGTCCAAATGCGGCCCGCGTAACTAAACCCGCTCCGCGATTTCGTGGATGAGGTAGTCGGTCTTTTCCCAGCCCAGGCACGGGTCGGTGATCGACTTGCCAAAGACACCGCCGTCGACCGGCTGGTTGCCGTCCTCCAGGTAGGACTCGATCATAAAGCCCTTGACCAGCTTGGAGATGGACTCGTTGCGGCGGCAGCTGTCGAGTACCTCCTTGCAAATGCGATACTGCTCAAGCGGACGCTTACCCGAGTTGTCGTGGTTGCAGTCGATGACCGCTGCCGGATTGGCATAGCCGGCGTGCTCGGTATAGCGCTCGGCCAGGCGTTCCAGGTGCTCGTAGTGGTAATTGGGGTAGGTACGACCGTCGAGACCGATGTAGCCACGCATAACGGCGTGCGCGAGCGGATTGCCGTCGCACTCGACCTCCCAGTTGCGGAAGATGAAGCTCTGGTGCGCCTGCGCGGCGTAAATGGAGTTGAGCATAACGGTGGTAGAGCCGGCGGTGGGATTCTTCATGCCGACGGGTACCGAAATGCCGCTCGACACCAGACGGTGCTCCTGGTTCTCGACCGAGCGTGCGCCCACGGCAACATAGCTCAGCAGGTCAACGAGGTACTGGTAGTTGGACGGATAGAGCATCTCGTCGGCGGTGAAGAAGCCTGTTTCCTTAATAACGCGCAGGTGCATATGGCGGATGGCCTTGACGCCCTCGAGCAGGTCGTCGGGAGCCTCGGGGTTGGGGTTGTGCAGCAGGCCCTTGTAGCCGGTGCCCTTGGTGCGCGGCTTATTGGTGTAGACGCGCGGAATGATGATGAGCTTGTCCTTGACCTCCTCGGCGGTCTTGGCCAGTCGGTTCATGTACTCGAGGGCCGAATCCTCGCGGTCGGCAGAGCACGGGCCGATGATGAGCACCTTGCGTGCGTCCTCGCCGGTAAAGACTTTGGCGACCTCGGCGTCAAATGCCTGCTTTTCGGCGGTAAGCTCGGCAGAAAGCGGCATTTCCTCGCGGATCTCCATGGGGATCGGCAGCCTGCGTTTGAATTCCATGGCCATAGGGGCCTCCTCAATCTATAGAAAGAGCAATAAGCGTATTGTCGAGTGTTCGGCATTATCCGCTGTCGCACGCTAAAGTGCAAGCCCTTGCCACCCCGAAACCTGCCAAAAGGGACAGGTTTATTTTGGCAGGTTTTATATGGGTAAACGTTGGCGCTCACCAGGATGGGATGACGCCGTGAGGGACCCTAAGCCTGCCGCCGATTCCCCGGGGAGTACCCAGTGGGCAAAAAATGCCAAATATGAGTACTGTTGCTAACCTAGTAACATATCCGTCTAGCGAGATAATAGACAAAGTGATTAATATGTTCATTAACGTTGGCAGACGGAAGCCTGCTAACGGGCGTTTTATTAATTTGAAGGCGTATAGAGGCCGCAAAGAGGTCGTTTGAGGTGGTTTTGACTGTTACTAAAAAGGTGACAGTACTCATATTTGCCCTTTTTTGCCCACGGGGTCTGGAAAGCGCCATCAATGAGGTCTCAGGGAAGGCGTTTCGAGGCTCGAAGGACACAAAACGGGGGCGCAGGTTGTCCTGCGCCCCCGTTCTCGGGCGTTATTCGTTCCCTGCGGCAGAATTTACGCCGCTTCGTCGAACTGCGAGTTGTACAGGTCGGCGTAGAAGCCGCCCTGGGCGAGCAACTCGTCGTGCGTGCCCTTCTCGACGATGTCGCCGTCGCGAATTACCAAGATCACGTCGGCGTTGCGGATCGTGGACAGGCGGTGCGCGATAACAAAGCTGGTACGGCCCTGCATTAGCGCATCCATGGCACGCTGAATAAGCTCCTCGGTACGAGTGTCAACGTTGGAGGTCGCCTCGTCCAAAATCAGCGCCGGACGGTCGGCCAAAATGGCACGGGCGATGGTCACGAGCTGGCGCTGACCCTGCGACAGGTTGGTGCCCTCCTCGTTGATCATAAAGTCGTAACCGCCGGCGAGCGTATGAATAAAGTGGTCGCAGCGTGCGGCGCGTGCGGCGGCCTCGACTTCGGCATCGCTCGCATCGGGGCGTCCGTAGCGGATGTTTTCGCGGATGGTGCCGTTAAATAGCCAGGTATCCTGCAGCACCATGGCAAACTCGCCGCGCAGCGCCGCGCGGTCCCAGTCGCGCACGTCGACGCTCTCGACGCGCAGCGAACCGCCGTCCACATCGTAGAAGCGCTGCAGCAGCTTAATGAGCGTGGTCTTGCCGGCGCCGGTGGGGCCGACGATAGCGATGGTCTGGCCGGGCTGCGCCTCGCAGCTAAAGTCGTGGATGATGGTCTTGTCGGGCGTGTAGCCAAACTTGACATGGTCAAACTCCACGTGGCCGGGGCGCTTTTCGGGAATCTGCGCGTCGGCCTTCTGCTCCTCCTCGGGCGCGGCCAGGAACTCAAACACGCGCTCGGTGGCGGCGGCCATCGACTGCATCGTGTTGCTCACGTTGCCCAGCTGCTGCACGGGCTGCGTAAAGTTGCGAACGTACTGGATAAAGCTCTGGATGTCGCCGGGCGTGGCATTGCCGGTCAGCGCGAGCTGCGCACCCACCACGACGACGCCCACGTAGCCCATGTTGCCCACCAAGCTCATAAGCGGCATCATCAGGCCCGACAGGAACTGCGAGCGCCAGCCACTAATAAAGAGGCGGTCGTTTTGACGGTCGAACTCCTCGATCGAAGCCTCGGCGCGGTCGAACACCTGAATGACGTTCTGGCCGGCAAAATCCTCCTCGATAATGCCGTTGACGGTGCCCAGGACCTGCTGCTGCTCGCGGAAGTACGGCTGCGAGAAGTGAATCATTACGGTCAAGATAATCGCGGCGGCCGGCAGCGTGAGCACGGTGACGCCGGTAAGCGGCAGGCTGATCGAAAGCATCATGACGAGCACGCCGATAATCTGCGTCACCGACGTGATGAGCTGCGTCACGCTCTGGTTGAGCGACTGGCCGAGCGTATCGACGTCGTTGGTGATGCGGCTGAGCACATCGCCCTTGCTGTGACCGTTAAAGTAGCTCATCGGCACGACGGCAATCTTGGCGGCGATCTCCTTGCGCATGCGGTAGCAAATCTTTTGCGTGACGCCGGTCATGAGCCAGCCCTGGACCAGGCTGCAGATAGAGCTCGCCAGGTACAGGCAGAGCAAAAAGCCGAGCGTCTTGGCGATCCAGTTAAAGTCGACATCGCCGGTACCGTTGACTTTGGCAACCAGGCCTTCGAACAGCTTGGTCGTAACCTGGCCGAGCACCTTGGGTCCCACAATGTTAAAGATGACCGAGCACACGGCAAAGGCGACGGCGGCAAACACGGCAATCTTGTGCTGGCCGATATAGCCGAGCAGCTGCCTCATGGTGCCCTTAAAGTCCTTGGCCTTTTCGCCGCGACGCATGCCGCCCATGCGGCCCATGGGACCACGCTGGCGGGTGGGCTTGGGAATCTGAGTCTTGGTCTCGTCTGCCATTAGCGCTCGCCTCCTTCCATGACGGCTGCAATTTCTTCTTGGGTAAGCCCCAGCTCCTCGGCGGAAAGCTGTGACTGTGCGATCTCCAGGTACGCCGGGCAGCTGCGCAGCAGCTCCTCGTGCGTGCCGGTGCCCACTACGTGGCCGTCGTCGAGCACGATGATCTGGTCGGCGTGCATGATGGTCGCGATGCGCTGGGCCACGACCACGAGCGCGGCGTCGGTGACGTTTTTGGCCAGCTCTTCGCGCAGGCGCGCGTCGGTCTTGTAGTCGAGGGCGCTAAACGAATCATCGAACACCACGACCTCGGGCTTTTTGGCCAACGCGCGGGCGATGGCCAGACGCTGGCGCTGACCGCCCGAGACATTGGAGCCACCCTGGCTGATGGGGGAGTCGTACCCGTCCTCGCGCTCGGCGATAAAGTCCTCCGCCTGGGCGACGTGTGCTGCCTGGCGCATATCCTCGTCACTCACCATGTCGCCGGCAAACTTGAGGTTGCTCTCGACGGTACCCGAGAACAGACGACCCTGCTGCGGAATATAACCGATGCGGCGGCGCAGCTCAGAGAGGGTCATATCGCGCACATCGATGCCGTCGAGCGAAATGCTGCCGCCCGTGACGTCGTACAGGCGCGGAATCAGCTGCACAAGTGTGGACTTGCCCGAGCCCGTGGAACCAATGATGCCGAGCATCTGACCGGCGTGCGTGGTGAAGTTCACGCCGCTGATGACATCGGCGCGGGCATCGGGATACTGGAAGCTTACGTCGCGGAAAGTGAGCTCACCGCGCGGCGCGCTGGCGGCAGGCAGTTTGGGCGAGGCGGGGTCGTTGATGCTGGTGGGGCAGGTGATGACCTCTTCCACGCGCTCGGCCGCGACCTCGGCACGGGGCAGGATGACCGAAACCATGGTGAGGATCATAAACGCCATAACGATCTGCATGGTGTAGGAGATAAACGCCATCATGTTGCCGACCTGCATCACGCCGTCGGACACGCCCTGCGCGCCAAACCAGACGATAAGCACGGTGATGCAGTTCATGACGAGCATCATGAGCGGCATCATAAAGCTCATGGCGCGGTTGGTGTAGAGCTGCGTGGTCATCAGGTCGAGCGACGCCTTGTCAAAACGCTCGAGCTCATGCTCCTCGCGGTTGAACGAGCGGATGGGCATAAGGCCGTCGAGTAGCTCGCGGGCGGTAAGGTTCACGCGGTCCACGAAGCTCTGCATCTTCTTGAACTTGGGCATGGTGAGGCCCATGAGCACGCCGACGACGGCCGAGACCGCGATGATGGCCACGGCGATGGTCCACTCCAGGCCGGTGTGGTTGGCCAGGACGCGCATGACGGCGACGATGCCCATGACGGGAGCCATCAGGCACATGCGGATAAACAGGGTTGCGGCCATCTGAATCTGCTGAATGTCGTTGGTGCAGCGGGTGATGAGCGAGGCCTGGCTAAACTTGCCCACCTCGGCCGGCGAGAAGTGCATAACCTTGTTGAAGGTCTCGCGGCGCAGGTCGCGTGCGATGGAACAGGCGGTGCGCGAGGCCACGGCGCCGGTCAGGATTGTGGCGACGAGCGAGATCAGGCACAGGCCAAACATCGTGGTCGCCATGCGGCCCAGGTAGGCGTTCTGCACGTCGGCGGGGTCGATGCCCTGCGCCTTGTACTCGTCCTGCACATAGCTCACGGCGCGTTGGGTCACGATGGAGCCCGACATGGAGCCCATTTTGTCTGCCATATCGTTGGCGCCCTCGACGAGCTTGCCCTGATCGATAAGACCGCCTTCAACGCCTAGGCGCAGGCTCTTCATGGTGATCTTACCGCCATCGGCATCAATCTGCTTTTGCATGTTCTGCGCCGCTGCGGCCTTCTGCTGCATCTCGGCGAGCTGCTCGGGCGTCATCGCCGCCATCTGCTCGGGGGTGGGCATGGCCTGAGCGGCGCCGCCATTGCTTGCCTCGGTGGATGCGCCGGTCATGTCGCCCATGGAGTCAGCGTCGATGCCCTGGTTGAACGAAAGGACGACAGTTTCGGGCAGGCTCATGATGTCGGCAATCTTGCCGCCGTCGGCGCGCTCCTCCTCGGTGCCCTTGTACGTTCGAATACCGTTTTTGTCCGCCTTGCTAAAGACGGCCTCCACAGTTTTGGCGTCCTTGGCGCTCATAAAGAGTTCGAGGTCGTCGAGCGATTCGGCGCGAATGGTGTCAGGCACGGGCGAGGCGATGCCTCCCTGCTGCACGCCCACGTCGACGATGTCGCTCATGTAGGTAGGCAGTGCCAGATCGGCGTTGCAACTGATTACGATAAGTACGATAGCTGCGAACAGTGCCAGGATATGCTTTTTAAAGAGCTTGAGAATCCTCACTCGGCATCTCTCCTTTCTTGATTGCGGTCGATAATTTCGTTGGCACGCCTTAGAAGACGCACCATCTCTTGGGTATCTGTTTCGCCGAGCTGCTCGAGGAAAGCCGCAGTGCGGTTCTCGAATTCCCGACGTTTGATTTCGAGATCCTGGAATCCCTTGTCGGTCACCGTGACGTGTACGCGACGACGGTCGGTCTTTGAGTGCTCGCGCTCGACCCAGCCCTTGGCTTCGAGAGCGCGTAGGATATTGGCGATGCGGGCACTCGAGACCCAGGCGCGATCAGCGAGTTCGCTCGGCGTGAGCGAACCGCCGGCGAGTATGAGGGCGCGCATGACGGCCATCTCGCCGCCGAGGGCTTTGTCCGCAAAGCGCGAAATGCGCTGATGCATGCTGCCGAACTCGGTAAGGAGCTGACGCCCAAGTTCACGGAAATCGGTATCTTCCACCGAAAACCCCTAACACTAGAAACTATTTTCGGTGAAAGATGATACCCCTGCACGCGCACCCTATACGGTAGTTTTTGGGTCATGCCTAGAAAACTACCTTTAGGCGACCTCCGTACACCGTCGGTGTCAGCAAAGTTAGGGGCAGATCGTTAGGCATGTCCTAAAGCCTACTCAGAGGTACTTTATCCTGCTAAAGCTGGCATAACAGCTAGAGTGAATGTCGTGCAAAGGCAAGGAAAAATACCAAACAAATCGGTGAACGGTAGTTGTTCGCGCTCGCATTTCCTGCGGATTTGTTAAAAACGCCCTAATGGTATAAAAAAAGAAACATATAACAGCCCTGATGAAGGGGGTAGCTATGTTATCCTACTCAAACGGGTGAAATCTTGGGTTTTGGGTTGTAGTTCCAAGGTGGACAAACGTTTTTCCTGCACCAACGTGTGGTGAAGAACGGAAGAAGCCGGTAGTGCAAGCCGATAATTCAAGAATTCAATAAGCAGCGGTGTGAGAGAGCGCCGCATTACACGTAACTAGGAGCGTGGTTACACAATGCAGGAGGCATGGGAAGGCTTCAAGGAAGGCATCTGGACGGGAGAGGTTGACGTCCGAGACTTCATCCAGAAGAACTACACCCCCTACGAGGGCGACGAGTCGTTCCTCGTCGGTCCGACCGAGCGTACCAAGGAGCTGTGGGGCGAGGTTCTCGACCTGCTGCTCAAGGAGCGCGAGCAGGGCGGCGTCCTCGATATGGACACCAAGACCGTCACGGGTATCGTGAGCCACCCCGCTGGCTACATCGATAACGCCCACCGCGAGAAGGAGACCATTGTTGGCCTCCAGACTGACAAGCCGCTCAAGCGTGCGCTGCACGTCAACGGCGGTATCCGCATCGCTTGCCAGGCTGCCAGCCAGCACGGCTACAAGGTCGACGAGAACGTTGTCGAGCGCTACACCTTCGAGCGCAAGACCCACAACGCCGGCGTCTTCGATGTCTACACCCCCGAGATGCGTGCTTGCCGCTCGGCCCACATCATCACCGGTCTGCCCGATGGCTATGGCCGCGGCCGCATCATCGGCGACTACCGTCGTGTCGCCCTGTACGGTGTCGACTACCTGATCAAGGACAAGGAGGCCCAGAAGGCTTCCACCCCGACGGTCATGACCGCCGACAACATCCGCGACCGTGAGGAGCTGCAGGAGCAGATCCGCGCCCTCGGCGAGCTCAAGATGATGGCCGAGACCTATGGTTTCGATATTTCCAACCCTGCTACCAACACGCAGGAGGCCATCCAGTGGATGTACTTCGCCTACCTCGCTGCCGTTAAGGAGCAGAACGGCGCCGCTATGTCCATTGGCCGTACCTCCACGTTCATCGACATCTACGCTGAGCGCGACCTTGCCAACGGTACCTTCACCGAGGAGCAGATCCAGGAGTTCGTGGATCACTTCATCATGAAGCTCCGCATGGTCAAGTTTGCCCGTACCCCCGAGTACCAGGCCCTGTTTACCGGCGACCCGCAGTGGGTCACCGAGTCCATCGGCGGCATGGGTGTCGACGGCCGTACGCTCGTTACCAAGATGAGCTATCGCTACCTGCACACGCTCGAGAACATGGGCACCAGCCCCGAGCCCAACATGACCGTTCTGTGGTCGACCCGTCTGCCCGAGAACTTCAAGAAGTTCTGCGCCAAGACTTCTGTCGCCAGCTCCTCGATCCAGTACGAGAACGACGACCTCATGCGCGTTTACCACGGCGACGACTACGGCATCGCCTGCTGCGTGTCCTCCATGCGCATCGGCAAGGAGATGCAGTTCTTCGGCGCCCGTGCCAACCTGGCCAAGTGCCTGCTCTACGCGCTCAACGGCGGTGTTGACGAGGTCTCCAAGAAGCAGGTCGGCCCCAAGTATCGCGCCGTCGAGGGCGATACGCTCGATTACGACGACGTTGTGGCCAAGTACAACGACATGATGAAGTGGCTCGCTGGCGTGTACGTCAACTCGCTGAACATCATTCACTACATGCACGACAAGTATTGCTACGAGCGCATCCAGATGGCTCTGCACGACAAGCACGTGCACCGCTGGTTCGCTACGGGCATCGCTGGCCTTTCCGTCGTGGCTGACTCCCTGTCCGCCATCAAGTACGCCAAGGTCCACCCCGTCCGTGATGAGAACGGCATCATCGTCGACTTCGAGACCGAGGGCGAGTTCCCCAAGTACGGTAACGACGACGACCGCGTCGACCAGATCGCTCACGACGTTGTGCACCAGTTCATGGAGTACATCCGCATGAACGACACCTACCGCAACTCCGTGCCCACGACCTCGGTTCTGACCATTACCTCCAACGTCGTGTACGGTAAGAAGACCGGTTCCACGCCTGACGGCCGCAAGGCTGGCCAGCCGTTCGCCCCGGGTGCTAACCCCATGCACAAGCGCGATAGCCACGGCGCCATCGCTTCGCTGTCTTCGGTTTCCAAGCTCCCGTTCCGCGATGCTCAGGACGGCATCTCCAACACCTTCTCCATCATCCCGGGTGCGCTCGGCAAGGAGGACCAGGTGTTCTTTGGCGATATCGACCTTGATCAGCTGGGCGAGTAACTATTGTTAGTGCTATACTAACAATAACGATTACTGATTAGCGCGCCGGTTTCGGCCGGCGCCTATCGATCGAAGGAGACACATTATGAAGGTTTCTGAAGTTTCCGAGACTCAGGCCGATAACCTGGTCCACATGCTCGACGCTTACGCCGAGAAGGGTGGCCATCACCTGAACATCAACGTCTTCAACCGTGAGACGTTGCTCGATGCTCAGGCTCACCCCGAGAAGTACCCGCAGCTGACCATCCGCGTTTCCGGCTATGCCGTGAACTTCCACACGCTCACCAAGGAGCAGCAGGACGAGGTCATTTCGCGTACCTTCCACGACAAGTTCTAAAGGGGTTTAACTCCCGCAGGATCGCCGGGCCGCTTTGGGTTACTTTCCAAAACGTCCTCGGACATGCAAAGGGCTCC
>UQHW01000039.1 GCA_900540935.1 uncultured Collinsella sp. | reverse complement strand
GTAGCGGGTGGTTTAAAGCTGGCCGCTGCGCGGCCAGCAGACTAAAGTCTTGAAATTAGGCCGCCCCGGTTACCCAGGACGGCCTTTTCGTCAGCACCTACATTGCAGGCAAAACCACACGTTACTTGGCGCGGCCCTCCTCATAGCGCTCGACCAGCTTGGCCTGAACGTCATAAGGCACCTGCTCGTAGCCGGCGGGCTTCATGGTAAAGTCGCCCGTGCCGCGCGTGATAGAGCGCAGGCGCGTCGAGTAATCCGTCAGCTCGGCCAGCGGCGCCTGTGCGATAACCACGGTGTCACCGCGCTCATCGGTCTCCATGCCCGTCACGCGACCGCGCGATGCCGAGATGTCGCCCATCACAGCGCCGGCGTAGCTTTCGGGAATAGTCACCGTGATTTCCTCGATGGGCTCCAGCACCACCGGGTCGGCATCGGCGCACGCCTTGCGCAGGCCGATGCGAGCCGCCGCGCGGAACGCCATCTCGTTGGAGTCGACGCTGTGATACGAGCCGTCGTACACAGCCACGCGAATGCCCGTGAGCGGGTAGCCGGCAATGATGCCGTCCTTCATGGTCTCCTGGACACCCTTGTCCACGGCGGGGATGAGCGAGCGCGGGATGCGGCCACCCACGACCTCGTCTACAAACTCATAGCCATCGCTCGTGCCGTCGGGCCCAATGAGCGGCTCAACGCGCAGCCAGCAGTCGCCATACTGACCGGCACCGCCAGTCTGTTTCTTGTGGCGGCCCTGCGCGCTTGCCGTACGGCGAATGGTCTCGCGATACGGAATGCGGATCGGCACGCTCTTGGCCACGACCTTGGTGCGATCCTCCAAACGGTTGAGCAGCACCGAAACCTGCGCCTCACCAACGGCGGAGATAATGGTCTGGCCCGTCTCCTCGTCACGATCGATGCTCATGGTCGGATCGGCCTTGCAGGCCTTCTCGATAAACGTGTAGAGCTTCTCTTCGTCGCCGCGATTCTCGGCCTCGATGGCGATGCGGTACTGCGAGTTGGGGAACTTAAACGCCGCAGCCTCGACCTTGCCGGTAATCGAGAGCGTATCGCCCGT
Organism: uncultured Collinsella sp.; assembly: GCA_900540935.1. Taxonomy (GTDB): domain Bacteria; phylum Actinomycetota; class Coriobacteriia; order Coriobacteriales; family Coriobacteriaceae; genus Collinsella. The sequence goes on along the minus strand of UQHW01000039.1, from coordinate 14,706 downwards.
CTCGGCCGCCAGCTTGGGTGCCACGATAATGTCGCCGGCATAGGCGTGACCGACCTCGGTCATGTCGCGGCCGCACATCACATACAGGTGAGCCAGACGGTCGCCCTTGCGCGTGCGCGCGTTGACCAGCTCAAGGCCCGGCTCAAGCGTACCCGTCAGCACCTTAATAAAGCTGATGCGACCCTGCTGCGGATCGGCCAGGGTCTTAAACACAAACGCCACCGGACGATCATCGTCGCTTGAAATCTTGAGCGAATCGCCGTCGATAAGCGGCATCTCGCCGTAGTCGGTCGGCGCCGGGAAGTATGTGGCGATGTCGTCCATCAGCGAGTTGACGCCCTGCTCCTTAATGCAATCGCCCGCAAAGACCGGCACAAAGATGCGCTCGGCGATCGCCTTCGACAGCAGGCCTTCAAGCTCCTCCTGCGTCAGCGTCTCCTCGCCTTCCAAGTACTTCATCATCAGTTCATCGTCAGCCTCGGCCACCAGCTCGCACAGATGGTCATGGGCTTCCTCGGCCTGGGCACGATACTCCTCGGGAATCTCCGACTCAACGGCTTCGGTGCCGTTGCAATGGCGCGCCTTCATGCGCACCAGGTCGATGATGCCGTCAAAGTCCTCGCCCTCGCCCCAGGGAAGGGTCACGGCGCCCAGGCGCGTGCCAAAGCGCTCTTGCAGCAGGTCCATCGTGGTCGCAAAGCTGGCCTCGGAGCGCGACAGGCGGTTTACGAACACCGCACGCGCCAGTCGCAGGTCCTCGGCGGCATACCAGAGCTTAACCGTCGTAGGCTGCGGGCCGGCCTCGGCGTCGACCACAAACAGAGCCGTCTCGCAGACGCTCATCGCGGCAAAGGCGTCGCCGATAAAATCGGGGTAGCACGGGGCATCGAGCACATTGATGCGCGCGCCCTTCCAGTCGATCGGCGCGATGGTCGTCGAGATGGAAAATGCACGCTTGACCTCTTCGGGGTCATAGTCGAGCGTGGGCTTGGTGCCGTCGTGGCCGCCCAGGCGGGCGGTCTTGCCGGAAAGGTGGAGCATGGCCTCGGCGAGTGAAGTCTTGCCCACCCCGCCTTGGCCTACGAGCACCACGTTCCTTACGTTACCGGTCTTGGGAGCACCCATGATGACCTCCTTGCAGGGCCGCGCGCAATGCGCGACGCCAACGGGGAGAGTTCGCGGTCGGTGCCATCCCGGGAGCAGCATGGTCGGCAGCCGAGCCGACTCACCCTCCAAATGTCCTATGCCACCACCCTACCCTCACGGGCGGCTGTCCATGCATACCTTTCGGCGCACGTATGAATACAGGCGGCGAGAGGACAGAGCAAGTATGCCAGGCGATTATTAAACCCCATCGATACAAATAAAAGCCGCCGCAGTCCATAAGACCCGCGGCGGCTTCTTCTCAATACATAGCTGAGCTTAGCCCTCGATACGACTCAAGAACTCACGGGTACGTTGCTCACGCGGATGATCGATAACCTGCTCGGCCGGGCCCTCCTCGACAATGCGGCCTCCGTCCATAAAGACCACGCGATCGGCAACATCGCGCGCAAACTGCATCGCATGGGTCACGATCACCATCGTCATATTCTGCGCCGCCAGGTCTTTAATGACACGCAGCACCTCGGCCGTTAGCTCGGGATCGAGCGCCGAGGTCGGCTCGTCAAAGAATAAGATTTCCGGATCGAGCGCCAGGGCGCGGGCGATACTCACACGCTGTTGCTGACCGCCCGAAAGCTCACACGGCACCTTGTTCTCGTTGCCCGTCAGCCCCATTTGTGCAATCAGCTCGTGAGCGCGGGCTTCCGCCTGCTCGCGCGGACGCTTAAGCACGCGAATCGGCGCATCGGTGATGTTTTTCATCACCGTATAGTGCGGGAACAGGTTGTAATTTTGGAACACCAGGCCGAATCGCGAGCGCGCCTGCTTGGGCACATCGCCCTTCGCATAGACCGCGCCCGAACCCGCATCCGTCGCAACGGCAAGGTCGCCAAACGAGAGCGAGCCTCCGTCGAGTGTCTCGAGCAGCGTGGCACACCGCAGCAGCGTGGACTTGCCGCCACCCGAAGGCCCGATAATCGCCACGACCTCGCCACGCTTCACCTCAAGCGAGATATCCTTGAGCACCTCATTGCCGCCAAACGCCTTACGCGCGTTCGATATATTCATTACCGAATTAATCATGGTAGTAATCCAATTTTTTCTCGGCGGCGCCCAGCAGCATCTCGACGACGAAATTAAAGACCCAGTAAATCAGCGCCGCGATCGCAAACGGCACCATGCTCACCTGCGAGGCGACCAGCGCCTTGGCCGTCGAGAACATCTCACCCACGCCAATGGCAAACGCCAGCGACGTGTCCTTGACCAGCGTGATGATCTCGTTGCCCATCGCCGGCAGAATACGCTTGGCGACCTGCGGCATCACGATATACAGAAACGTCTGCACGCGCGAATAGCCCAGCACCTCGGCAGCCTCGTATTGACCGCGCGGAATGGACTGCAAGCCCGAGCGATAGATCTCGGCAAAGTAACCGGCGTAGTTGATGATGAACGCCACGACGCACGCCGTCCACTTGGAATCGGGCGTGAGCGAAATGCCAAACACGTAGTACGGGGCAAAGTAGATGGCAAACATCTGCAGCATGAGCGGCGTACCGCGCATGACCGAAATGTAGATGCGCGCAATCCAGCGAAGCGGCGCGATTTTGCTCATGCGCATAAGCGCCACGGGGATTCCCAGCGGAATCGACCCCAGCAGTGTCAGCACAAACAACTGCAAACTGACCAAGAATCCCTGGCCAAGCATCTGCATCATGACCTGAATAGACAACCCAAGCTCTCTTTCACAGCAACAGAACAGTGAACCCAATGCTAAAGCGGGTTTTCCAGGTGCCCGAGTTTGCCGTGAAAGAGGAGCGCCGCGTACTAAATGTACGCAAGCGACGGTTTGAACGGCAAAATCGGGTGCCTCGGAAAGCCGCTATTTCAAAACCCAGTTGTCGAAGGAAAGACCGTAATCTGCATATTTATCGCACAGGTCCTTAACCGTGCCGTCCTCGTAGAGCGCCTTGAGCGACTCAGTCACGGCATCGGCGGACTTGGTGTCGCCCTTCTTAAAGCCGACGGCGTAGTGCTCGCTGGACAGCGGCTTGTCGAGCTGCGTATAGGCATCGGGCTTAGCGGCAAGCTGATACTGGGCGATCGAGAGGTCACAGGCAACGGCATCGACTGCACCACTCTCGAGCTGCATAAACGCCGTGTTGTACTCACCGATGGTATCGAGCGTGGCAAACGTCGCGGCCAGATCCTTCTGGTCGCCCTCGAGCACATCCTGTGCGGCGGAATCAGTCTGGGTAATCACGGTCTTGCCGGCAAGATCGTCCCAGCTCTTGATACCCGCGTCCTTCTTGACCACGAGCACCTGCTCGTTAAGCATGTAAGGCTCGGAGAACGTGTAGTCGTCCTCGCGGCCCTCCATGGTAAAGCCGTTCCAGATGCAGTTGATGGCACCCGAGTTGAGCAGCGTGTCCTTGGCATCCCAGTCGATAGCCTCATACTCAACGTCCCAGCCCTGCTTGTCGGCAACGGCCTTGGCAAGGTCGAGGTCAAAACCGGTGTACTCGCCATCGTCGCCTACAAAGCCATACGGAGGATAGGACTTGTCAAAGCCCACGACGAGCTTCTTGGACTCCGCAGCGCCCTTCACGTCCTTGGCTGCGGCAGAACCGGCAGCGGAGCCCTTGCCGGCACCACCGCCGCAGCCGACAAGACCAAGGCCAAGCACCGTGGCGAGTGAGCCGGCTAGACCAACGAACTGACGACGAGACATATCGGTATTCATGGTATCCCCCTTGATGGCACTTTAGTTAGGTAAAGTGAGTCATGTAACGTTCAGAATCATACACTCTACCTTGATAAAGTACAAGGGAGGGTTTGCCCGGCGTGGGCGGGGAGCGGCGCGTAATTAAGTTTCCTGCTCTACAGTCCTGCGCAAGACGGAAAGCACATTAAGTGCTTTCCTTTGCGTGCGGAACTCGCGATAAACTTAATTACGCGCCGCTCCCCGCCCACGCCGGGCAAACGTCGTTGGACTTATCACTGACAGGAAATGGGCGCTTGCATATCGTCCGCTAGCTTGGCACGGTACAATGCTTGCAGCTTTCAATTTGTAAATTAGTGGGGTTAATTCATGGCAGAATCTCGTGCGGAGCGTAGGGCTCGTCGTGCTTTGGTGGAAGCGGCTGAGGGGTCGAAGGAGGAGAAATCTTCTACGAAATCCAAGTCTTCTAAAGCTGCAAAAAGCAAGTCGGCTAAGGGCAAGGCCAAGGGCAAGCGTTCTGACTCTCGTCGAGGCGGGGATAAAGCGCCTCAGACTCGTTCCAAGCGCCCGCATAAAGATCCGGTTTCGTCTGCGCGGAAGGCTGTGGACCCCAAGTCTCCCTGTTCGATCATGAAATCTTGCGGTGGGTGCACGGCGCTCAATCGTCCTTATAAAAAGCAGTTGGCAGCTAAGCAGGCTGCCATGGGGGAGCTTTTTGCTTCGCTTTGTGAGCGCGAGGGTATCGCCGTTGACCCTATTCGCGGTATGGGCGTCACCCTGGGCGACCCGGGTAAATATCCTGCGCCGCGTGGCTTTCGTCATAAGGCTGCCACTCCCTTTGCTCCCGGTAGGGAGGGCACTGTCCGTTGCGGTTTCTTTGAGCGCGGCACGCACAGGATCGTTGCCGTACCCGAGTGTCCTGTCGAGGCGCCGGGTGCCCGTCAGATTCTCAACGGCATCGCACGCGAAGCTGAGCGGCTGCATATTCCCGCCTTTAATGAGGACAAGCATCTTGGTTTGCTTCGCTATGCCGTCGTCCGCTGCGGCTGGCGTACAGACCAGGTCATGGTTACGCTCGTGACCGCCCAGCGTGACTTACCGCATGCGCAGGAGTTCTTTGAGGCCGTCGCGGCGCTCGATCCGCATATCGTCACCGTTGCCCAAAATATCAATGGCCGTCCCGGTAACGCCATCTTGGGTGAGGAGACTCGTATCGTCTATGGCGCCGAGTTCATGCGCGACCAGCTGCTCGGTTGCGAATTCGATATCTCCCCTACCGCGTTTTATCAGACCAACCCGCAGCAGACCGAACTGCTCTATCAGCTCGCCATTGACGGTATGGACCTGCAGCAGGGTGACGTACTCATGGATGCCTATTGCGGTAGCGGAACTATCGGCCTGTGCGCAGCCAAAGCCGCCCAGGACAGAGGTGTCGGCATTATGCTGCTCGGCGTGGAGCGCAACCCGGCGGGCATTGCCGACGCACGTCGCAATGCCGAGCTCAACGGCCTCACCCGCAGCGCTTGGTTTATGGCCGACGACGCCACCGACTACATCTTGGACGCCGCCGATAACAACGAGCGCGTCGACGTTCTCTCCATCGACCCGCCGCGCGCCGGCTCCACGCCCGAGTTTCTTGAGGCCGCCTGCGCACTTAAGCCGCGCCGCATCACCTATATCAGCTGCAATCCCGCCACCCAAGAGCGCGACCTGCACCAGCTCCTCGACGGTGGCTATCGCCTGCTCAAGATCACGCCAGTCGACATGTTCCCTCATACCGACCACACCGAGACCGTCGCGGTCCTCGAGCGCCGCTAATCCACCCCGGTAGATTTTTGGGACAGGAAAGGGGGCGGCCCGTCTGGACCGCCCCCTTTCGTTGGACATATGAGTCTCGTTACATCCCCTTGCGCAGGTCGCATACGCCGGCTGCCGCCATCTCGCGCAGCAGCGTCTCGCGGTCGCGCGTCACGATCAGGTCCAGCGGGAAGTGAATCTCGTCGAGCAACTTGCGGGCGTGCTCGAGCTTGCCAATGACCATACCAATGTGGGCATCGGTCGACACACCAATTCCCACGCCCAGCTCGGCGCAGCGCTCGGCGATCTTGCGACATACGGCCCAATGCTCAGTGTCGGCACCATGCTCAAGACTATGGTTGTTAATCTCGATAATCTTGTGCTTGGCCTTGGCCGCCAGTAGCACCTCATCGATATCGAACGGCACGCCCGAACGACCCGTATGCCCAAGCATGAACACCTTGGGATGCTCCAGGGCATTGATATACATCTGGGTCGTTTGGGCGAGCGTCGCGCCTTCGGCAAACTGCGGATTATGCACGCTTGCCACCAAATAATCCAAATTACGCGTCACCAAATCGAACAGCGAATGCTGGTGACTGTACGAATCGCCGGCAATATCGAGCGACACGGGAATGTCCTCGCCAAACAAGCTTCCGTCCAGCGAAACGATATCGACCTCGGCGCCGCGAAGCACCAGCACGCCGCTCCAAATGCGCGGCCAGATATCCTGGTTAATAAAGAACTGGAAACTGCGCAGGTCGTTGGGGCAAGCCGTAACCATCGAGCTCAGATGGTCGGCAGATCCGAGCACCTGCAGGCCACGTTCCGCCGCCCAGTACACATTCTCCTCAATGGTTGAGTACGCATGCGCGGAGAACAACGTATGAGTATGAATATCACAAGAAAGAAGGTAGGGCATCAGGTCTCCTTGTCCAGTATGGCCGTCGCGTATATTCATTGTACGCATAGCTTTCGGCAGTCGTAAAACTGCTTCATCCCAATCACACAACGGCATAGACAACGGGGTCTGGCTTAAAACCAAACCCCGTTTCACGTAAAACATTGTAAGCAGAGCGCTTTACTTTCGACGATATTCGTCGGCCAGTTGCTTCCAGGCAGGCAACGAATTGACGATGGTCTCGTAGCTCACGCAGTAGCCCAAGCGGAACCAGCCCGGCATGCCAAAACTGTCCGAGGGCACCGCGAGCAGCTCATACTTCTTCGCGCGCTCGCAGAAAGCGTTCGCATCGGGCTCCAGCGCCTTCACCCACAGGTAGAATGCACCATCCGGCTCAACATAGGTGTAGCCGTACTCCGCTAGTGCATCGGTAAGCGCGGTGCGGTTGCGTGCATAGGCCTCAACGTCACTCGGCTCATCGATGCAGTCGATAATTACGCGCTGGAAGAGCGCCGGCGCGCACACGAAGCCCAGCGTACGGGCGGCACCGGCAACGGCGGGCATTAGACGAGCTGCCTGAGGGTTCGTATTGGGAACCAGGATCCACCCCACGCGCTCGCCCGGCAGCGACAGCGACTTGGAATACGAGTAGCACACGATGGTGTGCTCGTAGATCGAAGGCACCCAAGGCACCTCGGCGCCATAGACAATCTCGCGATACGGCTCATCCGAGATGAGCATAATCGGGTTCTCGGGATCGCGCTTGGCGTTGACCTCGCGTAAAACATTGGCCAGTCGCGTCAGCGTATCGCGCGTATACACAGCACCGGTCGGGTTATTCGGCGAGTCGATGATGACAGCTGCCGTCTTATCGGTAATCGCCTTGAGCACGTTGTCCACGCTCAGCTGGAATGTATCCTCATTGGCAAGCGCCTCGACACACGTGCAGCCAGCCTTCTCAATCCACACGCGATACTCCGGAAAATACGGCGCAATGGCGATAACCTCGTCGCCCGGATTCGTAACGGCGTTGAGCGTACAGGTGAGCGAAGCCGCCGCGCCCACGGTCATAAAGACATCCTTGCCCTCATAGCTCGTACCGAAGCGACGGTTGAGCGACTCAGCCACGGCGGTACGGCACTGCGGCAGGCCCGGAGCGGGCGTATAACCGTGCAGCTGGTCACTCGGCAGTTCAAGCGCCTTTTTGATGGACTCCGCCACGGCAGCGGGCGCCGGAACGCTCGGGTTGCCCAGCGAGAAATCGGACACGTTTTCCGCGCCGATTTGCGCCTTGCGCTCAAGGCCATAGCTAAAAATCTCGCGGATGATGGAGCTTTCCGCACCACGAGCATACATGGTTTCGTTAATCATCTGTTCCCCTTTCACATAGGCGCTATTGTACGCTTTAGCCGAGCAAAGCGCCGCAGCAATGTTGATTGGGGACAGACTTAAATGCGTGAAAACGCTCATTTAAGTCTGTCCCCAATCAACAAAAAGAAAAAGCCTCCGCAGGTTTCCCCGCAGAGGCTTTCGCCACAAAGGCTATTTGTCGGCGTCGATGTCGGCACCGGCATTGGCGGCACAGTCATCGCCGGCATCATCGGATGCGGCTTCGGCATCTTCCTGCATGGCCGCCTGTGCAAAGGCCGCAGCATCAGCCGCCAGTTCCTCCTCGCTCATGCGAGGCGCACGCTTCTTGGCCGGCATGCCGGCCGCCTTGGCATTGCGCTCCTCCTTGGCCGCCAGGATATCGCCCTCACGCTCAAGGTAGGCGTCCCACTTGTTGTCGAGCAGGGCGTTTACGGCGTCACCCTCGACGGTCTCACGCTCAAGCAGCACCTTCGCCATCAGGTCAAGCTGATCGCGACGGGCATCCAAAATCTCGGCCGCACGACGATGGGCCTCACGCATAATGCGCTGAACCTCGATATCGATGCGGCGCGCCGTCTCCTCGGAGTAATCCTGATGATCGGCATAGTCGCGGCCCAGGAATACCTGATGCTGCGCCTCACCAAACACCTGCGTTCCAAGCTCCTCGCTCATGCCCAGGCGCGTGACCATCTCGCGCGCCATCTTGGTCGCGCGCTCCAGGTCGTTGCTCGCGCCCGACGTGATGTCGTCACACATGAGCTCCTCGGCAACGCGACCGCCCAAAAACACGGCAAGCTCGTCGAGCATCTCGTTCTTGGTCTTGAGGAAGTGGTCCTCCTGCGGAAGCTGCAGCGTGTAGCCCAGGGCCTGACCGCGGCTGACAATCGAGATCTTGTGGACCGGATCGGAGTGCTCCAGGATGTGGCCCACCAGGGCGTGACCGCTCTCGTGGTAGGCAATCGTGGTGCGCTCGGCCTCGGTCATCACGCGACCCTTGCGCTGCGGTCCGGCAATCACGCGCTCCATCGATTCCTCGACCTCGTCCATCGAGATCACGGAACGATGACGGCGAGCGGCCAGCAGCGCAGACTCGTTGAGCAGATTTGCCAGATCGGCGCCGGTGAAGCCAACGGTCATCTGGGCGAGCTTCTCAAACTTCACGTCCTCGTCCATCGGCTTGTTCTCGGCATGCACGCGCAAAATCTGCTCGCGGCCCTTCACATCCGGACGGTCGACCGTGACCTGACGGTCAAAACGACCGGGACGCAGCAATGCCGGATCCAAGATGTCAGGACGGTTGGTCGCAGCAATCAGGATGACCGACTCGCTCTCCTCAAAACCGTCCATCTCGACCAGCAGCTGGTTGAGCGTCTGCTCGCGCTCGTCGTGACCTCCGCCCAAGCCAGCTCCGCGCTGGCGTCCCACAGCATCGATCTCATCGATGAAGATAATCGACGGGGCCTGGGACTTGGCCTCCTTAAAGAGGTCACGCACGCGGCTGGCGCCGACACCCACGAACATCTCGACAAAGTCGGAACCCGAGATGCTAAAGAACGGCACGCCCGCCTCGCCGGCAACAGCCTTGGCCAGCAGCGTTTTACCGGTGCCCGGAGGGCCCACCAGTAACACGCCGCGCGGGATCTTGGCGCCCAGCCTGCGATAGCGATCCGGATCGCTCAAAAAGTCACGAATCTCCTCGAGCTCCTCGACTGCCTCGTCCACGCCGGCAACGTCTTCAAACTTGACCTTGGGGCGCGTGGCCTCGTTGGTCTTGGCGTTGGTCTTGCCAAACTGCATGTTCCTGTTGTTGGCGCCCATCATCTGGCGCATAAAGTAGAACATGATGGCGATCAGGGCAATCGTCGGAAGCACGCTCATCGCCAAGTCGCCCCAAAAATCGGGGTCATTGGTGTTGACGATGTACTTGGTATCGGGGTGCTCCGCCATAAGCTCGGCAAGCGAATCGGAGCCGACATAGGTCGAGGAGAAGCCCTTGAGCTCGCTCGTATCGCCCTTGTCCTTCTTCGTCTTCCAGTAATGACCCGTCACGCTTCCGTCTTGAACCGTATAGGTCAAATCTTCGACGCGATCCTGCTTAATGGCGTTGACCATCTCGCTCGTTGCGAGCTTTACGGTATTGCTGGAATTGGCAAAGCCAGAGCCCATGTTAAAGAAGGCGTAGCCCAGAAGCGCGCAAGCCAAAATAAAATACAGCCAGCCCGTACGCGTGGGCTTCTTGCCTCCGGGCACCCCCGGGATCTTAGGCTCCCGGGGAGTCTGGGAATTGTTATCGTTACGGTCGTCGGGCATCTTACGAATAAACCTCCGGTTTCAAAATGCCCAGATACGGAAGGTTACGATAGCGCTCGGCATAATCGAGGCCGTAGCCCACCACAAAGGCATCGGGGCAATGGGTTCCAACATACTTGGGCGTGATGGCCGAGGTACGGTCCTCAACGTCCTTCCACAGGAAGGCGGCGACCTCCAGAGAAGCGGGCTTGCGGCTCTCGAGGTTCTTCATCAGATACTTGAGCGTCAGGCCCGAGTCCAGAATGTCCTCGACGATCAGCACGTCGCGACCGCGGATGTCGATATCCAGGTCCTTAATGATACGCACGATACCCGAGGACTTCACACCGTCGCCATAGCTCGAAACAGCCATGAAATCGATGTTGGTCGGCAGCTCGATCTTGCGCATCAGGTCGCCCATAAAGACCACGGCGCCGCGCAGGACCGCAATCAGCACCAGATCCTTACCCGCGTAGTCGCGAGTAATCTGCTCTCCTAGGCGAGAGACGATACCGTCGATATCCTCCTGCGTAAACAGAACCTTCTCGATATCCGGATGTTGAGAAGCCATGACAACCCTTTCTTGTGCTTATCGTCCACACACCGCCGTATGGACGCGAACTTCACATTCTAGCAGCGCACGGGGTAAATTTACCAGCCCGTGCGCCATCAGCGCGGGAATACCGTCAACGTCGCACAGAATAGCAGGCGTGGGACGCTATTCCGCATCGACCACGCGGAGCAGATATGCCACGCGCGTTGCGGCCGTGCACTTAAAACGCTCGTCCGCGCGAACTCCGGCGACCCACACCACGGCACCTCCCGGCGCCGTTCTCACCACAGGAACGCCTGCGCGCTCAGAGACGGGAATACGAGCCTCGTTGAGCAGGTCGGACACCTTCTTACTTCGCCCACTCATGCCCAACGGACACATCACATCCCCCGGCACGGGACCGTCTACCCACAGACGCGCCAAACGCGCCTCGGCGGGAATCTCCCCGCGCGAGCCGGCGAGCATCCGTTCGCTATCGCGATCGGCAAAGCCCAGCGTCGCGGCATCCACCATAGCGGCCACCCCTCCGGCACCCGCGAGTTCACGGGCACGGCGCACAATATCGCACCCCGGCTCGACGGCCATCGTCTCTGCCACCAGGATGCGGCCCGCCCCCAGCGGCAATCGACCGGGAATGGTGACCCAATCGGCAACTAACCCCTCGCGCGCCGCCGGGGCCTTGAATGACAGCATGCCAAACTCCACGCGCACATCGATTCCCGCCGGCAGCGTGACCGAACCCGAGCCTTCGGCGACACAGGCGAGCACGCGCTCCACATGCCGCATCTCCGGGCGAGCGTCGGGGTCGATACGCTTAATTGCCAGTCGCACCATGCGCCGAGCAATCACCACCTCGGCCGCGGCCAGTCGGCGAGCGTCAAGGACCAGTGCACCCGCCGCCTCCTTACGCAGGCAGCTTCGAAACGCCTGCGCGGAAAGCTGGGAAAGAAAGGCGTCCTCATCGCCTAAGATCTCGCAGGCGGCGCCAATCGTCTTACAGACGCTCGCGTTGCGCTGCGCCACCACCGGCATCACTCGATGGCGCACGTAGTTGCGCAGGTACGAAACATCTTCGTTGCTCTCGTCCTCTCGCCACGGCTGACCATGCACCTGCAGATAGCCCACGAGCTCATCATGAGTCAGGTCGAGCAAGGGACGCACCACGATATTCCTCCGGCGAGGAATGCTCGATAGACCAGCGGGCCCCGAACCCTTAATCGCGTTCATCAAAAACGTTTCCGCGCGATCCGAAGACGTGTGCGCGGTGCAGATACGAGCCGCCGTTCGCGGTGCCCCCGTCTGGGCGCAGAGCTCGCGGACATACCTCCGCGCCGCGGCATAGCGCACCTCGCGGGCAGCCGCCTCGATATTGCCCGATTCATCATCAAAATAGGCATGCTCAACACACAGCGGCAAGCCATATTGTGCGCATAGGCCGCGCACAAAGGCCTCGTCGCCATCGGATGCCTCACCGCGCAGATGATGGTTCACATGCAGCACGTGCAGTCGCTCACGCGCGATGGGAGCTACACCACGCCCATCCTGAATATCCAACTTTGATGTGCACGCCATAAGGAGCAAAGCCGTCGAGTCCGCACCACCTGATACCATGAGCACCACGGGGGCAGCCGTCTGCCGCGTTGCCAGGGCTTTATCATCAGCCCGCGATGCAGCATGGTGTCCATAATGTTGAGATACCGTTGGCATTTGCTTCCTCCTCTATTCGTTCGCACCCATTGTATCCTTTGGAATCTTATGTCTCGTCTGCACCTTCATATCCTTGGCAGCGGCTCAAAAGGCAACTGCGCGCTCATCGAAGGCCCCCGGGGGCTCATCATGATTGACGACGGTCTTTCTCGCCGCGAGACATTAAAGCGCATGGCAGAACTGGGGCTCTCGGCAGACAACGTCTCGGCTCTTCTCATTACTCATGAGCATAGCGATCACATCAAGGGCCTCGATGTCTGGTGCAAGCACTGGCACGGCCCCCTCTTTGCCAGCAGGGGCACTCTTTCGAGCAAAGAAAATCTTTCGCATCTGCCTGTCGAGGAATTCGATCCCGGTGACACCCTATCCATTGCCGGCATCCACGTGCAAACCTACTCAACGTCACACGATGTCATCAATCCAGTCGGCTATCGATTCAATGCTCTCGATGATTCCATCGGCTTTGCCACCGACACCGGAGAGCTATCGAGCCAAGCCATGAACACCCTAAAAGATTGTCGAGTCCTCGCGCTCGAAAGCAACCACGATGTGGCCATGCTGCGCGAGGGAGAATATCCCCGCTTTCTTCAGGAGCGTATCCTGTCTGCAAGGGGACACCTCTCCAACGACCAAGCCGCCGAAGCCGCGCGCGAACTTGTTACCGATCGCACCGAACAGCTCATTGCCATGCATATCAGCCAAGATAACAATCGTCCGAGCCTTACCGTCAAAAGCTATGCCAAAGCTCTAGCCGCAACCCTGGATGACGAGGTCGGCAGCTCCGCCACCCTTCTCCAAGGATCGCGAAAACTCTCGATACGCCCCGCAAGCCAGTATCGGCCAGCAACCATTCAATAGGCTTTCCTAGACAGCAAAAGGGGCCGGGAATCGCTTCCCAGCCCCTTTTGCTGTCTTTTAATAGTGCAGAACACCAACGAAGTTAGTCGATGGAGATCTTCGTAACGTTCTTCTTCTCGACGATCTTGGGAACCGTAACGGTCAGGATGCCGTCAGCGTACTTAGCCGAGAGGCCCTCGCTCGAAGCATCCTTAAGATACACGCCACGGGTCGCGCTGTACGAGCTGAACTCCTTCTGCAGGAAGTTCTTGCCCTCGTTCTCCTCGTCTTCCTCGACATTCACGCTAATAGACAGACGGCCCTCGTTAAGCTCGACATCGATATCGTCCTTGGCGACGCCGGTCAGATACGCCTTGACCTCATAGCCATCGCCCTTATCCTCAACGTCAACGGGGAACGCCTTAGAGGCAATCGAGTTGTTCGCTTGGTCGCTCATATCATCAAACAGATCGAACAGCGAGCTTGCAGAGGGACGAACGCCAAAAACCGAACGATAAGGAACCATGCTTGCCATGTTTACCACTCCTTTATAGGACTGCCGAGTCATCTTCTAGGTGACTGGGACTTCTTTTGACGCTCTTATATATGCCCACCCGGTGCTCATATATACATCGACTATAAAGTTTTTTGAGTCCACTACTATAAGCATATCTAAGTGCGTATGACTCAGGTTTTAGGAAGGTTAAGGTTCTTTGAACCAGAGCTTAAATACCGAGTATGTCCCCAGCTACAAATAACAAGGGGCTTACAATGAGCGCGTACACGTTGTTGGTAACGAGCTAAAGGGCATCATGGACGACCAAAACCAGAACAATATGTTTATGCCGACGCAGGGGGAAGATACTTCCACGCAGCCGCCACGGTTCCATCGCCCCCACATCTCGCAAGAGCCCATTAATGATGCAGAGCCCGAGTATGTGACGAGAAATCGCTATCAAACGCTCGAGGATGCCCAAACGGGACGTAAGCATATGGGCGTCGCATCGGGCGATCCCGTATATCTAAAAGATGCACCGTTATCAAAAAACAGCGCAATCAATGACGACCCGACGAAAACGCCCATAACTCGGCAGCAAAGAGGTCCTCGACCTAAGCAAACCTTAACGCATTCGGCTCGTTATCTCGAAACGCCAAAACAGGGAAAATCAATCTTCGTTTCGTCAAGTAAACGACGCAAGCAGCATCGACTGACAATCCTACTTTTGATCATTGTGGTCATAGCAGTTGCACTTGTGATTCGATTTATTGTCTTTAAATAAAAGCTGATTACCCATAAGCCCAACCGGGTTACAGGTGAAATGCAACGACATTGTGAAGTGTTAACGCAAAAAAGGGGGAGGCCGCGAGGCCTCCCCCCTTCTAAGTTCAAGCGTACGGCTCGGTGCCGTCCACCGGTCAGCGGCGCCC
>UQHW01000038.1 GCA_900540935.1 uncultured Collinsella sp. | reverse complement strand
AAGAGAAGAGGCGGGGCATGCCCCGCCTCTTACACCACATCTCTGCGCGCTACCTGTCTGCCAGCGAGATGGGCAGGAACCTCACCAAAACTGGGGGTAAACGGGTTTTCGAGGTATTCCACAATGCCCTCCTTTAGCGTCTCGGGTTAATTTCATTTTATTTTAGTTAATTTCAGTTAAAAGTGATTAATTACGTTTAACTATATGGCGGTCGAATGTGACAGAGGGACTGCCCCTTTGTCACATGCCGGCAAAGCCTGTTTGGCGCAGGGCCTCGTAGAGGACGATGGCGGCGCTGTTGGAGAGGTTGAGAGCGCTGATGCGGTAGTCGTCCGGGTCGACGAAGTTGCCGCAGATATCCTGCCGAAGGATGGCCTCGTGGCTGTCCTGGGTATGCCCCAGCGATTCCTCGTGGGCTTCCCAGGCCTCGGCGTTATCGAGTGAGTCACAATCGCGCAGCATCGGGATGCGCTCGCAGCGCTCGGACGCCGCGGCAAGCAGTGGCTCGGGAATGCCCGAGCTCTCGCTGCCAAAGACCAAGTAGTCTCCATCGCGGTAGGTACTCTGCACATAGGTGCGGCGTGCCTTTTTGGTTAGCAGATGCAGGCGCTCGTCGGCGGGGGAGAGGCCGTTGCGCGCAAGGAAATCCTCCCAGCCGGCATAGGTCGTCACGTCCAAGTTTTGCCAGTAGCCCAGACCGGCGCGACGCACCGTCTTGTCATCGAGCGAAAAGCCCAGCGGCTCCACCAGATGCAGATGGGCGCCGGTGACCACGCAGGTACGGCCGATATTGCCCGTATTGGCCGGAATCTCGGGCGCATACAGCACAATGTTGAACATGAATCTCCTTGGCTTAGAACGAAAAACCACCACGAAGGGCACCTTCGTGGTGGTTTGGCGGTTACGTAGGCGGAACAATGCCCGCTTGGATAAACCTAGGCGCGGTGCCAGTCGGTCAGGCAGGCATCAAGGGAGGCGATGAGCGCATCCTTGTCCATGTGACGGCCGATGATGCACAGGCTCGTCATGCGGTCGCCCGTCTCGTCGTCCCAAATCTGCATGATCTCGGGGTTCTCGTCGATGATCTTCTGCTTCTCGCCCTCGGGCGCGGAGTCGACAAACAGGCCGTTCTCCATCAGGCGCATCTGGTGGCCGGCCTGCTCAAACATGTAGCACATGTCCGGATCGCCGGTCTGCCACAGCGGACCCTTGACGCGAATGACCTCGTCGGGCCATTCCTGCTCAACAAAATCGGTGAACTTCTGCAGGTCAAACGGCTTGCGGCGCGAGTACACAAAGGTCTCGATGTCGTACTCGAGCACCTCGGGGTCGTCGTGCTCCTCGGGGTGCTCCATGGCCTCGATCCAGGCGGCGGAGTTGTAGGCGCGCATAAAGTCGAAGCGGTCGGTATCGAGCAGCTCCTCCATGGGGACCTCGCCGTTTTGGGCCTCGACAATTACGGCGTCTTTCTGCAGGCTGCGCACGATGGCCTTGAGCTCGGCGATTTGCTCAGGGCTCACGGTATCGGTCTTGTTGAGGATCAGCGTGGAGCAAAACTCGATCTGCTGGATGAGCAGGCTCTCGATGTCGTCCTCGTCGATATCCTCAGCCAGCAGGTCGCGACCGCCGTTGAACTCGTCGTACATGCGGGCGCAGTCGACCACGGCCACGATGTTGTCGAGCGCGAGCTTGGGCTCGCCGCCCACCTTGGCCTCGTCGCAGAAGCTCGAGATGGTGTAGGCGATGGGGATAGGCTCGCAAATGCCCGAGGCCTCGATGATGATGTAATCGAAGTCGCCCGAATCGGCGATGCCCTGCAGCTGGTTGGCAAGGTCGTCCGAAAGCGTGCAGCAGATGCAGCCGTTGGTGAGCGGGATGAGGTCGTCGGTCTCGGAAAGGCCGCCGTCGGCGATGAGGCTGGCATCGACGTTGATCTCGCCGATATCGTTGACGATCACGGCGGCGCGGATGCCACCGTCGTTGGCGAGGATGTGGTTGAGCAATGTGGTCTTGCCGGCACCGAGGTAGCCGGTAAGCATGATGATCTTTACGGGTTTGTTGGGCATGTGCCCTCCTTTGTTAGACATGGCTTACAGTTGAATCATATGCCAAACGCCTGCTCTTATACCCACGCGCTGGCAAATAACACAGGCTACTCCCAGGCTCCCCATACATCGGGGCAATAACCGACGGTGGCCTTTTTGCCGTTGCGCACGATGGGCTCGGCCAAGACCTGCTGATTCTCGAGTAGCTTGTCGAAGCGCTGGCTAGAGGTGAGGTGCTGGATGAGTGCGAGCGTTTCCTCGTCCTTGGCTTTGGGGTTGAGCAGCTTGTCGATACCGCCGACCGCCTGCATCACGCTCGTGAGCTCGCCCTTGCTCATCTCCTTTTCCTTAAGGTCGATAAACTGCACCTTAATGCGGCGCTCCTTAAAATAACGCTGTGCCTTCTTGGTGTCGAAGGACTTCTTGGTGCCAAAAATTTGCACGTTCATGTATTTGTTCCGCCGTTCTACCTGATGAAGTTGGTGCGCTCGCGATCGGCTTCGGGGGCTTCGATGCCGGCGGCCTGTCCTGCCTCGATACAATGCAGGAGCCAGGCCATGTTCTTGCCGATGTTGCGCATGGTGGCCAGGCCCTCGGCGTCCTGGGCGGCCTCGCCCGGCATGGCGCCAAACACGTTGTTCCAGTACGTGGAAGCAACCACGGGCATCTGGTTGATGGTGAAGTACTTATTGAGCACGTCGAAGGTGGTCGACGTGCCGCCGCGACGGGCAACGGCGACGGCAGCACCCGGCTTGTGTGCAAAGGCTTTGCTGCCGGCATAGAATGCGCGATCGAGGGCCGAAAGGATGCGTCCGCTGGGGTGCGCATAGTAGACGGGCGAGCCAAAGACAAAGCCATCTGCCTGCTCGGCGGCAGCGATCAGCTCGTTCACCACGTCATCGTCAAAGGTGCAGCGACCGCCAAGTTTGCCACACTGGCCGCAACCGATGCAATCGCGAATGGGCTTGGCGCCTAGCTGAAACACCTCGGTATCAATGCCTTCGGCATTGAGCTGCTCTGCGATCTCGGCGAGTGCGCGGGCAGTGTTGCCGTTTGCCTTGGGGCTGCCATTGACTAAAAGAACCTTCATCACAAACTCCCTCTGCTTTTGGTGACTTCTGCAGAGGATTATCGCACGATGGGGGAGGCGGCGCGGGCGCGGCGCTAATCCAGTTTGGTACCTGGCACCTGCACGGCTTTCCCGAGCAACGCTTTGAGCTCGTTCAAAATGGAAACGGGCTGACGGTCGACGCCGTCCAGATGGAGCGTGGCCACGCGAATGGGCGGCTGATATTCAAGCGAGCCGATGAGCACGGGAGAACCCAGGAACCGTTCGATGTCGCTTGCGATCTCGTCGATCGCCTCGGGGCCGAGCTCATCGAAGAGTGCCACGAACATCGGCCCCGTCGAGCGGAACAGGCGGCCCTTGCCGCGCGAACAATCCATGAGGCAGGCGGCGCTTTCGGCGAGCACGCGGTCGCCTGCATCGAATCCAAAGCGGGCATTGACCTCGGCGATATCGTCGACCTTAATGGCAATTAAGCCTGCCTCGTGCGGCACGTGGCGCATCTCTCCAATAGCGTTGACCAGTGCGTGGACATCGCCCAGGCCCGTTACCGAGTCGGTCGTATCCGCTAGGCTTCGGTTGACGATAATGCCCACATACATGCTGGGCTCGGTATCGGTGCCGTCCAAGCGGTAGCCCGTGCAGTCACAAAGCACGTACGTTCCGGTGGCATCCATTACGCGATACTGCATGTAGTGGAAGTGCCACGTGCTGTTTATCACCATGTCGAGCTCGGCGCGTACGTTGTCGCGGTCTTCGGGATGAACGCGGGCGAGCCACATGTCGAGTGAGTTAAAAGGGTGCTGGGAGGGCAGGTCAAAATCGCGCACGGCGTTAACCGACCATTGCGATTCTCCCGTATCGAGATTGAGGATAAACGGATAGCGCGTCTCGGAGCTCATGGAGATCGCTTGGAACACCCGGTCGTTGCAGGGAGGCTGATCGACGATTGGGCGTTGCGGCACGTCATCGTCTTTCGGTTGCTGTACACGATGCATAAGCTTATAGCGATACATCTTGCGATCGGCATCCATCGTCATCTGGCGACGCGTGTCGCCGGCAAGTGGATCGACGCGCGAGCAGCCAAAGCTAAAGCTGGCGATCATGGGCGCCTTGCCATCTGAGCTCGCCTCGATCAGCCCGGCACGTACCTGCTCCAAGCGCTGCTCGAGTTCAGTCTCGTTTGCGGAGAGCGAGATAAGCACAAACTCGTCTCCACCGATACGGAACAGCATCTCATCGTGCTCCATGGTTTCGGAGAGCGTGCGGCAGATGCTCAGAATATAGCGATTGCCTTCGGCGTGGCCAAACCTATCATTGCAATGCTTGAGATGGTCGATGTCAATATAGGCGCAGGTGAAGGGGTCGCCTTTGCGCCAGAGTTGCTCGACGTGACGGTCGAGTCCGCTGCGGTTGCCCAAGTTGGTGAGCGGATCGATATAGGCGTTGCGCTCAAGCAGCCGGCGCTCTTGTTGCAGGATGGCATGCGTCTTTTGCAGTTGCTCACCAACGGCGCGTAGCTCAGCAGGCAGCGCGGCAACATCGAGTTCGGCGGTCGAGATGCCATTCGCAAGTCGTTGGAGATAGGCAATAATCAATTGCTCACCCAGGCGATATGACTCGTTCATGATGGATAACCTCCTTGGGCGGAACAATGGTTTGTATCATATCCCCAATTCGGTTTGAATTGGGGATATAAGTCAGCTAATGGAGGCAAATTCCCCCTTCGGCGGTGGCGTTTTGCGCGCGAGCGTATCAGTTGTTATTGCCACCATCGAGCAATGCCTCAAAATCCTTCGCCGGCATGGGGCGGTAGTAGAGGAAGCCCTGAGCGTAGCGGGCGCCCATTTGTCGTAGCATGTTCGCCTGCTCATTTGTCTCGACGCCTTCGACCTCGACGGGCAGATGGAGCGACTGCGCCATTTCGAGCATCGATGAAATGATTTGCGTGCTGCGGCCTTGATCGCGGTCGGTGGGTACAAAGGCGCGGTCGAGCTTGATGACGTCGACGTTGACGTTCTTGAGCATCGCGAGCGTGGACTGACCGGTGCCAAAATCGTCCATATAGGTCGAGAAGCCGCGAGTGTGCAGGTCGGCCGTCAGTTTGTCCACGGCCTCGGACTCTCCCGTATAAGCCGTCTCGGTGATCTCGATACGCATGAGCTCGGGCGGTAGGTTGTATTGGGCGGCAAGCGCCCCCATATGTTCGGCAACGTCGCAGGCAAGGATATCCACGCGCGACACATTAAGCGAAACCGGAACCACACGAAGTCCTCGATCGATGCGCTTGCGCAGCCACGAGGCGACACCCTGCCAAATGTACTTGTCGAGCGTCACCACAAAGCCACTTTCCTCGAGTGCGGGGATAAACGTTGCGGGCGAAATGAGAGAGCCGTCCTTGTCAATCCAGCGCGTAAGTGCCTCGGCGCCAATGATCTCGCCGGTTTCCATATCGACCTGGGGCTGCAGGTAGTACGTGATGCGGCCATTTGAGAGCGCGTACTGGAACTCGGTCAGCGTGCGGTGGAACGCAATCTCGTGTTCATATTCTTCGGGGCGGAAAATAGCAATGCGCTCCTTGAAGTCGTTTTTGGCGCGTCGATTGGTAAACATGGCCTTTGCCTGCGCATCGATGGTGATCTCCTCATTGGAGTCGATGGGGTAAATGCCCATGGACGGCCAAAAACCTACGCCGTCATCATGCCTGGCTACTGCCTCGCGAACGCGGTCGTAGATTTGATGGACGGTGATGTGCTTAAAGGGGATGAGTACGCAAAAGTCATCTTGGCCCCAGTACCCTGCGACGCCCATATCGGCATTCTCGATGTCCTTGAGGACCGTGCCCACATCGGCGAGTACGCGGTCGCCCTCGGCCTGGCCGTGCCATTCATTAAACAGGCGCATGTGACCCATGTCGACGGTGGCGATGCACCAGGTGTCGTCGCGCCTTGCCTCGAGAAATGCGTTGGCGCGCCGCATAAACTCGCTGGGTCGATAGAGGCCCGTGAGCGAGTCGATACGTTCGGCGATGGCGCTTTTGCGCTCCGCCTCGGGTATGGGGAGGCTGTCGTTGGGAACAAGCCCGCCGGCCGTGCGAAGGCGACGGTCGAGTTCGCCTAAAACGGCGGTCGCTTGATGGGTTAACTGCTCGTAAAAGGCCGGGACGACAAGGCAGACGGGAGTAATGGTGTCGCCCGCGATTTGAACAGGAGCGAAAACAGCCTCTTTAAGGTGGCGGGTCAGTTGCTCGAATGCCTCATGGTCCAAATCGTTGCTGAGCACGACGAACTGGACGCTTCGTGAACGGAAGACCCGGCTTCTGCCGCGGGTGATCGACAGCATGCGGCCTGCGTATTCGGCAAGCATGTTGTCGACAGCCTCGGCCCCGTAGAGCTCGTTGAGATTCGCCGTGCCACGAATGCGCACCGCTATAAGCCCCGTCTCGCAGCGGTCGCGACGGCAGGCATCGATAGCGTTGACCAGCATGCGCTGCGTTCCGAGGCCTGTGGCGGCGTCGACGGTTTCGGCAAGCGAGTGGTTGACGAGTTCGCCGACATAGAGCGAGGGGACATTTCCGTCGCCGTCGATGCGAAACCCGCGAGCACGGCAGAGAACGTAGTCACCCGCGGCATTGCGCATGCGGTACTGCATGACGCGGCGGTGTTTGGAGCCGTTAAAGATCTGGTTGATGTCGTTGGCGTAGGCCTCGAGGTCATCGGGATGGACGCGCGTCTTCCAGAAATCGCGGCAGCTGTCTATGTGCTCCGAAGGAAGATCGAGATCGCGCAAGGCACCTTGCGACCAAAGGGTGCGGTCCTTGTCCAAGTTCTCGATAAAGAAATAACGGCCCTCGTTGAGCATCGAAAAAGCGTCGAAAATACGATCGCTTATTTCGAAGTCGTCGGCGTGGACTTGCGTAATATTGCGCCGATCGAGGTGCATGGCATGACGTAGCTTGTAGTCGTACATGCGATGGTCGGCATCGAGTGTCATGCGATTGGAGGCTTCGCCCAGGGCGGGGTCGGCGTGTGCCACTCCGTAGCTAAACGAGTGGGGCATCTCGGAATCGTTGTTTTTGAGCAGGATCGTTCGGCAGTGTTCCAGACGTTCGGCGAGGTCGTCCTCGGTCGCAATCGTAGATAGGATGGCAAACTCGTCGCCGCCTATGCGAAACGCCGCCTCGTCCACTTTCATATACAGTTTGAGATAGAGGCTTACCTGCAAGATATAGCGGTTGCCCTCGTCATGCCCAAAGACGTCGTTGCAGTGCTTGAGATTGTCGATATCGATGAACGCCATGGTAACGGGGGTGTCCTGCTCCCAGAGCTCCTCGAGGGAACGGGCAAAGCCGCCACGGTTGCCAAGCCCGGTAAGCTGGTCGGTAAAGGCGGTCCTGATCAGATCCTCCTGACGCTCGAGAAGGTCACGGACGGTCTTTTCGAGCGCTTCGGTGTAATTGCTGACAGTATCCATGTTCTAAGCGGCTTTCTGAAGTCGGGGCGGATTGCGTCGGGCGAGCTCGTCGTGTACACGCGTCGTTGCTCAGCGTTTTGCGTGTATCCAGGCCCCCGCCTTGCTGCGTTGTTGGGTTACTTTGCCGGCTAATGTTCGCTGTTGATAACTGCTGAGTAGTATAAACAACAGTAATAAACAACAGTACAAAATTATATAGGGGCGCACATGCTGTGGGTGGCTATTATTCGACAAACGGCAGCGCGATGATGCGATGTTCGATAAAAATGCGACTGGGGCGGTATATGTTGATGGGTATACTTGTTCCGTTTAAATTTGCGGGGACGGAGATGGTCGCATGGCACAGCCAACTATGACGCGCACGGTGGGGCTCGCGCTCGAGGGAGGCGGCTACCGCGGTATGTATACGGCGGGCGTGCTCGACGTTTGGATGGAGCACGGTTTGACCTGCGACCATATGGTGGGCGTCTCGGCGGGCGCGGCGTTTGGCTACAATTTTAAATCGCGCCAGATCGGCCGTGCCATTCGCTATAACAAGGCCTATTGTGCCGATAAGCGCTATGCGGGTGTAGCAAGCTGGCTGCGGACCGGCGATATGTTCAATGCCGATTTTGCCTATCACGAGGTGCCTATCGAGCGCGATCCCATCGACTTGGAGGCGTATCGCGCCTGCCCCATGCGATTTACGTGCGTGTGTACCGATATCGAGACGGGCAAGGCCGTCTACCATGACCTGCCCTATGGCGACGAGCGGGATATCGAGTGGATTCGGGCGTCGTCGGCGATTCCCGTGGCGACGCGCCCCGTTGCTATTGACGGGCATAAGTATCTGGATGGTGGCGTGGCTGATTCTATTCCCAGTGCATGGCTGTTTGCGCAGGGGTATGACCGCAATATCGTGGTGCTCACGCAGCCGGCGGGATTTGTGAAGCAGCCCAACAGCGTGATGCCCATGCTACGTCGCGTGTTCCGTCACTATCCGGAGTTTGTCGCGGCGCTTGAGCATCGGCATGAGGTCTACAATGCCACACTCGATGACCTGGCACGTCGCGAGGCTGCCGGCGAAATCTTTGTGGTGCGGCCGAGCGAATCGGTGAAGGTGCCGTCGCTGTGCCGCGAGCCCGATGAGCTCGAGCGCATCTATCAGATCGGCCGCCACGATGCGGAGTCGTCTTTGTCTGCGCTGGAAACGTATCTGGCAAGGTAGAGGCTGTGGCGGAAAGCGCATCCCGGAATGGAGGTCCAAACTGGGATGCGCTTTCTATTGCTAAAGATGTGAGGCTGCGGATCAGCTGCTCGGCCTGAGCCTATGCCTGCTGCCAGGTGTCGACGAGCTCCTTGGCGGCGGCGTGGGGGTCGTCGGCACTGCAGACGGCGCTCACCACAAAGAAGCCATCGACGCCGGTGGCCTTGAGCTGCGGCAGGTCGGCCGTCTTGACGCCGCCGCCCACCACGATGGGCACGGGGCTTGCCGCGTGGAGTGCGGCCAGGTCCTCAAAGCTCTTGGTGATGATAGAGCCGTCGGCCGCGCGTCCGCAATCGCGTTTGGTCTCGGTCTCGTGGAGTGGGCCGATGCCCAGGTAGTCGACTAGGCTCATGTCGGCGGTCTTGACGTACTCGAGCATCTCCTCGCAACGGGCCGAAAGGCCCACGATGGCATCGGGGCCCAATAGTTTGCGGCAGACCTCGACGGGAATATCGCTCTGACCCACGTGCACGCCGTCGACAGCAATACCCTGCTCGCGCGCGGCGAGTACGCAGTCCAGGCGGTCGTCGATTAACAGGGCGACCTGACCGGTCTTGCCAGCCTGTGCGATAGCCTGCGCGGCGTCGCCGGCCAGCGCGATGATCTCGCGGGCGCTTGCCACCTTGGAGCGCACCTGGATGCAGGTAAAGCCTGCGTCGAGCGCCTGGGCCACCACGTCGCCCACGGGACGCCCGAGCGTGTTTTCGGGGCCGAGTACCAGATAGGCCGAGATATCAAGGTTGTCGCGGATACTCATCGTGCTTCCTCCTGCTTTTTGATCTGCGCTTCCATGCGCTCAAGCTTGCCGGTCATGGTGTCAGTAAATCCGGGTCGAATATCGGCTTTGAGCACGACTTCGGTGCGGATGCCCTTGCTCGCCAACACAAAGGTTGCGTCGCGCACGACCTGCATGACCTCGTCCCAGTCGCCCTCGATCTCGGTGAACATCGAGGTGGTGCGGTTGGGAAGGCCGCTCTCGCGAATGACGCGCACGACCTCGGCGACCTCGGCGGACAGCTCATCGCCGGTGCCGCATGGGGCGATGGCCACGGCGACGAGCGTGTTCATGCCGGCAGTGGTTGCGGGCTCGGACATGGCTTATGCCTCCTCGAGCTCGAGTCGGTTATCGGCGATGTCCTGGGCGGTCGCGTGGTAGAGCTCGTCGATAAAGGCGACCTTAAAGCTTGCCGGGGCATCGGCGACAGCGGCGGCACGCGTGCCGGCAACGTTGTAGACGGCGGTACCGCAGACGGCTGCCGTAAACGGATCGGCAGCGCAGGCGTACACGGCCAGCACGCCGCCCTGCGAGCAACCGCAGCCGGTGATCTTGGACATGAGCGGGCTGCCGCCGTGGGACTTGGCCACGGTCGTGCCGTCGGTAATCAGGTCGACTTCGCCCGAGACCACTACGGCGCCGCCGGTGTAGCGGGCGAGTGCCACGGCGGCAGCGCGGGCGGCGTCGACCGTGTCGGTGGTATCGACACCGCGCACGCGGCTCAGATCGGCCGCCTCGCCCTCAAGACCCCACAGGCCGGCGAGTGCGATGATCTCGGAGGCGTTGCCACGCACGATGGCGGGCTTGTACTGCTTGAGTTCGTTTACCAGCTGGGTGCGCAGGCTACCGATACCCAGACCCACCGGATCGAGCACCCAGGGCTTACCGGCGTCGTGTGCCGCCTTGGCCGCGCGGGGAATCGTTTGCTCGTAAATGGGGAAGAGCGTGCCCATGTTGAGATAGATGGCGCCGCCGCCGGCAACGAGTGCCTCGCCCTCGTCGGGCAGATAGACCATGGCGGCCGATCCGCCCACGGCGAGCTGTGCGTTGGCGACAAAGTCGATCGTCACCGTGTTGGTGATGGAGCCGGCCATCGGATTGGTAGCGCGAATCTCATCCACGGCCTTGACCATATGTTGCTTAAGCTGTTCCGAATCAATCACTGCACATGCCTCCTTGGCATAGAAAAGGGGCGCTGTGCATAGACAGCGCCCCTGTAAAGGCGGCATGCTCCCTACGCCAGCATTAACTGACAGGTTCAAAGGATTGGGCCCCATGCCCTCTCAGCCTTGTGGTTTGCACCGCCGGCACTCCCGCATCGAATCTGTTGTTCCCTATACTAGCGCACCGTTACAATGGATACGGTGAAAATGACGGGGGACTCTATGATCAAACTTGTGCTAACCGATATGGACGATACGCTGATTCCAGCCGGGCATGATGGCGCCAGCGACTACGCCATTGAGGGTATTCATGCCATGCAGGCGGCGGGTCTGCACTTTGGTCCGGTTTCGGGTCGTCAGCCGTCCGCGATGGGCTGGATGTTCCGCAATCGCTCCGAGTGCTTCTCGACCGGTGCGTTTTGCAACGGCCAGGTGATGTTTGTCGATGGCGAAGTAGTCGCTTCGCGCGCAATCGATAACGATGTCCTTATGCGCTTAGCCGATTATTTTGAACAGGAGACCGACGATACGTATTTGAAGGTCTACCGTTTGGGTGATGACTTTTGGAATAACGATGCCTATTGCGTGACAAGCGATCCCGAGCGTGTGCGTCGCGCCATGAAGTCAGGCGGCAACGCGTGGCTCAAGGGCGAAGAGGCTCCCTGTCGTCCTGTCGTTGACGATGCCCCGGTATACAAGGCGAATATCTGGAGTGCCCGTTCGCGCGAGGAGCTCGCCGAGCTGCGCGAGCGTGTTGCCGCTGAGGTGCCGGAGCTCTCGCTCGTGTTTCCCAACAACCGCGTGCGCCTGTTCGACGTTCTTCCGACCGGCTGGGACAAGGGCTGCGCTGCGCTGGAGCTGGCGCGTGCTTTGGGCCTGATGCCCGACGAGGTGGCCGTATTCGGCGATTCCGATAACGATTTGCCCATGATCGATGCCGTTCCCAACTCCGTTGCAGTCGCCAATGCCAACGAGGCCGTCACGGCTGCCGCACGCTGGCATATCGGCGCTGCGGCAGATGATGCGGTTGCCGGGGCTCTGCATCAGATTGCCGCCTGCGCCGCGACGGGGGAGATGCCGTCGTTTATGAGCCAAATGGACACGGCGGGTTTCGACGTCACAAACGTCTAGGGAGAAAGCCATGAAGCTCCAGCAACTCAGATATGTCGTCAAAGTTGCCGAATGCGGCAGCATCACCGAGGCCTCGCGCCGGCTCTTTGTGTCGCAGCCTTCGATTACCGCGTCGATCCGCGATCTCGAAAACGAGATGGGTGTGCATATCTTTGAGCGCACCAACAAGGGTGTCATTGTGTCCGAGGAAGGCGAGACCTTCTTGGGGTACGCGCGCCAGGTGCTCGACCAGGCCGACCTGCTCGAGGGCAAGTACAAAGGTACGTCCGAGCAGGTGCCGCACTTTAGTGTGAGCTGCCAGCATTATTCCTTTGCCGTTAATGCGTTTGTCGATGTGATCCGCGAGTTCGATGCCGCGCGCTACGACTTTACCCTGCGCGAGGAGCAGACCCACGAGATTATCGAGGACGTCGCGCATATGAAAAGCGAGCTCGGCATCCTGTATCTGTCGGAGCACAATCGCGAGGTCATCGAGCGCATGCTGGCGGCCAACGAGCTCGTATTCGAAGGACTCTTCTGCGCTACGCCGCATGTCTTTGTGTGCTCCGACCATCCGCTGGCGGGTCGCTCGAGTGTGACGCTCGAGGACTTGGAAGACTACCCGTTCCTGTCCTATGAGCAGGGCAGCTATAACTCGTTTTATTATTCCGAGGAACTGACCTCGACCTTTGAGCGTCGCAAGAATATCCGCGTGCGCGACCGTGCGACGTTGTTCAATCTGGCCATGGGCCTTAACGGCTACACGGTTTGTTCGGGCGTGATCAGCCATGAACTTAACGGCCCCGGCATTATCTCCATTCCGCTCGATGTAGATGAGTACATGGAGATCGGCATCATCACGCGCAAGAACACGACACTTACGCGCTACGGGCAGGCCTATATCGAAGCGATTCGTCAGCACATCTAGACTGCTGCGCTCTGCACGGGTCAAATCTCTTTATGGCAGTCCCAACTAATATAGGAAGCATCTATATCAAACTGTTATAAACGTATATTTTACGATAGTCATATGAGCGCTCATACTCTGTCCCAGTAAAGCAACCAATGCAAAGGGAGATATCTATGGGCATTTCGATTCAACCGAACGCGCCGTTTCGCGCCGATATCGTCGGCAGCTTTCTTCGTCCGCAGACTGTGAAGGACGCCCGTGCCGCCTATGCCGCGGGCACACTCGACGCCGCCGGTCTTAAGGCCGTCGAGGGCGAGGCCATTCGCGACTTGGTGGCTAAGCAAAAGGCCGCCGGCCTACAGGTCATCACCGATGGCGAGTTCCGCCGCAGCTACTGGCACCTCGACTTTATGTGGGGGCTCAACGGCATTGAACGCCGCACCTCACGCACGGGTTATATGTTCCATGACGAGGAGACGACGGCCGACACCGCCGTGGTTACCGGTTCCATTAGCGGCGAGAACCACCCGTTCGTCGAGCATTTTAAGTTCGTCAAGGCGCTTGAGGGGGAGGGCCAGGTCGCACGGCAAACCATTCCGGCGCCGATCCAGACGTTCTCCGAAGTCACGCTCGACCGCTGCGACGGCCAGCAGGAGAGTCTACGCGCCGTCTACAAGACCGACGAAGAGCTCGCCGATGCCATTGCCGCAGCATACCGCACCGTGATTGCCGACTTGTATGCCGCGGGCTGCCGCAACATCCAATTTGATGACTGCACCTGGGGCATCTATTGCGATACCGACTTTGTGTCCAAGACTGGCATGAGCCCGGTTGACCTGCAAAAGGTGTCCGAGCTGGGCGTGGCGCTCAACAATGCCGCCATCGAGGGTAAGCCCGACGATCTGGTTATCAACACGCACGTGTGCCGCGGCAACTATCACTCCACCTATGCCTTCGAGGGTGGTTACGATCCCATTGCACCGTACCTGTTTGCGCACGAGGATGTCGACGCGTTCTACCTTGAGTTCGATACGCCGCGCGCCGGTGGCTTTGAGCCGCTCAAGTATGTTGCTCCCGGCAAGAAGGTCGTGCTGGGCCTGGTGACCACCAAGGCCGCTGAGCTTGAGGACGAGGACGTTATCGTCGAACGTATCCACGAGGCCGCAAAGTATGTGCCGCTCGAGAACCTGTACCTGTCGCCCCAGTGCGGCTTTGCCAGCTGTGAGATTGGCAACAAACTGACCGAGGACGAACAGTGGGCAAAGATCGCGCTGGTCAGGCGCATTGCCGAGCGCGTTTGGAAATAGCGGTAACGTTCGCAGGTGACGGCGCGTGCGAGACATGGCGTATCACGTACAATGGTTCGGATCGTATCGTTCGGGCAGGTTATCCGATATGCCTGATCGCCCTTCCATCATGAAAGGACTTCCATGTCCCAATCCTCGACGCCCGCCGTCACCGATGCCATCTACGATGCATCGTCGCTCGGCCGCCCGCGCATGTTCGTGTTGGGTTTGCAACACATGTTTGCGATGTTCGGAGCCACGGTGCTCGTGCCCGTGCTCACCGGCCTTTCCGTTTCGGCGACGCTTCTGTTCGCCGGCATCGGCACACTGCTGTTCCACTTCCTGTCGCGCGGTAAGGTGCCGGCATTTTTGGGCTCATCGTTTGCCTTTATTGCCGGTTATGCCGCAATCGCGCCCAACGGCGAGACCGAGCTTTTGCCCTACGCCTGCCTGGGCGTAGCTTGTGCCGGCCTGCTCTATCCGGTGCTGGCGGCCCTGTTCCGTGCCTTTGGCGCCAAGCGCGTTATGCGTTTCTTCCCGCCGGTGGTGACCGGCCCCATCGTCATTTCCATCGGCCTGATCCTAGCGAGCTCTGCCATTGTCAACTGCCAGACCAACTGGCTTGTCGCCGCTGTCGCTGTGGCCGTTATCGTCATCTGTAATATTTGGGGCCGCGGCATGGTCAAGATCGTGCCGATTTTGCTGGGCGTTGTGGTGAGCTATGCCGTTGCGGCTGCGTTGGGTGAGGTCGATTTTTCGGGCGTTGCCGCCGCTCCGTGGGTCGGTCTGCCCATCGTGTGGGACAACACCGTGTTTGCGCTCTTTGGCCCGCAGTTCGATAGCGGTCTTGCCACGACGGCCATCATCACCATCATGCCGCTGGCCTTTGCAACTATGATCGAGCATATCGGCGATATCTCCGCCATTGGCTCTACCTGCGAACGCAATTACATTGCCGATCCCGGTCTGCACCGTACCCTGCTCGGCGATGGCCTGGCGACCATCTTGGCGTCGCTCTTTGGCGCTCCGGCCAACACCACGTATGGCGAGAACACCGGCGTGCTTGCGCTTACGCGTGTGTTCGACCCGCGCGTGATTCGCATTGCCGCCTGCTGCGCCATCGTGCTTTCGTTCTGCCCCAAGTTTGCTGCTGTGATCGCTGCTATGCCGGCGTGCGTTATCGGCGGTGTGTCACTCGTGCTCTACGGCATGATCAGCGCCGTTGGCGTGCGTAACCTCATCGAGAATCAGGTTGATTTCCAGAACAACCGCAACGTACTGGTGGCGGCTCTGGTGCTCGTGCTTTCGCTCGGCATTGCCTACAGTACCGCCGGTGCCATCGTGCTGGAGCTGGGCGGCGTGACGATTTCGCTTTCGGGCCTTGCCGTGGGCTCGCTGGTGGGCATTGTGCTCAACGCCATCCTGCCCGGTAATGACTTTGAGTTCGATACTTCCGAGCTTGAGGAGACTGCTGAATAGCAGCTGCGTTCAGCCAAATTAAAAATGGCGTCCATGCGTATGTACGCGTGGACGCCATTTTTAATGCGTCAGTATCCAGTGGATGCCGCGCGCCATGCGCAGGTCAGTTTGGGCAAAGTGATTGCCGGGGTTGAGCTCCAGCGTTGTTGGAATGTCACGCTCTATAAACAGCTCTTCCATCGCGCGCGTGTCGTCGAGTACGTGCCGCATCATGCGGTTGGGCGTCTTGGTTTCCTTTTTACCGAGCGACAGATAAGCGGCGTCGGGCGTGGCTGTCATCGTGCGCTCACGCGCGTAGTCGATAAAGCCGGGGAACCACAGCGACCCCGATGCACTCGCCGCGCGCTCAAAGACATCTGTTTGCCAAAGTGCCCACAGTGCAAAAAGACCCGCCAACGAATAGCCGACAACGCCGCGCCAGGTGGGCGGTTGCGGGAGCGATGATTCGGCCTCTGGGATTATCTGCTTCAACAACTCGTCAAGAAAACCAGCAGCCTGTCCGTCAAAGGGCTCGGCATCTCGTATAGTTCCGGCGCATTCCCAGGGGCTCAACTCGCGATTCCAATCGAGTCCTCCGATGGCGACAAGGGTGAATGGCGGGCAGTCGAGCTCTCGGCAGCGCTCGTAGACTTCACTACCGTCGCCCATAACCACGGGGAGGTAGATGACGGGCGTACCTTCCGCACGCTCTGAATAAACGGTTATCTGCTTCTGATGCGCTTCCAAGGCAGGCTTCTCTCGGTGTTGTGATATTGACAGCCTTAATTGTCGCACGCTGGCACGGGGGCAGACGCTAAAAGAAAGGCGCGGAGCCGCTCGATGCGATTCCGCGCCTTGTTGTTTTGCTTTAGCAGACTATGCCGTTACGCCACGAAGAAGTAGACGAGGAAGGCAAGGGCTGCGATCCACATGAGCGGCTTGATCTTGGAGGCCTCGCCCTTAAAGAGCGCGACGATCACGTAGGCGATAAAGCCCAGGCCAATGCCGGCAGAGATGGAGTAGGTGAAGGGCACGCCGGCGACAATCATGAACGCCGGGAAACCCTGCGACACGTCGGACCAGTCGATCTCGGAGGCTTCGCTCATCATGAGGTAGCCGACGTAGACCAGAGCACCGCAGGTGGCGGCGCTGGAAACGATGGTGACGATGGGGGAGAAGAACGCGGCGAGAATGAACAGCACGCCGGTGGTGACGGAGGTGAGGCCCGTGCGGCCACCGTCGGCAGCGCCAGAGGTGGACTCGACGAAGGTGGTGATGGAGGAGACGCCCATGAAACCGCCCACAGCGGCGGCGGCGGAGTCGACGATCAGGATCTCCTTGATATTCTCGACGTTGCCGTCGTCGGTGAGGAACTCGCCCTGCTTGGCCACGGCCATCGCGGTGCCCATGGTGTCGAAGAAGTCACTCATGAGCAGCGAGAACGAGATGACGAGGAGCGTGGGGTCGGTAAGGACCTTGACGATGGCGGGCACGCCGCCGGCGTCGGCGATGGGGCCACCGATGCTCGAGAAGTCGAGCGGGGCGATGATACCGGTCGGAGCCTGGGTCACACCTAGGGGGATACCGGCGATGACGGCGATGACGATGCCGATGAGCAGCGAGCCGGGGACGTTGCGGCAGGCGAGGGCGACTGTCACCAGGATGGAGATGATGCCGACGATGAAGGTGGGGGAGGTGATGTCGCCCAGACCGACGAGTGTACCGGCGCCGGCGGTGATAATGCCGGCATCGCACAGGCCAATCATGGCGATGAACAGGCCCAGACCCACCGAGATGGCGTGACGCAGGACAACCGGGATGGCGTCCATGATGGCCTCGCGCAGGCCACAAAGCACGAGCAGCAAGATGACGACGCCCTCAAGGAAGATGACGCTCATGGCCACGTGCCAGTCACCGCCGCAGACGGTGGTGGTGATTCCAGCGATCATCGCGTTGACGCCTAAGCCCGACGCGCAGGCGAGCGGGCGGTTGGCGAAGATGCCCATGCAGATGGTCATGATGCCGGCGCCCAGGCAGGTGGCGCAGGCGAGCGCTCCCGCATTGATGCCGGCGCCCGAGAGCACCGCGGGGTTGACGGCGATGATGTAGGCCATCGCCAGGAATGTTGTCAGTCCAGCGCGGAGTTCGGTCCCGATTGTGGACTTGCGCTCGCTGACGTGAAAAAGTTCGTCCATGCATACCCTTTCCTTGTTCGACCCCGAGTTTAGGCCGATTGACACGAACTCACTCACTATATCGCCTTTACAACTTTGCTGTTCCTCACGTGTTGATGTTCGGCGCTTTGTAGCGGACGGACGGTATTTTCCGTATGAAAATGTGTGGGTACCGTATACTTAAGCAGTTACAACGACCCCTATGGAGGAACGTATGATTAAAGAGCTCTGCCGCGACGAGGCTATCCTGTCTCAGCGTTGCGAGGTTGCGACTGTCGAGGACGAGTCGGTCGCTCAGGATCTGATTGATACCATCAAGTCGCTCGATGATGCCGGCTGCTTGGCCGCCAACCAGATCGGCGTCACCAAGAAGGTCTGCGTCTATCTGGACGACGCCGGTGAGCCCCACGTGCTTTACAACCCCCGTCTGGTGTTTGGCCTGGGCGCCAGCAAGATGGAGGAGAGCTGCCTGACGCACGAGGAGGTCACCAAGTCCACGCGCTACATCAAGTGCAAGGTTGCCTTTGACCAGATCGTCGACGGCAAGATGAAGGAGTGCCGCCGCGACTACGCGGGCTTTGAGGCACAGATGATTCAGCATATGATCGATCACTGTCTTGGAAAGTTGGTCTAAGGGGACCAAAGCACCGCACCTTGCCGCTCAATCGTCGCTCGCGTACCTTAAGTACGCTTCGCTCCTCTTTCGTGGCAATCTGCGGCACTTTGACCCCTTAGACGACCTGCGGGGTTAACTTGGTTGAGTTTATCCTGCTTGAATAGCCCGGGCATGACATTGTGAACTGCCTCCCATTTCTTGGACATGAGAAATGGGAGGCTTTCTTTATGCG
>UQHW01000037.1 GCA_900540935.1 uncultured Collinsella sp. | reverse complement strand
AAATACTTGAAAGTATAGTGTTTATGCGGATAATCGAAAATTAGATATAAAATTTCTAAAGAAAGCCTCGCGCGGACTCGAATTTCAATGTCGCCTAGCGCCTTCGTGCAGGATTCCCGAAGTGACTAAAATGTGACCATAGAGGCAGTTTTAGCGAACCCCATGGGAGTGACACGCATGGACAACAACACCTTGCTGTTCCAGGACAAAGGTTCGGGCAGGTTTAAAGACGTCAAGATCTACCCTAACCGCATCGAGGTGCTCAAGAAGGGTACTTTCGGCGGCAAGCATATCGAGATTGTCTACCTTAAGGACATCACGGGCGTTAACAGGATCAAGGGTCGCGACGTTTTCCTGCGCAATCGACTGTTAACCGCTTGCGTCTTTAGTCTGAGCAGTCGTGCGAAGGCCCAGGAGTTTGTTAACGCGCTGAACATGGTGATGTAGCCCATGGCGGCGTTCGGGCCAAGGTAAAAATCGGGGGCACAGAACGGTGTCCTGCGCCCCCGATTGAGTCGATGTGTCTAAAAGGCGGGCTTGCCTATTCGCTGTCGTCCCCAGCGCTTTCGCGGCCATTGGCAAGCATTGCTGCGCCGGCGACCGTCGTCGCCACGGCGGCAGCGGCGAGCCCGGCGGCGATGCCAGAGCCGTCGCCCGTGCCGGCGAGTTTTCCGCCCGAGCCCTTGCTCTTGTTGCCCTTGCCGTTCTTGTCGGCGCTGCCTGCGTTGGAACCCGTGCCACCGTCCGTGCCGCCTGCACTGCCCGAGGCCGCTACGGTAAAGCTTACGGCTCCATCGCTGGCGAGTATGTAGTTTTGTTCCGCGTCGCCCAAAAGGCCTTTCGCGCGCACCCAGTACGTCCCTGCGGCAAATGTTTCGCCCTCGGCCATTGCCGTGCCCGGAGCGCCGTTCGCGTCGTGCGCAAACTCGAGCTGGGCCGTGCAGGCATCGGTTTCGAGCTTGCCCTCGAGTGATGCCGCAATCTTGGCGCGCACGTCTTCGCCGGCCTTAAGGCCTTCGAGTCCCTCAAAATGGGGCGTCAGCGCGCGTCGATCGATATCGATGGGCACAGAGCCCTGCAGCCCCGTAACGGTCTCGTTGCCCAGGGCGTCGACATCCACATATTTGATGTCAAACGCATCGCCCGAAGCTGTCGCGTTGAGCGCTTTGCTGCTGTCGGCAAGGCGGAAATGACCCTCGCCAACGGTCTTGCCATCCTGGAGCGAGGCATCGCTCAGCGAGTCGCCGTACGTCATGCGCATGCGGGTCGGGAGATAGTACGGGAGATAGTACGAAGCCGTCTGCTTGTGCTCCGTATCGTAATTGCGCTGATAGATGCTCCGGGCCAGCGCCGCATCAACAAAGTCGGATGCGATGATGCCAATGTGCTTGAGGTAATCTGACTTTGTATCCCCGGTGCCGCTGGGATTGATGTACGGGCTCTTGTACAGATGCTCGTCGACCACTCGCGCTGCGGTAAAAGGGTTGTTTTGCGTGCAGCTAGTGTAGTTGATAAACCAGCAGCGCTCCGTTGCCTGCACCGTTGTCCCGTCCGCGGCAGTGATATCTACGGTGCTGCGCTCGAACTCGGACGCTGCCTTCAGGGCCATATCGACCCAGTCGATCTTACTGGATCCCGTGCAGTTGTAATGGTCTTGGGCATATACCGCTGTGCTATAGGGCTCTTTGTCGCCCGTATTGCCCGCAGCCTCAAAGCCTTGCTCGTATTTCACGAGGCACATGGACTTTCCGGAATGCGCCTTGATCTTGTCATCCCATTCGGTGAGGTCGAGGCCCCACGTGTGGCCGTCTACGCTGTCGCCGGCGAGTTTAAATCGACGCAGCAGGACGATCTTTCCGCGCACCTCGTTCAGTGTGGGGACATGGCTCGACGTATAGAACAGATCGGAGTTATTGTCCATAACATTGGCGAAAGCCGTCGTAATGCTTTCGTCGGTAGCTTCGTCGTTGCCTCGTGACACCAGCATGATGAGCGCTTCTGACGGGTTTTCGTTCAAAAATGTTTTGAAGTAACCGATGACATCGGAGAGATGTATAAAGCCCCCGTCTTTTTTGAGCAAGTAGCATATTCCATGGTCGATGCCGGGGTCGCCTTTATCGTTGTTCTTTCCAAGTCGGATATCAAAATAGCGAATGCCTTCGAGCAACTGCGTGGGGATGTAATCCTGCTGGCACTTTGCAAGCGAGGTTTGGGGCTCGGTGTCGTTGTCGACGCTGCAGGTGCTTGAATCATGCGTGCCCGGGATGCTCAGCTCGTCGAGGTATTTGTTGCCGTCGACGTATTTCATCCAGCATGGTCCGTCGACGTAGCTGCTATACGTGGTCCAGTCGATGCTGCTAACTGTGGCATTGGTCTTGTCCATGCTGTAGCCGACAAGCTCGAGCTCCCACGGAATGCTCTTACTCTTATGGCAGATCTTATTGTTGTCCTGGTCTTTGCCGTCCTTTTCTATGGCCAGGTACTTAATGTCTTTTTTCTCGGTTTCTTTCTCGACCGTGCGGTCTCGGATGATATAGGTACCGTTTGATTGACGCTTGAACGCAAAAGAGCGACTGGCCTTGCCGTCATGCTCGCCACTCCATACGTGGATGACCTTTCCATCTTTGTCCGAGTCGCCATCGACCGACCAAATGCTGTAGCCCGTCTTCTTGTGCTCTTCGAAATTGAGCAAGGTGCGGATAGCATACCAGTTTGTATCGTCATTCTTGGTCGTTACGTTCTCAAGGATGAGCTTGCTGGACGTGCCGTCATTAAACAGGTGGCAGACGTTGCCGATGACGTTGCCGTCTTCGTTGACGCTCGCGGTGCGAAAATAGCCCGCGGGGCGAAGGCGAATGACGAACTTGTCGAGGGTGGCCGCCGATGTGGGCGTGTCTTCTGCAAATGCCGCGCGCATGGGAAGGCCCAATCCCGCGGTTTCGGGCAGGCTTGCAAGCGGCGACAACGCCGCAAGTCCTAGGCCCAGCGTAAATGCTCGACGACTGATGGCGTGGTGTTCGGTCATAACTCCTCCATTCGCAGGGTGCGGTTATGCACTCATTTTGGTCACTATACTGCCCGGATGTTTAAAGGTGTCGGCTTAAATTGTGTGCGCGGCGCTATAAATCGGCGGGTGGACGTGTTGGGGTGCTTGCCGTTTTCGTACCGTTGCCACATTTGGGGTGGTTCCGGCGTCCGGCATCCTGCGTTCGTCGGCTACCGGCATAAGAAAAGGAGGGTCGGTTTACCGGCCCTCCCTTAGTACGAAGCGCTGGGGCACCGCCGCTTGTTGGCACTGCGCTCGTGTTTTTCGTTGCGCTCGCGAGTCGCTTAGCGCTTAATCTCGATATCGTCGAGCTTAACATCCATGGCCTCGGTCTTGGCCTTGGCGATATCATCGGCAAATTCCAGAGACTTCATCATGGTTTCGACGGCATCCTTGTGCTCCTCGACATTGTCGATGCGCACGTAGACGCTGCCGCCGCCTGCTTCGGTGAAGTACTCAGTCGTCACGCCGCCCGAGTGTGTATAGGAAGCGTTGCGCCAAGTCTTGCCGTTGTACTTGACGGGGTCATTCTCGGTCCATTCAAAGCTGGCATTCCACTTTGCCTCGTAGTCGAACAGCTCGTCGGCGTTCTTGTCAGAGTCGAAGACGGGGATGAAGCGATCGCTGGCGTGCTCGCTCTCGGTGAACTTAAACTGGGCCCTGTCGGCGGTATCGCCTGCGACGTCGGTGACCTCGACGCCCTCGGGGACCTCGACCTTAAACCAGATGAAGTCGGTCCTCATATCCACGGCTGGCTTTTCTGCTCCGCCGCCACCGCCACTGCCGGTAGCGCCACCGCTTCCGCCACAACCCACCAGGGCAACTGCGGCAAAGAGACTGATGCAGAGGGTGAGAATCGCA
Source organism: uncultured Collinsella sp. (assembly GCA_900540935.1). GTDB lineage: Bacteria > Actinomycetota > Coriobacteriia > Coriobacteriales > Coriobacteriaceae > Collinsella. The sequence goes on along the minus strand of UQHW01000037.1, from coordinate 15,535 downwards.
AAGGCCTTCTTTTTCATGGTCGTGTCCTCCTCGATCTGTAACCGCCCATGGATTACCTGCCTTTACTGTACGCGCGGACGGCTCGCTAGGGTGGGCCATGTGTCCCATTCTGGGTGCCGGATTTGCGCCGTTAAGTGGCAATATGTTCGGGCGCAAAAGAGGGGAGGGCTGGTGCTGTCGGCCCTCCCCGGGGTGAGGTGTCCGTTGTTTTAAAGGGGTGCGTGTACGCGGGCGTTGCCCCAACAGGTTCCTTGTTTATAGATATGCCCCAGTTTGTGCCGTTCGGGAGTCTCGAAAGGTGGGCCATGTGTCCCATGTTTGCGGCGCCGACGCCTATCGTTCGTCATAGAAATCCGCGATGGCCAGGTGTGCTGACGCTCATGTGCTTATGGGCTAGACTTAGCATCATTACGTGTTTGATGCGGTTGGTCGGCGGTTGCCGCCCGACCGATCTATATGACTTGAAGGTGCATACGTATGAGCCAAGAGATGATGGACAAGACCTGCCGTGGGTTTGCCGAGGCGCTGGCCGCGCGCGAGCCGGTTCCCGGCGGCGGTAGCGCGAGCGCCTTTGTGGGCGCGCTGGGCGCCTCGCTTTGCGGGATGGTTGCTCGCTACGGGGCGACCAATCCCGCGCTTAGCGATCGGGCGGACGATCTGACGCGTGCATTTGCCCAGGCAGACGAGTTGGCGCAGGAACTAGTGGGTCTGGTTGCCGAGGATGTTCGTGCATACGGCCAGGTGTCCGCATCGTATGGCATTCCGCGCGAGGACCCGGCTCGACCCGCGGCGATTCAGGACGCGTTGCGCGTGGCGGCCATGCCGCCGTACCGGATCATGGATGCCTGCGGGCGCGCGCTGGCGCTGCTCGAGGACATGGCCGACAAGGGTTCGCGCCAGTTGCTGTCCGACGTGGCATGCGGTGCCGTGTTCTGCCGCGCCGCCATGCAAGGCGCGAGCCTGACGCTCTTTGCCAATACCACATCTATGAAAGACCGGGTGCGCGCCGAGGAACTCGAGGCGGCGTGCGATGAACTGCTGGATACGTGGTTGCCGCGCGCCGATGCACTGGCGCGCCGTGCTGCTGACGCCGCAAGGAAGAGGGGATAGCCATGGCCGAGCTGCTCAAGGGTGCTCCCGTTGCCCGTGCGTTAACCGAGGAACTTGCCGCTCATTGCGCCGCCCTGCGCGAACAGGGCATCGTGCCGACGCTGGCCATCGTGCGTGTGGGCGAGCGCGAGGACGACCTGTCCTACGAGCGCGGCGCCCTCAAGCGCTGCGAGAAGATTGGCATTGAGGCTCGCCGCGTTTTGCTTCCCGCCGATGTTTCGCAGGACGAGCTGTTGGCGGCTATTAAGGACATCAATGCCGACCCCGCTGTTCACGGCTGCCTGATGTTTCGTCCGTTGCCCGCTGGGCTTGACGGGGATGCAGTTGCCGCGGCACTCGAGCCCGCCAAGGATGTTGACTCCATGACGCCGGCCTCGCTGCTCGCCACGCTTTCGGGGCGAGGCGAGGGCTTTGCTCCTTGCACGGCAGAAGCCGTGTTGGCGTTGCTGGACCATTACAGCGTTGAGCTGGATGGGGCCAAGGTCGCGGTCGTCGGTCGGTCGCTCGTGATTGGCCGTCCCGTTGCCGCCATGCTTACGGCTCGCAATGCCACGGTGACGACGTGCCATACGCATACGCGCGACTTGGCTGCCGAGTGCCGTGCGGCTGATATTGTGGTTGCGGCCGTTGGACGCGCACGTACGATTGGCGCGGATGCGGTTCGCGAGGGCCAGACGATCATCGATGTGGGCATTAACTGGGACGAGGCCGCTGGCAAGCTGGTCGGTGATGTCGATTTTGATGCTGCGGAACCGATCGTTGGCGCAATTACTCCGGTGCCGGGCGGCGTGGGGGCTGTGACCACCGCGATTCTCGCCAAGCACGTGATCGAGGCGGCGGAGCGCGCATCGAAATAGGCGTTTTTTGCCCACAGGGGCTGCCGGGGCGGCGGTTTCGCCCTTTTTGCGCCGAAGCGATACACTGGTACCGTTTGATTTCTTCGCTCAAGGAGGATGCGCATGCCGTGCACAACGATTTTGGTTGGTAAGAACGCGAGCTACGACGGGTCGACGCTGGTTGCCCGCAATGAGGACTCGTCCAACGGGGTGTTTGAGCCCAAGCGCATGCGCGTAGTGCATCCCGACGAGCAGCCGCGTGTCTACACGAGTGTCCTGAGCCACCTGACCGTTGAACTGCCCGACAATCCCATGCGTTACACAAGCGTCCCCGACGTTGTCCCGGGTCATGGCATTTGGGCCGAGGCCGGCTTCAATGAGCTCAATGTTGGCATGTCCGCAACCGAGACGCTTACCACCAACGAGCGCGTCCGCGGCGCCGATCCGCTCGTGGACTACGTGCCCGCCAAGGGTAACGAGGGCGAGGACGGCTATGTTCCGGCGCAGCCCGGTGGCCTGGGCGAGGAGGACATGGTGACCCTGGTGCTGCCGTATGCCAAGTCCGCCCGCGACGGCGTGCGTGTCCTGGGCGACCTGCTCGAGCGCTACGGCACTTACGAGAACAACGGCATCGCCTTTAGTGACGTTGACGAGATCTGGTGGCTCGAGACCATCGGCGGCCACCACTGGATCGCCAAGCGCGTGCCCGACGACGCCTATGTGACCATGCCCAACCAGCTGGGTATCGATAGCTTTGACCTGGACGATGCCGAGGGCGCCCAGGCCGACCACATGTGCTCCGCCGACCTGCGCTCCTGGATGGCCGAGTGGCATCTGGACCTTACGCTGGGTGTTAAGGGCGACGGTCCCGCCGCGGTCTTTAACCCGCGCGAGGCCTTTGGCTCGCACAGTGACAGCGACCACGTTTACAACACGCCGCGCGCCTGGTACATGCAGCGCTGCCTCAACCCCAGCGATGTGTGGGACGGCCCCGACGCCGACTACACGCCCGAGAGCGACGATATCCCCTGGAGCCGCGTGCCCGAGCGCAAGGTGACCATCGAGGATATCAAGTACGTGCTTTCGAGCCACTACCAGGGTACGGAGTACGACTGCTACGGCAGCAAGGGCACGCCCGCCACGCGTGGTGCCTATCGTCCCATCGGCATCAACCGCAACAGCCAGCTTGCCGTGCTGCAGCTGCGCCCCTATGCGCAGCCGGCGTATCGCGCCGTGCAGTGGATGGCCTTTGGTTCCAACTCGTTTAACGCGCTGGTTCCGCTGTACGCCAACGTCGAGACCATGCCCGAGTACTATGCCGACACGCAGGCTCGCGTGACGTCCGAAAACTTCTACTGGGCCAACCGCCTGATCGGCGCCCTGGCTGACGTCCGTTTCCATGAGTGCGGCCGCGCTGTGGAGGACTACCAGGAGAAGGTCGGTGGCATGGGCCACAAGCAGATCCATGACGTCGATGCTACCGTAGCCGCTCTGCCTGAGGCCGAGGTGCCTGCCGAGCTTGCACGCGCCAATGAGGCCTTTGCCGAGTGTGTTCGTGTGGAGACCGATGCTCTACTGGGCAAGGTGCTCTACACCACGAGCTGCGCCATGAAGAACTCTTTCGCGATGAACGACAACGTGAGGTAGGGATTTCCCGTCGATCGAATAGCGCTAAAACGCTTTGTCGCTTTCACTCGATCTTGGGTACAAGAACGCCAATGCAGTTGTTTATGATTGGAGACAACCATGGTTATGAAACTCGATCAGCTTGTTAACGGCGCCATCAACGTTGGCTTTGGCGCTGCCGCCGTTGCTGTCGAAGGCGGCAAGAAGGTCCTCGACGACCTTAACACCAAGGGCGAGCAGGTCCGCAAGGACACCGCCACCCCCGATATCGCCCGCAGCGTGTCCGATATGTTCGAGCAGGCCGGTGGCACCATCTCCGACCTGACCGAGCGTCTGGGCATGCAGGGCGAGACCGCGGCCCAGCGCGTGCTTGACGAGCTTATCCTTGCCCGCGTCCGCGTCATGACCGCTCCCGAGCGCACTGCCTTCCTGGCCCATGTGCGCGACATCGTCGATTCGGTCGAGGACAACGTGACCTCGGTGCCCGTCGAGTCCGTTGAGCCCGACGATGCGAAGGATACCGAAGAGGCCGAGTAGCAGCGCAGATGGCAGATTCCACCACCGATTACAACAATCTAGATCCCTTGGGTGACGAGGCGGCGGTTGTCGATGAGGTCGACGCCGCCGTCTCGGGCGCTCGCAAGAAGCCGCGCGCCGTCGATATGGTGCCCGAGGAGCCCGACGCGATGGCGCCGGACGAGGAATACCAGCTCACGCCGGCGGGTCGTCGCGAACGCATTGGGCAGATTGTACGCCTGGTCAAAAAGTACCGCGTGTGGGATAACCTCACGCCGGTTCGTTTGCGCCGCCTGCTCGAGGAACTCGGCCCCATGTTCGTCAAGATGGGGCAGATTTTGGCCAACCGGTCCGAGATTCTGCCGCAGCGCTTTTGCGACGAGCTGCGTCGTCTGCGCTCCGACGTGGAGCCGGTGCCGTACGAGGTCGTACTCAGCTGTCTGGAAGAAGAATACGGCCTGCGCCTGGGGGAGATGTTCGATGCGATCGACCCCAACCCGCTCGGTAGCGCGTCGCTCGCGCAGGTGCACCGCGCTCGTCTGGTGACGGGCGAGGACGTGGCCGTCAAGGTGCAGCGCCCCGGTGCGCAGCAGGTTATGGCGCAGGACATCGATATCATCCGCTCGGTGGTGCGTATCGTTTCCAAGTTCGTCAACACCGATCAATTCGTTGACCTGCACGGCGTGGTCGAGGAGCTGTGGACCTCGTTTCGCGAGGAGACCAACTTTTTGGCCGAGGCCAAAAACCTCAACGACTTCTACGAGTTCCATAAGAGCGTTCATGGCGTGACGTGCCCTAAATCCTATCTGGACCTGTGCACCGAACACGTGGTGGTTATGGACTACGTCGACGGCATTTCGATCGCCGATCCTGAACGCTTGGTGGCCGAGGGCTATGACTTGGAAAAGATCGGTGCCGCAATCGTCGAGGACTACTCGACGCAGGTGCTTGATGACGGCTTTTTCCATGCTGACCCGCATGCGGGAAACATCATCCTCAAAGACGGTATCGTTTACTTTATCGACTTGGGTATGGTCGGACGCTTGTCGAGCCACGACCGCGGTATCGTCAAGGACTTGATTTTCGCCGTGGCCGAGGGCGACGTGCCCAAGCTCAAGGATTCGCTCATGCGCTTCGCCGTGACGCGTGGCGACTCGGCTGAGCTCGATCATTCGGCCTTTTTGTCCGATTTGGACTTTATCGTGGCTGACTTTGCGGGCCTTGACCTTAAGGACCTAGATATCGGCGAGTTTTTGACTTCGCTGTTAAACCTCGCGCGCAAAAATGACGTTGAGCTGCCGAGCGTGGTGACGATGTTCGCCCGCGGCATGGTGACGCTCGAGGGCCTGTTGACCGAGTACATGCCCAACGTCAACATGATCCAGATCATCCAGACGCACATCAAAAACGAGAAGAGCACCTACGCCCGCATGCGCGAGATGAGCCGCGACTTTGCAGCGAGCAGTTATCGCGCGGCGAAGGGCTCGCTCGAGGCGGCCGAGTATCTGGGCTTGGCTTCGCGCATGCTCACACGCGGCCAGCTTAAGGTGAACACGCAGATCATGAGCAGCGATAAGGCGCTGCGACAGCTGGGTGGAATTATCGACCGCATGTCGATGGCTATTGTTATCGCCGGCTTGTTTATCGGTTCGTCGGTGGTGTACTACGCGCGCATCGAGCCGGTTGTGTTTGGTATCCCGGTCATTGGCTTTATGGGCTACGTGAGCGCGCTGGTGCTGGCGCTTATGCTGGGCCGCAATATCTGGCTCAACAGCCACGGCGGCAAGCGCTAGAGGCTGCGACCGTCACCGCATTTTCCTTTCGCAAACAATAGCTTTTACCTTGGGCTTCGCCTGCGTGCGAGGCCCTTTTGCGTGATAGCATATTGACGGTTTTAATCGATGGCCTAGATGGTGGTGCGGAGACGCACGAATGCGCGGTTTTCCTGCGCGTTTGGGGGAATCGGGGTGCAAGTCCCCGGCTGTACCAGTAACCGTAATTCCTCTTGGCTCGGGATGTTCGCGTCGCAGATCGGACGGCGCGCCTGAGCCGTTAAGGTTAAGTCGGATCGCCTCCCATCTTGCATGCGGCTGCGGCGTATGCCGCCGGTGTGCATAGGGCTCTGGAGGGAAGGGGGACCCCGATGGGGGAACTCGGGCGCAACATGCGCGATGACGTGGGGCAGCTTCAAGGCAACGCTCCAAGTACAGACAATAGGAGACAAATGGATATGTTTGAGGACGAGTGCCAGCGTGCCTCGCTTCGTCGCCGTGGCGTAATCGCGCGCGGCGTGGCAAAGCGCTGCCTGGTGGCATTCCTGGCCTTCGCGATGGCCTTCAGCACCACGCCGGCTCAGCTGTGGGCCGAGGGCGCCGAGGGCATTGCCGAGGCTGTGGCTCAGGCTACGACGCCGGGCGAGGACGCAGCGCTTGCGGGCGGTGCCGCTGAGCAGAGCGGCGCCGAGGTTTCGGATTCTGGGAGCGCGCCTGCAGCTAGTGCCGCCGCATCAAAGGCAGCAACTGGCGACGAAGGCTCGGCGACGGGGGAGAGCCCTGCCGCGAGCGAGCAGTCTTCAGCGGCATCCGCTGGCCAAGCAGGATCTGCCGCCGCGGCTGCCGTTCAGACAGAGAACCCGACAGAAACCGGCGATGTCGCCAAGAAGCAAGTCGAGGTCTCGTTCTCGATTATCGGCACCGATGCCGACGGCAAGGCTCAGACCTGGGTGGCACCCACGCAGCTCAAGCTCGACGAGGGCGCGACGGCTGCGGATGCCTTCGTTAAGCTGCAGCAGAAGACGGGCTTCAAGGCAGACTACGATCCGAACACGGCATACGGTTTCTACCTCAAAAGCATCACATCCCCGAGCGATGGCCGTACGCTTGCCTTCGATCCGACGACTTATGCCTTCTGGCAGCTGTTCGTCGACGGTGCGTCTTCCTCGGTTGGCGCGAGCAGCGTTAAGCTCACCCAGGGGCAGAAGGTTGAGTTTGCCTATACGGCTGGTAGCGCGTCCCCTGTCGTTAAGGACCAGGTTGCCGCAAATGTGACCGTCATTGGTCGCGATGCCCAGGGCAAGACTCAGACTTGGGTCGATAACGCGCAGTATGTGGTGACGTCCGGTTCGAGCGCACTTGACCTTACGAAGGTCGCGCTTGAGGCGAATGACATCGACGCCGTTGCTGCTGGCTCCTTCATTCTGAGCCTTAAGTACAACGGTGTTGAGCTGGGTACGCCCCAAGATTATTCGACCTATTGGCAGCTGTTCATCAACGGCAAGTCGAGCGACTACACGGCAGACAATGTCACCATTCATGCTGGCGATACCGTTACGTGGTTCTACGGTGGCTGGGGCGATAAGTTGCCGTCCGATTCCGTCCATGCTTCCGTTCAGGTCCTTGGTAAGGACAAGGACGGCAAGCAGCAGGTTTGGGCTTCGACGGGCCAGACGAGTCTCAAGGCGGGCTCTACTGCCAAGGATCTCCTTGAGCAGACCGGTCTTACTCTCGATGCTGGCGAATCGTCTTGGGGCTGGTTCCTCAACGGCATTACTTCGCCGTTCGATAGTAAGTCCTATGGCTGGGATGCTGCGACTAATAGCTATTGGCGCTTCTATGTAAATGGCAAGTTCGCCGACGTTGGCGCCGGTGCCTATGAGCTCCAAGAGGGCGATGCCGTCACCTTTATGTATGGTGCTGACGCCGATGCCCTTCCTGGCCAGGTTCTTGGGTCTGTCGATGTTATCGGTCCCGATGTCAACGGCAACAATACTCGCTGGGGCTCGGCAAGCAATGTTTCCCTGCCCGAGGGCTCTACGGCTCAGAACCTTATTGAGACGGTCCTGAAGGCCAAGGGCGTTACGTACAACGGCTCCCAGAGTGGTGAGTACTGGTTCCTCAATTCCATCAACTCGCCGTTCGATCACAAGCCGTATGCCTGGGATGCTGCGACCAATAAATATTGGCACCTGTATATCAACGGAGAGCCCTCCTTACTCTGCGCCAATCAGATTACGCTCAAGAGCGGCGATAAGGTTACGCTTGCCTATACCACCGACGATTCGGCCATGCCCGATCCCGACAAGATTGTCGTGGACCCGAGCGCGACGACTCCTGATTGGGATGCCGAGTGGGCCGGCTACGGCAACAGTGGCAACGGTTCGACCGTAACGGATGCCAAGACGCCTGCGCAGGCCGCCGGTCTTAAGTGGGCCTTCGATTGGAAGGCCGAGTCTGGTCAGCAGTATGCCAACTGCAGCGAGCCTGTCATCGCTAACGGCTTTGTGTACATCGCGACCGAGAACGAGCTCATTAAGATCGATTCGTCCACGGGCAAAAAGGTTGCCTCTGCGCCGCTTGCCTCCAAGGTGAGTTATACCTCTCGTCCGATCTACACCAATGGCCTTATCATCGTTCCGCTCAACGGCGGTGCGGTCCAGGCGATTACTGCAGACAAGCTGATCTGCAAGTGGCTGACGCCCGGTTTGACGGACTTGACGCAGAGCTCCTGCACCGTCGTTTCGGACGGCGAGTACGTCTATGTTGGTACGGTCGATATTTCGTATGACGAGAATTACAACGCGACCTACGGCAACGGCTCCTTTATGCGCATTAAGATTGCCACGGGCGAAGTTTCTTGGCAGAACATTGACGCTTCCGAGGGTTATTACTGGACTGGTGCGGCTTTGACGGATAAGTATGCCATCGTTCCTACGAGCGCGGGCACGCTTAAGTGCATTGATAAGACGACGGGCGATGTCGTTTCGACCATGAAGCTCGGCGCTCTCGCGAACGCCGACTGTGTCGCCGATCCGTCCAATGGTTCCACCTTCTATCAGATGACGCACGATGGAAAGCTCCATGTGATTTCGCTTTCGGCGAAGGGCGTACTGAGCGAGCAGAAGACGGTCGACCTGGGTCTTACTAATAACATGAGCGCACCGGCGGTGGCTGGCGAAAACTTGATTGTCGGCGGACAGACGGCTACTGGCTCTGCTCTGGCTCTCTATAATCTGAAGACCGGTAAGACCACGATGGTCACCGCTGCTGACGGTAAAGAACTGCCGGCCGGATTTAACGGTATTGCTGCTACTCCGCTGGTGAGTGTTCAGGGTGGCAAGACCTATGTGTACTTCACCGTTAACAGCGCGGATAGCAAGGATTACGTCAACTACTCTGCTGGTGGTGGCGTGTATCGCTATACGCTCGGTGATGCAGAGGCGACGCAGATTTATGATGCGGCTGGCCATTACCAGCACTGTGACTCTCCGGTCATTGCCGATGCATCTGGCAACCTGTACTACATCAATGACTCGGGCACGCTGTTCAAGCTTGGGGCCGTTGAGTCTTGGACGGTTGTCTTTAATTCCAACGGCGGGTCTGCTTGCAATACTAAGTTTGTTGCTACGGCCGATGGCAAGCTGGTCAAGCCAGCCGATCCGACGCGCGATGGCTACACTTTCGGCGGTTGGTATACCGATGAGACTTGCGCGCAGGCGTATGACTTCAGTACGCCGGTGACGGCCGACCTGACGTTGTATGCCAAGTGGACCAAGAATGCCGTTAACCCTGGCGGTAATGGCGGTTCTGGCGCTAATGGTGGCAACGGTGGCGTTGGTTCGAATGGCGGCGGCGGTTCTAGTACCGGTACTGGTTCCGGCACTGGCGCTGGCGCTGGTTCTGGCTCCGGCTCGAAGGGCGGCGTTATTGCCCCGGGCCAGAAGCCGGTGACCAAGACGACGGTGTCGACCAAGACCGAGACCAGGGACAACAAGTCCGACAAGAAGGACTCCGATAAGTCCGATAAGAAGGACGAGAAGAAGTCTGACAAGAAGTCTGACAGGAAGGACGGCACGTCCGACAAGAAGTCCGATTCCAAGTCCGATACGGGTGCTGTTTCCACGACCACTGCTAAGAAGTCCTCTAGTGCTTCCGAGCCGGAGACTGGCACCAATCCGCTCGCCATCGTTGGCATCGCCGCCGGCGTGATTGGCCTCGCGCTCATCGCCGTCTTCGTGCTGACCAAGCGCGGCAAGGGTGACGGTAATGCCCGATAAGCCCAAGGAGACCAGCGGGCAACAGCCCGACTCCTCGTTTATCCAGCTCGATGATCCAAAGCAAAAGGGCACCGCTTCGGCGGCGTCCACCTCTCGTCGCAAGGCGCTCCTCGGCGTTCTGACTGCTGCATGCACCATTCTGATCGTCGTCTCGCTGGGTTTCGTCCATCCTTCCACAAGCGGTGCCTGGTCCATCGACTGGATCATTCAGACCGTGACGGGGGAGAGCGTCGTCACCAAGGACACCAAGGCGTCTGGCTCGACTACGACTTCGGGCGAGGCCAGTTCCAAGGATTCCAAGTCATCGAATGACGCAAAAGATGAGTCCAAGGGTTCGAACGACGACAAGGACGATTCCGAGTCTTCAAACAAGGAATCGGACAAAAACTCGGATAGCAAGAAGTCCGAGGACCGGGGCGGCAAGAAGTCTGGCGATAAATCCGCTGCCCAAAATACGGGAGCCAGTGATACTTCCAATGCGTCTGGCGGTGCTTCTTCGGGCGGTGGCCAGTCGTCTGATGGAGCCTCATCCTCTAATGGTGGAAACGCCTCCTCGGGCGGCCAGAGCGGCTCACAGGAGTCCAACTACGTTACGGTGACGGTTTCGGTCACATCGAGCGCTGTGGACAATCCTGTGTCCTCTGGTGGCACCTTTACCTTTAACGAAGGTGCTACCGTCTACGATGCCCTGTGCGCGCTGGGCCTTTCTGTCAACGCACACGGCTCATCGTACGGCACGTATGTTTCTGCGATTGGTGGTTTGGCCGAGAAACAGTACGGCGGCACGAGCGGCTGGATGTATTCCGTCAACGGCACAACGCCCATGACGGCCTGTAGTAACTACGTTCTCTCAAACGGCGACAACGTAGTCTGGTATTACGTTACAGACTAGAGGCCTCGACATAGCGCGCCAGACGGGCGGTTCGGACCAACATCCGAGCCGCCCGTTTTTCATGCGAATGGGACTGGATCGCCGGGTCTCTCGGCAAACAAAAAACCGGTTGGAACGGGAATTCCAACCGGTTATACATTCAAGCAAATAGTGAATCGACTACGACCGTGCGCCCTCGAGGAAGAAGCGGCGGCTGAAGTAGTTGTACCAGGTGACGAGGAATGTGGCGATGGCCTTCATGGCCTGGTAGCCGATGCTCAAAAACGTGACGCCCACAAACATGTACAGGTCGTTGAGGCCCAGGCCGATCACCGACAGGATGGTGAAGATCGTGAACTCGCGCTTGCGGCTCATGCCTTCGCGGTGGTCGAACACGTACTTCATGCTGAGCCAGTAGTTGACCACGACGGACGTGATAAACGAAACCGTGGTGCTCATCAAAAAGTCGAGGTGGAACAGCTCGACGAGCGCAATGAGCATGCCCCAGTCGATGCCAAAGGAGATAAGACCCACGACGGCAAACTTGAGGAACTGCTTGGTATGAGGTTGTGCCAGCGCCTTGCGCACGTAATCACATCCAATGCGTTGATGAATCGAGCAGAGGATACTTTAGAGCTTTTACAAGGGAAACGTAAGGTCTTTGCCAAGAACTATATGAACTCGCCAAATTTTCAAGAGCTAATCCGCAAACGTTGAAAATTTGCCCGTAAACGAGCGACACCCACGGACGATACTGCGCTGAGTGCGCGTCGTCCGTGGGCGCCGTAATGCTACAGGGGTTTCGAGCTATTTTGTCTCGTCGCCCTCCAGGAAGATTTTTCGGGTCACAAAGTTGTAGACCATGACAAGCGCGGTGGCACAGATCTTGGCGATATTGGCCTCGAGTCCCAGGCCGGCGTTGAGCGCCAGCACGATGCCATCGTTGAGCACCAAACCGATCACGGACAGCACGACAAAGATGATGAACTCGCGGCGGCGGCTCATGCCTTCCTTGTGCGCAAACACGTATTTCATGCTTGCGAGGTAGTTAAAGATGAGTGAGATGATAAAGCCGCTGGTGTTGGCGATTAGGATGTTGAGGCCCAGACCGTAGTGGAGCAGATTCATAATGCCAAAGTCGATAACCGTGGCAATGACACCGACGACGCCAAATTTCATAATCTGCGCAAGGAGCTTTTGCATGGTACCTGCCTTAAGCTGGCGCCGAAGCGCCGCGGGGATGACAAACTTAGCAAGTTTAGCCAATCCCCGCGGGTGGTGCTAGGCGCGCTCCTCGATAGCACCGTTTCTATATGCATCGAGCAGCTGGCGCAGGTCCTGGATCTGGCTGCGAATCTTGGCGCCAGTATCGGTGTCGCTCACCATGCGGCGACGGTCTGCTTGGTCAAAACGGTTGGTCTCGCTCTCGATGTCCACGTTGCGCGTGAGTGCCTCGGCAACCGTCGTAAAGGCCCGGTGCGACTTGAGGCGGCAGCCGCGCGAGCTCGAGATGAGCGTATAGCCGGCGATGCCCGTCTTGGGATGGTAAGCGCGGCAGAAGCCGCCATCGATGACCAGTAGCTTGCCCTCGGCGCGGATGGGCTGCTCACCCTTGGTGGTTTTAACGGGCGTGTGGCCGTTGATGATGTGGCCGGTCGGCGAGCATGCCATAGGCACGACGCCAAACTCGCGCATGATATCATCGCAGACCGAGGGCGACTTGGTAAGCGTAAAGTACGGGTCCATCGGCTCGACCCAGGTGCTCTTATCGGCGATATAGGCGCGCTCAAAGGTACGCACCAGGCGTCCGCTGGCGGGTGAATTGAAGCCAATCCACAGGTACCACATCCAGTCGAGGGCATCGCGGTCGCCCACGCGCCACGCGCGGCGGGCGATGTGGTCGCAAAAATCGAGATAATCGCGGCCAGCGTGCCAGGTGCCCAGGCAGTTCATGCTGCTGAAGGTGCCGTCTTCGTTGAGTGGAACGCAGCCGTGGAAGAGCAGGTTGCCGTTGGCGACCTTGTACATCGAGCCGTGGGTGTAGAGGAAATCGATATGGCGATGCAGGTGATCGGCGGTGACAAACTCGGACACGAGCTTGTCGATGATGTGCTGCTCCTGAGACGTGAGCGTGTAGGGGTCCGCCGGGTCGACGGTGGGGAAGTCGTTGGTCGTGAGCGGCCACACGCTGCCGTCGGCGAGCGTGACCGTGCCGGTGTCGTGGTCGATCTTGTCGAGTAACAGGCGGTCGGTCATATCGAACTCGGGGTGGCGCTGGATAATCTGGCCCTCGAGCTTAAAGAGCAGCACGTTGATGGCCTTGATCAGCGGGGTGATGGACTCACCGGCGGTGTAGGTGGCATCGGCAAAGGCGACAAGCTCACGCAGCGAGATGCCGTAGTTGTTCTCCAGGATCTCGTAGTTGTCGTAGCGTAGGTTGTTGCGCAACACCGTGGCGATGCAGGCGGGCTCACCGGCCGCAGCGCCCATCCACAGTAGGTCGTGGTTGCCCCACTGGATGTCGAGTGAATGGTAGGTGAGCAGACGGTCCATAATCTTGGCCGCGCCGCCGCCGCGGTCGAAGATGTCGCCCACCAGGTGCAGGTGGTCGACGGCCAGGCGCTTGATGAGCGAGGCGAGCGACTCGATAAAGTCGTCGGCGCTGGCGGTCTCCAGGATGGACTCCACGATGCGCTCGTGATAGCGCACGCGATAGTTGTTCTCGTCCGGGTGCGTGTGCAACAACTCGTCGATGATATAGGCGTAGTCGCGCGGGATGGCCTTACGCACCTTGGAGCGCGTGTAGCGGCTTGAAAGCGAGCGAGCGACCATGATGAGCTGGTCAAGCATCGTCTTGTACCAAGTTGGCGAGTCCTCGCGCTGGCTGCGGACCAGGTCGATCTTCTCGCGCGGGTAGTAGATGAGCGTGCACAGCTCGCCCTTTTCGTCAAAGGAGAGCGTGTCGCCAAAAATTTCGTCGACATGCTCGCGCACGACGCCCGAGCAGTTGTTGAGGATGTGCATAAAGGCTTCGTACTCGCCATGCACGTCGCTCATAAAATGCTCGGTGCCCTTGGGTAGGTTGAGGATGGCCGAGAGGTTGATAATTTCGGTAAACGCGGATTGTTCGGTGGGGAACTGTCTCAACAGCAGGCGCAGATACTTGAAGTCTTGCGGGTTGCGATCGAATGCGACCATGAAACACCTTCCGATGGGGCTGGTAAAACTGATAAACAGCGTCAAACGTTGATCAGTATGCGCCGCTTTTGTTTCGATTTTGCGCCGGCGGCTGAATTGTCGGCTGAACGGTTTGGTAAATCGATTTAGTTGAGGTGGATATGGCGGTTGAGTGGAGACGACAGAAGGTGTTTTCTCAGATATTTATGCGTGGGGCCGGTGGAGACGATGGTGGTAAAGATGTTCGCTATTTTTGGTTCGATTTGGTAAATAGTGGACATATGTACCGTATGTAGGCTCACTGTGCGATAATTTGCGCAGCAATGAGTAAGGAGCCTCATATGAGTGATTTTGTCCTGACCTGTGAATCCGCCGCCGACCGAACCCGTGAGTTCTTTGCGTCGCGCAATATCCCTGTCGTGTGTTTTCATTACGAGATCGACGATGTTGTCCATACGGACGATCTGTATCAGTCGATTACGCCGGACAAGTTTTTTGCCCAGATTGCCGCGGGCGCCATGCCCAAGACGTCTCAGGTGAGCGTGGGTGAGTACAAGGAGTTTTGGGAGCCGTTTGTTGCCGAGGGTAAAGACGTGCTGCACCTGGCGTTGTCGTCGGGTATTTCGGGCACGTATGGATCGGCCTGCGTTGCGGCGCAGATGCTCGCGGATCGCTATCCCCAGGGCGGCAAGGTGCGCGTCATCGATTCGCTGGCGGCGTCTTCGGGCTTTGGCCTGTTGCTGGAATATGCCGCCAACGTGCGCGATAGCGGGGCTTCACTCGACGAGACGGCTGCCTGGATCGAGGAGCACAAACTCAACCTGCACCACTGGTTCTTCTCGACCGATCTGTCGAGCTATCTACGAGGCGGTCGCATTTCGGCTGCGAGTGCGATCATCGGCACGGCGCTTAAGATTTGCCCGCTTATGACGGTCGATTGCGACGGCAAGCTGTCGCCACGTGAGAAGATTCGCACTAAGAAGCGCGCGATTTCCGAGATGGCCAAGACCATGATGGCACACGTGCAGGACGGTGCGGATTATTCGGGTAAGTGCATCATGTCGCACTCGGCGTGCCGCGAGGATGCCGAGGCAGTTGCGGCGCTGATTGAGGAACAGGTTCCGCAGCTTAAAGGCAAGATTGAGATCAATGACATCGGTACTCTGATTGGCTCGCATACCGGACCTGGTACGGTGGCGCTCTTCTTTATGGGCGACAAGCGCGTGGATTAATTTGCCCCATCACGTCGCTGCATGATTGCTCAAACGATAACGGCCCGCCTCACGTTTGTGTGAACCGCGCCCCAAATCTTGGACGCCCTAAATAGCGACTAGGCCGCAAGGGCCT
>UQHW01000036.1 GCA_900540935.1 uncultured Collinsella sp. | reverse complement strand
TCACGGTCCAACTTTCTGTCCGCACCCCCAAACAGTCCCTATTTCACCGCAACTTCTAAAGAGGTCGTATCAAGCAGGATTTCTATTGGGATAAGGGCCCATCCCAGCCAAGTGCAATTCAGCCCCCAAGCATAGCGCTGCTGCAACCAAGTAAAACGCGGCGACCCCTTAGTTACCGCAGGCCGGACACGGGGTCACTTTCCAAATCTATCCGCAGGACAGAGGAGCCCCCGCCGCACGTAGTGCGCAGCGGGGGCTCCGACATGTCCGAGGACGATTTGGAAAGTAACCCTGTGTCCGGCCGGAGGGATCCAAACACGGCCATGCTTCTTATGTGCAGCAAAGCTAATGCTGCTAAAATACTAAGCGCTCATGTAGTTTAAACGCACGACGATAAGGAGCACCAGTGGGTAACCACTTCCGTACCTCCGGTGCGGGCGATGATGCCCCCAAGACGCAGGCAGGCGTCCAGGGCAGTCGTTTCGCCACTCCGGATTCAGAGGGCCAGCCTGTTGCTCAGGCCCCCGCTCAGCCGGCAGGTCAGGCACAGCCGGCATCCGATCCCTTTGCCTACAATCCCACCAGCGATGTCGCGCTTTCCGGCACGGCGGGCTTTGAGCCCGTTCAGGCCGTGACCGCTCGCGTGGAGCAGCCTCAGGCTGGTGCCGCCACGCCGCAGCCTACCATGGCCGGCATTCCCGACCCCTTGGCCCCTGCGACGCCGGCTCCTCAGCCTGCGCAGTCCGGTCTCTTTGCCGCTATTCCCGACCCCACGCAGCCTGCTGTCCCGGTGGTCGAGAGCGATCAGGCCGCCGAGGTCGCAAGCCTCGATAACGCGCTCAACAACCCCGATTTTACGTCGGTGTTTGCGCCCATCGATCCGCAGGCCAGCCGCAAGAAGATGGCCAAGCAGGCCGGTGTCGAGCCCGTCATCCTTATGGAGCATGTCACCAAGATCTATCCGGCACAGCCCAACAAGCCTGCACTCGACGACATCAACATCGAGATCTATCCGGGCGAGTTCGTCTTCCTGGTCGGTCACTCCGGCTCGGGTAAGACCACGCTGCTGTCGACGCTCAACCGCGACGTCAAGCCGACGAGCGGCCGCATCCTGGTCGCCGGTCAGGACCTCATGAAGATTAAGAACCGCAAGGTTCCGTTCCTGCGCCGCCAGATTGGCGCCGTGTTCCAGGACTTTAAGCTTCTGCCGCAAAAGACCGCCTACGAAAACGTGGCGTTTGCCCTGCAGTGCATCGGCAAGCCCAAGGGCGTCATTCGCAGCCAGGTGCCCGAGGTGCTGCGTCTGGTCGGCCTGGCCGATCAGATGGACTCGCTGCCCGACCAGCTTTCCGGTGGCGAGCAGCAGCGCGTTGCCGTCGCCCGCGCTATGGTCAACCGTCCGCCGCTGCTGATCTGCGACGAGCCGACGGGCAACCTCGACCCGGCGATCTCGCTGGGCATCATGAAGCTGCTCGAGCGTATTAACCGCACCGGCACCACCGTGATCGTCGCCACGCACGACCGCGAGATGGTCGATAGCATGCACCGTCGCGTGATCGCCCTCGAGGGCGGCCACGTTATCCGCGACCAGGAGAGGGGAGGTTACGGCAACTATGGCACCAACTAACGTAGGCTACTCCTTCAAAGAGGCAATCAGCCACTTCTTCCGTAACTGGACTACCTCGCTCGGCGCCGTCATCACGATCTTCCTTTCGCTGTTTATCATCGGCCTGTTTATCATGGGCTCTGCGATGCTGAACTCCGTGATCGGCACCGTCGAGGATCAGGTTGTCATCAACGCGTTCATTAGTGATGACGCCGATCAGGCTGATGTTCAGGCTTTTGAGGCCGAGCTTAAGACGTGGAATAACGTCAAGTCCGTGACCTATAAGGACAAGGACGACGCGCTGGCCGAGTATACGAGCAAGATGTCGGGCAACGCCGACGCCACCATGAGCGCGCTCGACGGCCAGAACCCGCTGCCCGCCTCGTTTGCGATTGAGATGGACGATCCGTCTCAGGTCGAGAGCACGGCCAAGAAGCTCAAGAAGAATGCCGACTTCCAAAAGATCGCGGACGACGGCGACGTCAACGCGAGCGTACTGTATGGCCAGGAGGAAGTAAGCCGCCTGTTCCAGGTGACCAACTACATCCGTATTGCCGCCGTGGTGCTCGTTGGCCTTCTGACCTTTATCGCGTTCATCTTTATCAACAACACGATTCGCCTGTCCATCACGGCGCGTCGTCGCGAGATTGCGATTATGCGTCTGGTCGGCGCCAGCAACGGCTTCATTCGTGGCCCGTTTATCACCGAGGGTGTACTGCAGGCCATTTTGGGCTCGCTGCTTTCCATCGGCGTTCTGGAGCTGCTGCGCAATCTGATGATTCCGCGTCTGCAGGAGAGCATCGGCTGGATGTCGTTTGCCCTGCCGATGCAGTACTACCTGGTGACCTATGCTGCGCTGATTCTTGTCGGCGTGATTATCGGTCTCTTTGGTTCTGCCATCGCCATGCGCCGCTACCTGCGCGTGTAGGCATGCCTGGAATTCATCCCTTCCAACGGGTCGTCTCTTATGGGGCGGCCCGTTTTTGATTCCTAGGGGACGGCAGGAAAGCGAATCATTTGGGTAGACTCTTTGGAGTTCGCAATCGATAGTTAGGAGGCGCCATGGGGCGCAATAACAAGCATAAGCGTGGAGCTCGCAATAAGCGCGGGCCGGTGCGCAGCGAACGCCGTCCGAGCCTGACCGGGCGCGTGCAGCTCCATGAACATAGCGCCTACGTTGTAACCGAAAACGGCGACTACAAGGTCATGGGCCGCGGTAAGCGCGAGATCATGGATGGCGATACCGTTGCCGTGAGCATTAAGAACAGCCCGCACGGTGAGCGGCGCGCCGTGATCGAGGGCGTGGTTGAGCGTGCAGCCATAAGCGTGGTGGGCACGTACCAGACCGCCGGTCCGCTTGGTGTGATCGAGCCGCTCGATTCGCGTCTGAAGGCCGACTTCTTCATCCTGCCCGAGGATACCTCGGCGGATCGCCTGGGCGTCCGCCCGGGTGATGCCGTTGTCGCGCGCATTTTGACCTACCCGACGCGCCTGGAATCGGGCTCCGTGACGATCGAACGCCGCATTGGCGGAGATGACGCACCCGATTTGGGCGTTCAGTATGTGATGGCGCGTTACGGCTATACCGATAGCTATCCCGAGGCCGCGCTGGACGAGGCCGAGGGACTTTCGCTCGATGTGTCCGCGGCGCTTAAGGATCCGCTTCGCCGCGATCTGCGCGACCGCTTTGTCATCACGATCGACCCAGTCGACGCGCGCGACTTTGACGATGCCATTTCGTTGGGGCGCACGCCCGAGGGTGGCTACAAGCTGGGTGTGCACATCGCCGACGTTTCACACTATGTGGCTTGGGACGGGCATATCGATCTTGAGGCTCGCCATCGTACGACATCGGTGTATCTGGCCGATCGCGTGCTTCCCATGCTGCCCGAACGCCTGTCTAATGACCTGTGCTCGCTTCGCCCTGACGAGGACCGTCTTGCGTTTACCGTTGACATTGAGCTCGATGCACAGGGTCGCGTGCGGCATTACGATCCGTACCCCAGCGTGATTCGCTCGCGTGTGCGTATGGACTATGACGGCGCCGAGGCGCTGCTGGTGCGTGCCGGCGCGGTTGAGTATTCGGTGCTGGAGGGTGCGGCCGAGGATGTTGCGGCTGCCGAGACCTCGCGCGAGGAAGCGCTTGAGCGTGGTCTTGCGTGCGAGGAGGCCGCCCG
The DNA here is from genome assembly GCA_900540935.1 of uncultured Collinsella sp. Taxonomy (GTDB): domain Bacteria; phylum Actinomycetota; class Coriobacteriia; order Coriobacteriales; family Coriobacteriaceae; genus Collinsella. Next base: position 15,757 of record UQHW01000036.1, on the reverse strand, counting down.
CGGCTACAACGTCGACCTCGGCGATTTCCTTGTCGCCGCTAACGAACTCGCCGAACTCCGCCGTCGTATTCGTCGCGCCCGCGGCTCAGTCGATTTTGACACGGCCGAGATTCGCGCTCTATTGGATGAGGACGGAGTGCCCGTGCAGATTGTGGCGCGTGAGCGTTCGTGTGCCACGTCGCTTATCGAGGAAGCCATGCTGCTCGCCAACGAGTGCGTTGCAGAGTGGCTGGCAGACCGTGATATCGAGGCCTGCTATCGCGTGCATGAGGATCCGAGCCCCGATAGCCTGCACGGTGCCGCCGTTGCGCTGGCGCAGCTAGGCATCATCGACGATCGCCGTGCTGCCGGTATTGCCCTGGGGAGCCCCGATGAGCTGCAGGCTGCAGTTGATGCTGCCGCCGGTACGGCCAACGCACCGCTCGTTAACACGCTGCTTCTGCGCAGCATGCAGCGCGCGCTGTACAAGCCGCGCAATGAGGGCCACTTTGCGCTCGCCGCGCCGTGCTACTGTCACTTTACGAGCCCCATCCGTCGCTACCCCGATCTGGTGGTGCACCGCGTGCTCAAACTGCAGTTGGCCTATGAGCAGCTCGGCGGCAAGGACGCCTTGGTCCGTACGCCGTGGCTGATCGGCAAGGGGCGCGAGTCGCTGCCGCGCATTCTGCCGCAGATCTGCCGCGCATGTAGCGATGCCGAGCGCGCGGCAGATGCCGCCAGCCATGCGACGCAAAAGATCAAGATTGCCCAGTACTATGAGGATCGCCTGGGCGAGCGCTATGCCGGAACCGTCTCGTGGGTTAGCAGCATGGGCCTCTTTGTGCGCTTGGACCTGACGCAGGTCGAAGGCTTGGTTTCGATTAAGAGCCTGGGCAACGAGTGGTTCGAGTTCGACGAGGACGCGCTTACTCTGACGGGCGCCGACACAGGCACCCGTTACGAGCTGGGGCAGCGCGTGATTATCGAGGTCTCACGTGTCAATACCACGCGTGGGCACTTGGACTTCAAGCTTATCCATTAGCCAAATCCCGACTCATGGTGGAGGAGCGGAGGGCGGCCTTTCGGGACCGCCCTCCGCATTTGAATTGTGGCCACCTTACCGTCTGCCTGGCTGCCCGCTTGCCTGCTATTTGGGAGGTAAAACCTACCAAAATAAACCTGTCCCTTTTTGGCAGGTTTACAAGAAAGCGGGGATGAGATGGCGACGGTGTACGGTTATGCGCGGGTGAGTTCGCGCGATCAAAATCTTAATCGGCAGCTGGATGCGCTGGGCGCCTATGGTGTGGGCTCGGCGAATATTTATGCCGACCATGCGAGCGGCAAGGACTTCGATCGGCCGCATTATCGCGAGCTGCTACACGTCCTGGGAGACGGGGACGTGCTGGTGGTGCTTTCTATCGACCGACTTGGCCGTAATTACTCCGAGATTCTTGAGGAATGGCGACGCATTACCAAGGAGCTCGGGGTTGCCATTGTGGTGTTGGACATGCCATTGCTTGACACGCGCGCCAGGGCCAGCGGCGCGCCGGATGTGACCAACGCCCTGATTGCCGATATTGTGCTGCAACTGCTGAGCTACGTGGCGCAGGTGGAGCGCGAGAATATCCATCGGCGCCAGGCGGAGGGGATTGCAGCGGCGCGAGCGCGAGGGGTCCGTTTCGGTCGACCTCGCAAGCCGTGCCCTCCTCAGTTTGAGCTGGTGCGCGATAGCTATGAGGCGGGCGATATTACCCGCAGCCAGGCAGCAAAGTGCCTGGGCGTGTGCGTGGGGACGTTCGATCGCTGGATGCGCGAGGCGGGGTAGGGGTTTGCGTCGCTTTGTCGCTTCCTGTTGCGATTCAATTTTTGATACGGTGACGATGTCATTTGGGGCTACACTCGCTCATATTTAAAAAGACGGAGGTTGGCCTTTGGCGCACATGAAGATAATAATCGGGTGGACCGCGATCGCTCTGTTCGCCGCAACGCTGGCGGGCATCTGGGTGCTGACGGAGCAAAACGCAGTGCAGACGTCGTTGCTGAGCGAGTCCACCGCGCGCGTGGTGGAGGGTCAGGCTGCGAGCGTTCAGGCTGTCGATGCCACGGGTGAAGCTCAGGCGGAGAACGGAATGACTGGGGGCACCGATTCGGCTGCCTCGAATGTCCGGTCTGGCCGACTTGCTTCCATTCGCATGTGGGTGGGCACAAACGTCCGTCGCGTCGCCCATACCGTAGAGTTTTTCTTCGTCGGATTGTTCGCCTCGGTGATCGTGGTCTGCTTTTCCAGGCGTCCATGGAGTGTGTGTTCCCGTTGCGTGCCTGTGTTTCTCTTTTGCGCTGCCTGCTCCGTTGGCGACCAGGTGCATAAGATCTTTGTTCCCGGCAGGCATTTCGACGTTATCGATTTAGGATTCGATGCTGCGGGCTATGTCACCGCCATGCTGTTGGTATTGCTGGCAGCGGCGTTGGTGCGCCATGCGACTCGGCCGATCGGCGCCCATGCGAGGCGCTAGCCTTAAGACGAGACATCGCGACTGCCTATGCTTCGACATTGACTACAATAACGGCTGCAATCGCGAGTGGTCGTCGATGTGCAGTTTTCCAGACACCTGTTTTCTCTAAGAAAGGAAATCCCATGGCGGTATTGTTTGTTGAATATCCCAAGTGCTCGACCTGCAAGAAGGCCAAGGCATGGCTGGACGAACATGGGGTAGAGTATATCGATCGCGATATCGTTTTGGACAATCCCACGGCTGATGAGCTTGCGACCTGGATTGCTCGTTCGGGGCTGCCGGTGCGGCGCTTCTTTAATTCGTCGGGCATGAAATATCGAGAGCTGGGCCTGAAGGCGCGTCTGGATGCGGGCATGACGGATCGGGAGTGCTACGAGCTGCTGGCGACCGACGGCATGCTGGTCAAGCGTCCGCTGCTGGTGGGCGACGACTTTGCGATTCCTGGGTTTAAGGAAGCGACCTGGACCGAGGTGCTGCTGTAGTGGCTGCGGAAAGTGCGTCCCGTTTTGAGCTCGGATTCCGGGACGCAGTTTCCGGTTGAAGGGGCTAGCGGAAACCGTATCCCAGTTTGAGCGCGAAATCTGGGATACGGTTTCCGTTTGGGGCCTCTAGGGGAAAGCGCGTCCCGTTCTGGACGTAAATTCCGGGATGAGCTTTCCGGTTGGCGGGCATGCGCACTATCCCGGCTGGCGGGCATATGCGCTAATCCTCAAGCTGTGCCCATTCGTGCGGATCGTAGACCTTTACGTGCTTGTTGGGCTTGCCGCTCCAGTACTCCTCGTCCATAAAGGGCAGATATGCCTGAATGCCGGGGCAGATAAAGGGAATCCGCTGCTGTTGCAGTCGCTCGCGCTGGCGCTGCTCCAGGTGCGCCTCGGATATGACGGTCGGCATGCCGGACAGCTCGACGAGGCTTGCCTGGATTCGCTTAAGGTCGGGGAGTCCCGCGTGCCATGACACCCGCATGATCAAAAAGGATGCACGGCGGTATTTTGCCTGCACCACAGTAATGGCGGGGCGTAACGTGGGGTGAATTTTGTCCCGTTCGGGCCAAAGGTCGGCAGTGATCTCGAGGCCCAGGGTCTCCCATAGGTAATCAAGCTCTTCGTCCATGGCGCCTCGATATCTACGCGATCATTGATACTTCGATTGTGTTGCCTGGTGCTATCGTTTTCACGGTAGAATCTGCCAACGGTTGACGGCTACCGCTCGCGGTGTTTTGCCCTTCGTGTACAGCGGTTGGCTTCACAGGTCCTTCACGGGTTGGACTAAATTAGGCCAATTTGACTGAATTTCAAAAAAGTCAAAATTGGGGCTTGCGTCACGGCGAGACTTCCCGTATATTTCTTTCTTGCGCAAAGGCACAGCCGAGCGCAGCGATGCAGTCATTGGGATGTCGTCTAATGGCAGGACAGCGGATTCTGGTTCCGTCAATGGGGGTTCGACTCCCTCCATCCCAGCCATTGCATTTGCTACATATGGCCCGTTCGTCTAGCGGTTTAGGACGCCGCCCTCTCAAGGCGGAGATCACCAGTTCGAATCTGGTACGGGCTACCAAAATTGAACGCCCGGGCCTCGTAAGAGACCCGGGTTTTGTGTATTGACCGTATATACGGCGCCTGCCGTGTTTCGCTCAGATCGAGGAGTAGCCATGGATCTGCCCATCAGCTTGCAAGACATCACGTATGCCGAGAACTATCTGGCGCAGGGCGACCTGGCTACGGCGACGCCGCTGCTGGAGCGTCTGGTGGAGCTCGCCGAGGAGTATATCGACGCTGAGTGCAAGACGGAGGAGAAGCGCCAATACTTTAGCTTCGATAGCAAGTTTGAGCGCTTGGCCTATCGCCGCGTGGAGAAGGATCCGCGCGAGCTCGTGCAGGTCGAGGTGCCGTTTGACCGCCTGTACTCTGACATGGCGTTTGCCTACATTCGCCAGCAGGATTATGTGAGCGCTCGTAATGCCCTGATGCAGGCTGTGCGTTGGGACCCCATGAACTGCAACTATCGCTTGGATTTGGCCGAGCTGTTCCGCGCTCTCGAGGACAAGCAGGAGTGGGCTTCGCTTTCGTTTTCGGTGCTAGAGCGCGCGAGCGATGGCAAGTGCGCCGCCCGCGCTTACGCCAATCTAGGTCAGTACTTCTTGGAGCCCGAGACCGAGAACGTTTCGGCTGCCGTGGGCTGCGCGCGTCTGGCGCTGCGCCTGGCGCCCAACGATGCGCATACGACGCGCCTGCTCAACAAGATCCATACCACCTATCCGGATGCCGCCGATGAGAGCGACGAGCACGTGATGGGTGAACTGGCCCTGCAAGGCGTTCCGACCTCGCCTTCGGCCGAGATTGCCATCTGCCTGATTATGTGCGCGACCGATGCTGCAAGCGACGGCGACAAGCAGGAGGCGACGCGCCTGACGGTGCGTGCTCGCGACTTGGTGGGCGAGGAGGCCTGCGCGGCGATTATTAAACTGGTGCGCGAGAGCGATGCCGAGCTCAATGCCGAGCGCAAGGCAAAGCGCGAAGCTACGGGCAAGGGTTCCGATGGCGCCAAGGAGGCCGGCGATGCCCAGTAAGCGCGAGCGCAAACTCATTTCCAAGAATCGCTCGGCACATCACGAGTACTTTATCGATGAGACGTTTGAGTGCGGTATTGAGCTGAGCGGCACCGAGGTCAAGTCGATTCGCGAGCGCGCCTGTCAGATCACTGACACTTTTGCGCTGATTCGTGGCGGCGAGTGCTGGCTCGTCGGACTGCATATCCACCCTTATAGCCATGGTGGCGTGTGGAATCGCGATCCCGACCGTCGGCGTCGTCTGCTGCTGCACCGCAAGGAGATCGACTTTCTTGACGGCAAACTTCGCAACCGTGGTTATGCGCTGGTTCCGTTGGAGCTCTACTTTAATACCGACGGCCGCGTAAAGCTGCTGCTGGGTCTGGGTCGCGGCAAGAAGCTCTACGACAAGCGCGAGGACATGGCCAAGCGTGATGTCCAACGCGAGATCGACCGCGCCCTCAAGGAACGCAACCGCTGACCGTCCTTCATAAGTTGCGGTGGAATACGGACTGGTTTGCCTGTTTGAGGGGGCTATTCAGTCCCTATTTCACCGCAACTGCGGGTGTCTCATCTTTCTTACTGTTCTGACACATATGTTTCAAAGGCAGCGTCCGTTATGGGCGCTGCCTTTTTTGTGGGTACATACATCCATGAGGTTCCAACCCGAGCTAGGGGAGTGATCGTTATGGACAAAACTGCGTTCTTTACCATGCCGAGCGGCCTGTACGTGGTGAGCGCCGCGGCAGACGGGCTGCGCGCCGGCTGCGTCATCAACACAGCGGTGCAGGTGACGTCCATGCCGCCGCGCATTTCGGTTGCCGTGAACAAGGACAACGTCACCTCGAGCGTCATCGCATCGGCCAAAGCGTTCGCGCTGACCGTGATCGATCAGACCGCCGACATGCTCTACATCGGTAACTTTGGGTTCCGCACCAGCAGCGATTATGACAAGTTTGCCAAATACGAGACCCGCGAGACGGCTCTGGGCATGCCCTATGTGCCCGAGCACGCGGCGGCCCTGTTTAGCTGCCGTTTGATCGACACTGTGGATGTGGGCACGCATCTACTGTTTATCGGCGAGGTCGAGGATGCCGAGCGCCTGAGCGACGAGACGCCGCTCACCTACGATTACTACCATAAGGTCCTGAAGGGCAAGACGCCTCCGAAGGCGTCCTCGTATCAAGGCTAGAAATGTTTTAAAAAAACTTGCATTATATTATTGAGAATCTATACTAATAGATGAAGTACATCACCAGTCGCGTTCGAGAGGAGAACATCATGACTGAGGAGAAGAAGACGTATAAGTTCGTGTGCATCGTTTGTGGTTACGAGGTTGAGGTCGACACGCCCGAGCTGCCCGAGGATTACGTGTGCCCGGTGTGCGGCGTCGGTCCCGATCAGTTTGAGCTCGTCGAGGAGTAGCTCGTCGGCACGCGGCTCACGGCAACACATAGCTCTGTCCAAGGGTCCCGGTCGGATATCCCGGCCGGGACCCTTTTCCTCCGTCCCCAAGGGATCACGGTTGCTGTTGGCCGATCCTGTCTGTTGTGAGTCCGGCCGACCTTTTGTCTTAATCTGTAACGTCTAACGGTGGAAATTGGGTCCACTTGTTACAGATTGAGACAAACGGAGCTGTCCCTCGGAATGATCTCGATCTGTAACATCTAGACATCAAAAGCGGGTCTAGATGTTACAGATCGAGACGTTTGCCTGGGTAGGTGCCCCGCCCCATTACATCCCTGTCAACAACACGACATCGAGAATCGTCACGATGGCACCGATCCCTACAAGCAGCGCGTTGAGTGGACGCGAGTTGGCGTATTTGCCCATGACGCGGCGTGAGCTGGTGAGCCGTATGAGCACAAAGACCGTAATCGGCAGCTGAAGCGACAGCAGTGCCTGACTCCAGATGAGACCTTCAAAAGGATTTGGGACGACTAGGCACGCCGTCACTGCGCCGACGAAACAGGCCGCCACCCCAATCGATGAGTGTCGGTCGTGGATGTCGTATTCCTCGTCGAACATGCCCGCGGTGATGGTGCCCGCCGCCATGCCCGCCGTCACGCTGCTCGATAGTCCCGCGAACAGCAGCGCTACCGCAAAGATAGTTGAGCTTGCCGGGCCCAAGATGGGGGAGAGCGTGGCCGCTGCGACGGCGAGGTCGTCTACGACAATGCCGTGCGCAAAGAAGGTCGTTGCGGCCAGGATGACCATGGCCGAGTTGATTGCCCAGCCCACGCCCATCGAAAAGAGCGTGTCGAAGAGCTCGTAGCGCAGACGTTCTTCGATAACCTGCTCGCCTTGGCCTTCGAAGTGCATAGATTGGATGACCTCGGAGTGCAGAAAAAGGTTGTGTGGCATAACGACCGCACCCAGGACACTCACGATAATCGCGGCAGAGCCAGTGGGCATACTGGGCGTGATCCAGCTTGCGGTGGCTTGCGGCCAGTCGACCTTGACTAGCGCAAGCTCGGCCAAAAACGAGAGTCCTACCACGCCGACGAAGGCGATGATCCAGCGCTCGGCACGCTTGTAGGAGTTCGTCATGAGCATTGCCATCGATGCCGCGGCCACGATGACGCAGCCGGCGCGTACGGGCAGTCCAAAGAGCATCTGGAGCGCGATCGCACCGCCCAGGACTTCGGCCATGGCGGTGGCGACCGTGGCTAGATACGCGCTGCCGAGTATCGCACGCCCGACGAGGCGGGGCAGGTGGCGCGTCGTGGCCTCGGCAAGACACATGCCCGTGGCGATGCCCAAGTGCGCCGCGTTGTGCTGCAGCACGATGAGCATGATCGTGGACAGCGTGACGATCCACAGCAGCGCGTAGCCAAACTGCGAGCCCGCGGCCATATTGGAGGCCCAGTTGCCCGGGTCGATAAAGCCGACGGTGACGAGCAACCCGGGGCCGATATGCCGCGCAATGTCTAGGCCTCCGTGACCACCGGTGCGCCGGGAACCAAAGTGTTGTTTGAGATGGTTGAGCATGGTGCACTCCTGCGTGCCGTTTGTTTGACGCCGTAAAGGGTACCCGTTTTAGGCTTAAAGGTTAACCGAGACTAACAAAATTGTTGTATTTGAATAGGATGGGGAAAGGAGTTGCCGAAATGTCTTGATCTGTAACAACTAGGGATGGAAATTGGACCTAGGTGTTACAGATCGAGACAGGAAGAAATGGTCCTATGGAAAATCTCGATCTGTAACAGTTAGCTGCAAAAACCGGCCCTTCGTGTTACAGATCGAGACAAACCAAAACTGTCCTGCAGAAAATCTCAATCTGTAACAGTTAGTCGTCGAAATTGGGTCTTACTGTTACAGATTGAGATGTTTGAAGAGGTGAGTTTGCAGGCCGAACCTGGGGCCCTTGTTGTCGCCCTTGAGGTCGGCGGTGTCCACTCGTAGGGCGTGCGTTACGCGATTGTTTCGAAACGGGCGGGAAACACAACGGGCCGGCGATGCTCCTAGTATGCCTATTCAACTGACTGTCTAATATCTAGGGGAGGATCGCGATGCAGGCAGATTCCGCTCAGCAGCAGGGCCTTTATCGCCCCGAATTCGACCACGATGCATGTGGCATCGGCGCGCTTGCCGATATCAACGGCGAGCGCCATCACCAGATCCTGGACGACGCACTGTCCATTCTGGTCAACTTGGAGCACCGCGGCGGCACCGGACTCGAGAAGAACACCGGCGACGGCGCCGGCATCCTGTTCCAGGTTCCGCATCACTTTTTCCGCAAAGAGGCTCAAAAGTGCGGCCAGATTCTGCCGGCAGAGGGCGACTATGGCGTGGCCATGCTGTTCTTCCCGCAGGACGACAAGGGCGTAGAGGATGCCCGTCGCGTGTTTGAGGAGGGCTGCGCCGAGGCCGGCGTGCCGCTGCTCTTTTGGCGCGAGGTGCCGGTCGACCCGCACGACCTGGGCGAGACAGCCCGCGCCTGCATGCCCACCATCTTGCAGGCTTTCCTGGGCCGTCCGGACGACACGCCCGCCGGCGATGCCTTTGAGCGCCGCCTGTACGTGTGCCGCCGCACCATCGAAAAGAAGGCCGACGCTGAGTTCGCCCTGCGCGACAAGATCTTCTATGTGTGCTCCATGAGCTCGCGCACCATCGTATACAAAGGTATGCTGGTCGCCACGCAGATGCGCCGTTTCTTCATCGACCTCAACGACGCCGCCGTCAAAACGGCCGTGGCGCTCGTCCACTCGCGCTACTCCACCAACACTACACCCAGCTGGGAGCGCGCACATCCCAACCGCTTTATCATCCACAACGGCGAGATCAACACCCTCAAGGGTAACGTCAACTGGATTCGCGCCCGCGAGCCCAACCTGTACAGTCCCGTGCTGCAGCACGATCTTGAGCGCGTGATGCCCATCATCAACCGCGAGGGCTCCGATTCCGCGATTCTGGACAATGTGCTTGAGTTCCTGGTCATGAACGGTCGACCGCTCACGCGTGCCGCGTCCATGTTGCTGCCCGAGCCGTGGGACCACAACGACAGCCTGAGTGAGGAGCGCCGCGCCTACGACGCTTACCAGTCCATGCTCATGGAGCCGTGGGACGGCCCGGCGGCCATCGCCTTTACCGACGGTCGCACGCTGGGCGCCGCCCTCGACCGCAACGGCTTGCGTCCTGCCCGCTACTATGTGACGCGCGACGGTCGCTTTATGCTGGCGAGCGAGGTGGGCACCATCGAGGTGAGCCCCGAGAACATCCTGACGAGCGGCTGTCTGGGACCGGGCCAGATGCTCGAGGTTGACTTTGCCCGCGGCCGCGTGATCTACAACGATGAGCTGCGCGCCCGCTATGCCAAGGAAAAACCCTACCGCGACTGGATTGCCGAGGAGACGCTGACCGTCGACGCGCTCGATGGGCCCGTTGCGGCAACACCCGCCGAGGACGGCGAGGTGCCTACCGCCGTGCGTATGGCCAAGCTCGGCTATCACTGGGATGACGTCGACGAGGTTGTGCGTCCCATGGCCCAGCAGGGCAAGGCCCCGCTCGCCTCGATGGGCATCGATGCGCCGCTGGCCTGCCTGTCCAAGAAGACGCGCTCGTTCTTCGACTACTTCTATCAGCTGTTCGCTCAGGTCACGAATCCGCCCATCGACGCTCTTCGCGAGCATATGGTCACCTCGACCACGCTCTACCTGGGCAACCACGGCAACCTGCTCGAGGACTCCCGTACGGCCTGTCAGCTGGTGCGCCTGGAGCGCCCGCTGCTGAGCGAGGAGGAGTTCGACCGCATTTGCGCGATTGACCGTGTTGGCTTTAAGACCCGCCGATTCCGTGCCGTGTACCGCCGCGACGCGGGTGAGGGCGCGCTGCAGGCTGCGCTCAAGCAGCTTGCCGAGGACGTCGAGGCTGCGGTTCGCGATGGCGTGAACATCGTGGTGCTGAGCGACCGTGCCGCGGCGGGCGAGGTCCCTGTGCCGTCGTTGCTCGCCGTGGGCTGCGTCCACAACCACCTGATCCGCGCCGGCGTGCGCACCTTTGCCGACATCGTGGTAGAGTGCGGTGACGCTGTGTCCCCGCATGACTTTGCGGCGCTGGTGGGCTACTCCGCGAGCGGCATCTATCCGTACAACGCGCACGCGTGCATCCGCGATCTGGCGGCACGCGGTGACCTGGACGTGACGGCCGAGCAGGGCATCGCCAATTACAACAAGGCCGCGACGGCGGGCATCGTCTCCATCATGTCCAAGATGGGCATCTCCACGGTGCAGAGCTACCACTCCGCGCAGATCTTCGAGGCCGTTGGCTTTACGCCGGAGTTCGTCAACGCGTACTTCGCCGGCACGGTGAGCCGTGTGGGCGGTATGGGTGTCGAGGACGTCGAACGCGAGCAAAATGAGCGCTATGACGCCGCTCTCGCTATCCTTAAGAGCCCGGCTCCCGATCAGCTGCCCACGTTGGGCCTGACCAAGTGGCGCCCGCTCGGCGGCGAGGATCACCTCATCGATCCGCAGACTGTCTACTTGCTGCAGACCGCCTGCCGTGAGGACAGCTACGACACCTTTAAGGAGTACAGCGCCCGCCTGCACCGCACCGGCCGTGCCGTGCGCCTGCGTGACCTGCTGGACTTTAATGCCAACGGTCGCACGCCGGTTTCGCTCGACGAGGTGGAGCCCGCGCTCAACATCGTCCGCCGCTTTAACACCGGCGCCATGTCGTACGGCTCCATCAGCAAGGAAGCACACGAGTGCATGGCCATCGCCATGAACCGCCTGCACGGCCGTTCCAACTCGGGCGAGGGCGGCGAGGACCCGCGTCGCGAGACCCCGCTGGCTAACGGTGACTCCAAGAATTCCGCCATCAAGCAGGTGGCAAGCGCGCGCTTTGGCGTGACGAGCCGCTACCTGTGCAGCGCCTTCGAGATTCAGATCAAGATGGCCCAGGGCGCCAAGCCCGGCGAGGGCGGCCACCTGCCCGGCAAGAAGGTCTACCCCTGGATCGCCGAGGTCCGTCAGTCCACGCCCGGCATCGGCCTGATCTCGCCTCCGCCGCACCACGACATCTACTCCATCGAGGACCTGGCGGAGCTTATCTTCGATCTTAAGAACGCCAACCCCGGCGCACGCGTGTCGGTCAAGCTGGTCAGCGAGGCCGGCGTCGGCACCATCGCCACTGGTGTTGCCAAGGGCGCTGCCGACAAGATTTTGATCAGCGGCCACAACGGCGGCTCGGGTGCCGCTGCTCGCGATTCCATTTGGCACGCCGGTCTGCCGCTGGAGCTCGGTCTTGCCGAGGCTCAGCAGACGCTGCTGCAAAACGGCCTGCGCTCGCGCGTGGTGCTCGAGGCCGACGGCAAGCTCATGGACGGCACCGATGTTGCCGTCGCCTGCCTGCTGGGTGCCGAGGAGTTTGGCTTTGCGACCATGCCGCTCATCTCGATGGGCTGCCTCATGCAGCGCGACTGCCAGCAGGATACCTGCCCGGCCGGCATCGCTACGCAAAACTGCCGCCTGCGTCGCGGCTTCCGCGGCAAGCCCGAGCACGTCGAGCACTTTATGCTCTTTGTGGCCGAGCAGCTGCGCGAGGTCATGGCGAGCCTGGGCTTCCGCACCGTCGACGAGATGGTCGGCCATCCCGAGTGCCTGCGCCAGATCGAGGTCCCGGGCAACCGCAAGGCCAACCTGCTGGATCTGTCGCCCGTGCTGGCGAGCGCGACCTGTGAGTTTGGTGCCCACATCCCGGGTGCCGACGGCCGTCACTTCCTGCCCCAGATGGCTGCGGACAGCGAGCTCGACAAGACGCTCGACTCCACGTTGTTTGTGCCCTATACGGCCGATGCCCGTGCGCACCTGCGTCCGATTCGCTTCCGCGCCGATATCGCCAACGTCAACCGCTGCGTGGGCACCATCTTGGGCAACGCGGTGACCAAGGCGCATCCCGAGGGCCTGCCCGCCGGCTCCATCACCATCGATTGCGATGGTTCGGCCGGTCAGAGCTTTGGCGCCTTCCTGCCGCGCGGCATTACGCTCAACGTGTGCGGCGACGCCAACGACTACTTTGGCAAGGGCCTTTCGGGCGGCGAGGTGTCGGTGCGCCCCAACCCGCATGCGACCTACAAGTTCGACGAGAACATCATCGTGGGCAACGTTGCGTTCTTTGGCGCTACGAGTGGCCGCGGCTTCATTAACGGCCTGGCCGGCCAGCGCTTTGGCGTACGCAACTCCGGTGCCACGGTGGTGGTCGAGGGCTGCGGCAACCATGGCTGCGAGTACATGACGGGAGGTCTGGCGCTCATCCTGGGCGAGGTCGGGCAGAACTTCGCCGCCGGCATGACGGGTGGCGTGGCCTATGTCTTTGACCAGTACGGCACGCTCGATGCCCGTGTGAACCACGAGAGCGTTGAGCTTAAAGCCCCGACTGCCGGCGAGCTGGCGCAGATTCGCGAGCTCATCCAGGAGCACGTGGACGCGACGCAGAGCCCGCGCGGCATTAAGCTGCTCTACAGCTTTGAGACGATGAGCAAGCACTTTGTGAAGGTCATTCCGACCGAGTACGAGCGCGTGCTGGCGATTGTCGCCGCCGCCGAGGCCGTCGGCAAGACGCATGAGCAGGCCGAGGAGCTGGCGTTTGACATTGTGACCGGTCGCGCCGACGCCGCCGATGTCGCTCGCTTTGATGTGGCGGGTGGTGTCGCTGGCGCTGTGCCCGCCGCCGCCAGCTCTGTTGCTTCGACCAAGAAGGAGGCGTAAGTGCCATGGGTAAGCCCGGTGCTTTTCTTGATATCGATCGCGTGACCCACGAGCTGCGCCCCGTGGAGGAGCGCAGCCGCGATTTCGATCCCCTGTACGTGGAGCTCGACGACGATGCGCGCCGTGCCCAGGCGAGCCGCTGCATGATGTGCGGTGTGGCGTTTTGTCAGATGGGCGCGAGCTTTGGCAAGGCACGTCCGAGCGGCTGTCCGCTGCACAACCTGATTCCCGAGTGGAACGAGCTGGTGTACCGCGGCCGTTGGGACGAGGCTGCCGAGCGCCTGTCACTCACCTCGCCCATGCCCGAGTTCACGAGTCGCGTGTGCCCGGCGCTGTGCGAGGCCGCATGCAACCTGGGCTCGGTCGATGGCCAGCCCACGACGATTCATGACAACGAGCGCGCGATTAGCGACCATGAGTGGGCCAACGGCGGTCCGCACCGCTTTGAGCCGGCAGGGGAGGGTGCACCCACGGTTGCCGTGGTGGGTTCCGGTCCCGCTGGTCTGGTGGCAGCATGGGAGCTTGCGCGTCGTGGCGCCCGCGTGACGGTGTTTGAGCGCGACGACCGCCCGGGCGGTCTGCTCATGTACGGCATTCCCAACATGAAGCTCGAGAAGTCCGTGGTCGAGCGTCGCGTGGCGCTCATGCGCGAGCTGGGCATTGTGTTCGAGCTGAGTGCCGACGTGAGCGATTCCAAGGTTACCGCCAAGCTCGACGACTTTGACGCCGTCGTGGTGGCTGCCGGCGCCCGTGCTCCGCGTGGGCTTTCGGCTGCGAACATTGATGCCCCGGGCGTGGTGTATGCCGTGGACTACCTGGCGGCTTCGATCGTCTCGGTGCTCGATGGCGGCGAGCCCGCGGTGAACGCGCGCGGCCTGGACGTTGTGGTCATTGGCGGCGGCGATACCGGTAACGACTGCGTGGGCACCGCGGTACGTCAGGGTGCGCGCAGCGTGCGCCAGTTTGAGTTCTTGCCGGCGGCGCCTGATGCGCGCGCGGCGAGCAACCCCTGGCCGCAGTGGCCCAACGTGAAGAAGACCGATTATGGCCAGCAGGAGGCCATCGCTGCCATGGGCGGCGAGATGCGCGCTTGGGGTGTGGATACGCTCGAGGTACTGTTGGACAAGAAGGGCGCGGCCGCGGGCCTGCGCGTGGTCGATCTGGATTGGTCGGCTGGCAAGCCCGAGCGCATCGCGGGCTCCGAGCACGAGGTGCCGGCCCAGCTGGTGCTCATCGCCTGCGGCTTTACGGGTCCCGAGCATGGCGTGCTCGACGCCGTTGGCGTGCCTGTTGCCACCGCTGGTCGTCCGCTGCCGGTGATGGCTGCCGAGGGCTCGCACCTCGCGGCACGTGCTGACAACGTTGCCGCGGACGCCACGCCGGTATACGTGGCCGGTGACGCTCGTAACGGCAGCTCGCTCGTGGTGAACGCTATGGTCGACGCCCTGGCCTGCGCTGCCGAAGTCGCCGACGCGCTGGAGCTGTAAGGCGGCTGTTCACAGCTGAATCGTCAAGGGCTGTCCCTAACTGCCGGCACAAAAGGAACGTCCCTAAGTGCCGGCAGTTGGGTGTTCCTATAGTTTTGTCAACCGTCGGGGCTACTCCCGGTAGGGCACCCGGTCGCGCATCACGGCGTATATCGCCCTGAGCCGCTTCCTCGCGACGGCCTTGAGCGCCCGCCCGTGCCCCATGCCCCGCGCCCTGCAGGCCCGGTAGTACTCGCCGTAGCGCCCCGAGGACCTCACCAGGCTGTTGCACGAGAAGATCAGCAGGGACTTGAGCCTCGCGTCGCCGCGCCTGGACGCCCTGACCGACCTCACCGACGTGCCGGAGCTCCTCACCCTCGGGGCTATGCCGCAGTACGAGGCCAGGTGGTCGTGGTCCGGGAACCTCCCGATGTCGACCGACACCGCGAGCTGCGCCGCGGTCCTCGGGCCGATGCCGGGCACGGTGAGCAGGCACGCGTAGGTCTCGTCGCCCTCGAGCAGCGCCGCCGTCTCGGCCTCGAGGGCCCCGGCCTCGTCGAGGGCCTCCGATATCCGGGCGGCCAGGAACCTGACCTGCCTGTTCTCGGCCTCGACGAGCGCCGGCGGGGGCGCGGTGGAGGCGGCCGCGGCCTCCCCGGCGGCCTCGGCCCGCGGGCCCTCGGCCCCGGAGCGGGCGATCCCCCACGCCCCGCCGAACCCGGCGAGCAGCTCCAGCCACCGCCGGTCCGACAGGTCGACCGCGGCCTCGAGGGCCGGGCAGGACTCGAGCAGCACCGCGCGCAGGCGGTTCTTGTCCCTGGTCGCGCAGGCGACGACGTGGTCGCGCTGCGACGAGAGGGCGCGAGCGGCCTCGAGGGCCTCGCCGCGGCCCGGGACCCCCGACAGGGAGTCCGGCACGCCCAGGGCGGTCCGCGCGATCACCGCGGCGTCGCGCTCGTCGGTCTTGGCCTCGCCGGCGAACAGGCTGTTAGCGTCAATCTATTTTTCACCAGTTTCGCTAAACAGGCGCACCGTTCGCGC
>UQHW01000035.1 GCA_900540935.1 uncultured Collinsella sp. | reverse complement strand
GCCGTTGCCGCGCCCCGCAGTGCCCGCTTCCCCCGAGAACAATTATCAGTGCAGGAAATACCTGACAAAACCGCAGGAAACGGTGCCTCCAAAGTGTCGATGCTTCAGGGGTTCGATTTCACTCGTTCACTTCGCGGAAAGCCATTCACCTTCGATTTACGGCAGCCCGTCAGTCACCCTCTCGGCATTAAAAATGGGGCAAGGCCACGCGCCTTACCCCATTTTTTGCTAGCTATAGCAGCTTGTGCGCTACTCGCGGCACAGGTGCACGGCAAAGCCGGCGAACTCGCGCTTAAAGTACACGAGCTTGGTGCTACCGTCGGGCAGCAGCGCGCGCGACTCCTCGTTGACCTCGAGCCCGCGCTCGGCAAACCACTTCTCGGCCGCATCAATGTCGTTGACGGCAAAGCCGATGTGGCCCTTGGTGCCACGACCATTCTGCTTCATGACCTCGACCAGCGAATCGTTAAAGTACGAAACCGGGGTCTCGATAACGGGCAGGCCCATCATCGTCGAGAACAGCTCCGCGATCTCCAAGGCGTCTGCCGGGTTGGCGGCGTTAATGCCCACATGGGCAACGCGCATACCAAAGAGCTCGACCGGATTGGCGTTCTGCTCACTCATACAGTCAGCGCCTACTGAGCCATGACGTCGAGGACGGCCTTCTCGGCAGCGACGCGGTTCATGCCGGTCATGAAGGGCACGCCGCTCACGTACGGGCAGGTAAGGCCCTCGGGGGCAACGGTGGTGGCGATCAGCAGGTCGGCGCCCTCGTCGCAAACGTCCTTGGCCTCGGAGATGGCGCACTGCACGATCTCATACTTGCCGGCATAACCGTTGGCGTCGAGCATGGTGGCGACCTTCTGGGCAACGAGCGTGGAAGTAGCAGCGCCAGCACCGCAAGCCAAAACGATCTTCTTCATAGGTAATGTCTCCCTTCATGGTTTACTTTAGGTAAGTGTACCGCAGCGAGCGATGGCGCTCGGCCTCGATACGCTTTTATGCCAGTTTGCTTGTGCGCTGCGTATAATACATCTAGTACGTGTTGTCATACCGCTCGCCTTACGAGCGACTAAGGACTCTGAAATGCCCGATTCCCGCACACTCTGGACCACCGTCGTTATCATCTGTATCGCCGTGTCGGTATTCTTTAGCGTCAAAAAACGCACCACGTTTAAGCGCCTGCAACAGCTTATGGCTGCCAAGCAGTGGGACGAGTTCGATCGCCTGCTCGACAGCAAGCTCACCAGCATGCTGTACCCGCGCTACAACCGCGACTACCTGCGCCTGAACTCCTATCTGCTGCGCGAGGACCACAAGCGCGCCGACGAGATGTTCGATTTGCTGCTGGGGCTCAACCTGCCCAAAATGCAGCGCGTCGACCTGGTGATCAAGGCTTTTAACTACTACGTTGGCCAGGAGGACCGCAAAAAGTCCAAGGAGCTGCTGCACGAAATCAAGGGCTTTGAGGGCGGTCAGGCCGAGGCGGTCGCACACGAATGCCAGCTGATGTACGACACGATGATCCTCAAGCGCCACAACGACATTCCCGAGCTAGAGCGCATGCTCAAAGAGGCCGGTGACGACAAGGTCAAGAGCTGCCGCCTGGAATACCTGCTGGCTCTGCAGTACAAGAACAAGGGCGACGAAGCCAAGTTCCAGGAATTCCTGGAGAAGTCGGGCAGGCACTCGATGGCTGTCAACGCGTAACGGACGGCTTGTGCTAGACTTCTAGTCTTACGGGGGCGTGGCGGAATTGGCATACGCAGGAGACTTAAAATCTCTCGCCGCAAGGATTGTGGGTTCGAGTCCCACCGCCCCTACCATATGGAGCTTTCGAGCCCGTGTCCCCAAGGGATGCGGGCTCGTTTCTTTTGGACGCCGGTGGGGCTCGAACCCGCGAAGGGGCGAGCGTCAAGCGGACGCGCAGCGTCCGCAGCGAGCCGGCGAGGGCGCCGGCAGGCGTCCGAAGCCGGTGCGGATTTGCGCAGCAAATACGCAGACGTCCCACCGCCCCGCGCTTCAGAAAGTCAGCTAATTTAGGACGAGCTAAAAAACTGCTTCGGCCCCTTAGAAGTTGCGGTGGAATAGTTCCTGTTTTGGCCGTTTACCGGCCCATTTAGGAACTATTTCACCGCAACTTATTTAGAGGGCGCTGAGGCTGGGAGTCCATGCGATGGTGGGAGTCGCGCCGTCGAGAACCTCGTTGATGGTGGCGGCCATGCCGGCGAGTAGGCTGTTCTCGCTTACAGTGAGCGTCTTGTAGCCGCCGGCTCGCATGAGCTCGCGGATCACCACGGCGCCAGCCAAGATCACGCCCGCGCGTTTGGGCTGCACACCCGGTAGCGCGGCGAGGCTGTCCGCGTCCAGCGTGGACATGCGCTCGATAGCGGCCGAGACCTGCTCCAGCGAAAGCTCGCGCAGGTGCACGAAGCTCGAATCATACGGCTCCAGCTCGTGGACCAGAGCCACCAGCGTAGTCACCGTGCCGCCCACTGCGACCAAGCGTTCGGCGCGCTCAAAGTCGACAGGCAGGCCCTCAAAGTAAGCCCCGAACTGCTCGCCCGCCCAGTCGGCAGCGGCAGCAAGCTCGCCGTCCGAAGGCGGCAACGCCGAGAAGAAACGCTCCGTCACACGACGGCAACCGATGTCCAGTGAGCGCGTTCCCTCCAGTGCAAAGACCCCGCGCTCAGGCGCATAGACGCCCGTCGCGAGCTCCGTGGAGCCACCGCCCGAATCGGCAACAATGATGCGCTCGCCGGCAAAGTCGTGTGCCACGCCAAAAAACGTCAGGCGCGCCTCGACCTCGCCCGGAATCACCTGCGGTTCGAGCCCCAGCTCGCGCAGACCGTCCAGCAGCAGCGCGGCATTGGACGCATCGCGCGCGGCACTCGTGCAGGTGGTGCAGACGCACGCGGCCCCAAAGGTACGGGCTTCGTCCACAAACATGTGGCACGCAGCGAGCACGCGCTCAACGGCCGCCTCGCAAAAGCGCCCCGTCGCGTCCACGCCCTCGCCCAAGTCGGTGATCTCGGTATGCTTGGACGATTCCACGATCGCCCCGGCCTCGACCTGCGCCAACACCAGTCGCGACGACACCGTTCCCAGGTCAATCGCGGCCACCTTATATCGTTTGCAATCTGCCATTGCGGGCTCCCCTCCGGGCGCTATTTGCCGTTGGACACGACCGTCTGGCCCTCGACGCCGTTAAACCCAAACAGCATGTCGAGCACTTGGATGTACCACGGCGCGTCCTTACCGACTTCTTCGATTTCCTTGGCAACTTCGCTGGCCTTCTTGGCGTTCGACGACTTCTGGCTCGACGAGGCATCCGAATCGCCGTCCAGGCCCTGCACTTCAATCCTCTTCTCGCCGGGCATCACCAAGCCCAGGTCCTCGGATGCCGCATCCTTGATACCCTCCTCCGAGAGCAGCTTGTCGACGCTTTTTTGCAGCCCATCATTGTATTGCTGGCGAATCTCGACCTGCTTGGTCAAGATATCGCTCGAACGCTTTGCCACGTACAGGTCGCGCACGGGGAAATACAGGCTCACGAGCACCAGGGCAACGACGATGCCGATGAATAGCCCTCGCTGAGGACCGTGGGTAAAGTCGTAGATCGCCTTGACCACCGCGTTGTCGTTGGCGTAGTGCATAAAGTCCGAGCCCGAAAAACGGTTCGAGGGCCTGCTCGACCTATCGTGCGTTTGAGCCGACGAGCGCTGAGCATGCGACGAACGTGCCGGGCGCACTGGTCCATCTGCCGAAGTATTCACATGAGCATTGGGGCGCGAGGTACTTGTCGGGCGCTGCATGGAGCGGTCGGCGCCGGCGTAGGCGGACCCACCGAGCTGCACCGTGCGCGCACGGCGAGGCGACGGCTCACGCGAACCGGCGGAATAGTACCTGTTGTCGTAAATCTGATCCATGTGCGCCTTGTGCGGTTGAGGTTTGTTTGCGCTAAGTATTCTAGTTATAGCACGAGCGCCCGCACCGCCTTCGCCAGCCTTTGCTCGACATAAAAAAGGCGCTGAGTCATATGGCCCAGCGCCCAATGGCGGCCATCAGAAGTGGAACGGAGCCGAGTCAGCCCCGCCCCCCCGCGAGCGCCACTTGTTTAGCGAATGTTGTAGAACGCGGCCTTGCCGGCGTAGCGCGCACTGCCCTCGAGCTCGTCCTCGATGCGGATGAGCTGGTTGTACTTGGCGATGCGATCGCTGCGGCACGGGGCGCCCGACTTGATCTGGCCGGCGTTGACGCCCACGACCAGGTCGGCGATCGTGGAGTCCTCGGTCTCGCCGGAGCGGTGACTCACGATGCAGGCGTAGCCGGCCTCCTTGGCGGTCTCGATGGCCTCGAGCGACTCGGTGAGCGTACCGATCTGGTTGACCTTGACCAGGATCGCGTTGGCGGCACCAAGCTCGATGCCCTTCTTGAGGCGCTCGGTGTTGGTGACGAACAGGTCGTCGCCCACCAGCTGCACCTTGTTGCCAATGCGGCGGGTAAGCTCGACCCAGCCGTCCCAGTCCTCCTCGGCCATGCCGTCCTCGATGGAGATGATGGGATAGGTGTCGACGAGCTTCTCCCAGTAATCGACCATCTGGGCGCTCGTGTACTCCACGCCCTCGCCCTTGAGCTCGTACATGCCGGTCTCGGCGTTGTAGAACTCGGTGGACGCCGGGTCCATGGCGTACATGAAGTCGACGCCGGGCTTAAAGCCAGCCTTCTCGACGGCCTTGGTGATGTACTCGAACGGCTCGGCATTGGTCTTAAGGTTGGGGGCAAAGCCGCCCTCGTCGCCCACGCCGCCGCCCAGGCCGGCCTCGTGCAGCACGCCCTTGAGGGTGTGGTAGACCTCGGCGCACCAACGCAGGCCCTCGGCAAAACTCGGGGCGCCCACCGGCATGATCATGAACTCCTGGAAGTCAACGTTATTGTCGGCATGCACGCCGCCGTTGAGAATGTTCATCATGGGCGTGGGCAGCAGATGGGCGTTGACGCCGCCCAGGTACTGGTACAGCGACAGGCCCGCCGACTCGGCAGCGGCGCGGGCGACGGCCAGCGACACGCCCAGGATGGCGTTGGCACCGAGCTTGGTCTTGTTGGGGGTACCGTCCGCGGCAATCAGCGCGGCATCGACGGCGCGCTGGTCGAAGGCGTCGAGACCCACGACGGCGTTAGTGCACTCGTTGTTGACGTGCTCGACGGCCTGCGAAACGCCCTTGCCCAGGTAGCGACCCTTGTCGCCGTCGCGCAGCTCGCAGGCCTCAAAGGCGCCGGTCGAAGCACCCGAAGGCACCATTGCGCGGCCAAAGCTGCCGTCCTCGAGCACGACCTCGACCTCGACGGTGGGATTGCCGCGGCTGTCGAGCACCTCGCGACCGTAGACGTCCAAAATGTCGCTCATGTTGTCTCCCTCTCACTTGGAAACGTAGTGGATGCAAGCGACCGGCTGACCGCGCACCATCGGTGCGTCTCCGTAAGTTAGCCATGTCGCACTTTTTGCATTATGCCCTAAGTTAGCCGAGGGATACACTTGATTTTCGAAAAATTTAGCGGGAACGATGAGGCGTGTCAGCCCGTCGTTCCCGCAGTCTTACTCCTCCGCCTTTGCGGCATCCCACAGGTCGTTGAGGCCGTGGGTCGAAAGCTCGGCAAGATCCACGTGGGCATCGGCCGCCATCTGCTCCATCGCGGCCCAGCGGCGGCGGAACTTTGCCGTGCTGGCACGAAGGGCACTCTCGGCGTCAATGCCCTCTTTGCGCGCAACGTTGACCAGGGCAAAGAGCAGGTCGCCAAACTCCATCTCCCGCTCGGGCGAGCCAGGGGCCTCGGCCTCAAACTCGGCACGCTCCTCGGCGACCTCGTCCCACACGTCCTGGACCGTCTCCCACTCAAAGCCCACGGCAGCCGCCTTGCGCGACACCTTCTGAGCCTGCATCAGCGCCGGCAGATGCGTGGGCACGCCGTCGAGCAGGCCCTCGGGCGCAGCCTCGCCTGCCGCCACGGCCTTGTCCTTGGCAGCCCTCTCGGCAAGCTTGACCTCGTCCCAAATCTTGAGTACCTCGTCGGAACTGTCGGCATCTACATCGCCAAACACGTGCGGATGACGGCGGATGAGCTTGGCATCGATATCACGCGCCACGTCGGCCAGCGTAAACTCGCCGGCGTCCGCCGCAATCTGCGCATGCAGCACGACCTGCATGAGCACGTCGCCCAGCTCCTCGCGTAGGTGAACCGCGTCGTCCGCCTCGATGCAGTCGAGTGCCTCGTAGGCCTCCTCGATCATGTTCTTGCCGATGCTGCGGTGCGTCTGCTCACGGTCCCACGGGCAGCCGTCGGGCTGACGCAAGCGCCAGACGATCTGCACCAGATGTTGTAGCTCGGCCGACGCGTCGACCAGCGTGGACAAATCGCGCGAGCCCTCGGCATTTTGCTGAGCCATGTGCTGCGCCATGGTTATTCCTCCTCCAGGACCACGTGGCGGAACGCGCCGCCCTCGTAGATGCCGTAGCTGTGCGAGCCGTCCTTGGGGATGCTCACGCTACCGGGGTTGAAGAGCCACAGGCCCGGGTGCGCGGCGCTTTCCTCGTTGACCTTGACGTGCGTGTGACCGTAGACGAGCGCGGAGCCCTCGGGCAGCGCGGGCGCGTGGTCGACGCTGTTGTGCATGCCGGCGCCAAAGACGTGGCCGTGCGTCAGGAACAGCTCACGGCCGGTTTCGTCAAACAGCGTGGCGTAGTCGGCCATGACGGGGAAGTCGAGGACCATCTGGTCGACCTCGGCGTCGCAGTTGCCGCGCACCGCGATGATGCGGTCGGCCAGGGCGTTGAGCAGCGGGATTACGCGCTTGGGGGCGTAATCGCGCGGCAGGTCGTTGCGTGGACCGTGGTAGAGCAGGTCGCCCAGCAGCACGATGCGGTCGGGCTGCTCGGAATCGATGGCGGTGACCAGGCGCTCGGTCCAGTATGCCGAGCCGTGGATGTCGGAGGCGATGAGGTATTTCATGGTGGTCCTTTCGGTGAGGTTGATGGGGTGGGTGTGGCGCGTCGCCGACCGTGTCACTCAAATTGCAGAGCCGCGGCTTGCGCCGCCTGCATCACGCGCTGGAGCGGCACATTGTGCTCACGGGCAAGGCGAGCGCAGTCCTCGTACTCGGGCGCTGCACGCTCGCTGCCATCGGGCAGGGTTGCCACCTTTACGGCCACCTCGCCCCAAGGCGTTGTCACCTGCTCGAATCGGCGCGGCAGGCAAACGCGTTCCATCACCTGGCGACGAACGGCGTTGGTCGTGGTCTCCAAAAAGATAATCGTCTGTAGGCGCTCGATATCCTCGTGCGAGCAGATCACCTGCAACTGCCATCCGGGGCGACCCTTTTTGCAGTAGAGGGGTAGCCAGTGCACCTCGCGGGCGCCGGCCTCGCGCAGGCGGTCGGCGGCATAGGCGAGTACCTCGGGCGACGCATCGTCGATGTCGCACTCCAGCTTGACGATGGTCTCGGGCGCATCGGTCTCGCGGGACAGCGGAGATGTACTTCCACGTTGCATACGGTCCGGTTCCTTTCCGCGCGGGCTCGTTTTGTTCACTCAAACGCTAGCACATCGCGGGCGGCGTGGGGGCGGCGTCATGGGATGGGCGGGACTTTTGCCCGTCGCGGACGTCGGCGTGCGCCGGGATCGTCCTCGCCCCTATCCAAACGTGTACGGCAGCCTCCAAACACGTCATTTTTTGCAGCTTTTGGAGGCTGACGTACACGTTTTGAGGCAGGGTCGATGTCGTGCGGCAGCCCTTGCGCGCCGCCTGCCCTTTCCAGTCGGTTTCGACTTGTGGCGTTCCCGGCGCGCCAGGGGTCGCGCCATTACAATGGAGCGGATTCGCTTGACGCAAAGGAGCTGCCATGTCTGCTTGCCCGCTGGTCGATTGCCACACCCACACCTCGTTTTCGGACGGCCATGCCTCCTTTGAGGAAAACGTTCGCGCCGCCGCGGCGGCTGGCTGTCGGGTCATGGTCTCGACCGACCACCTCACCTTGCCCGCCAGCATGGATGCCAACTGCGAAGTGCAGGTTACTGAGGGCGACCTGCCGGCACATCGTCTGGCTTTTGAGGATGCTCGCAAGCTTGCCGCGCAGATTGCGCCGGAGCTCAGCTTTATCTATGGCTTTGAATGCGATTGGTACGAGGGCTGCGAGCCTTTGGTTGAGCGCTGGTCCCAGGGCGCCGTCGTACTCCTGGGCAGCGTGCATTGGATTGGCAACCCAGGCGATATTGCGGCAGGTGCTGCGGGCACGGCGGGGACGGAGGACGTCGCTCGTCCTGATACACCCGATTCCCTTTGCGGTTGGATCGACGATGACACCAACCTGCATGTTTGGGAAAACTTAGACGTACGCGGCGTGTGGGAGCGCTATGTCGATGACTGGTGCCGCGCCTGCGAGAGCCCGCTCAACTTTGATGTAATGGCTCACCCCGACCTGGTCATGCGCTTTTCGAAAGAGGGCTTTGCGCCCGACTTTGACCCCGCGCCGTTCTGGGGGCAGATGGCAGAGTGTGCACACGACACAGGCCGCCGCGTTGAGGTCTCGACCGCCGCGCCGCGCAAGGGACTCGACGACTACTATCCCGCGACCGGGTTGTTGCGTTGCTTCGCCCACGCCGAGGTGCCGATCACTTTTGGCTCGGACGCACACCGCGCCTGCGACATCTGCTGGAACATCCGCGAGGCCCAGGCCCACGCCTACGACTGCGGTTATCGAACCTTCGACATCCCCCACCTCACCGGAGAATGGGAGTCCACGCCCCTCGCCTAACTGGTCGTTTAAGAACGTCCCCAATGACTAGTGGCAGCGGGCGTTGAGTTCGCCAGCTAGCTCGTCGAGGGTGATACCGTAGCGCTCGAGCGTCACGAGCAGGTGGTAGACCAGGTCGCCGGCCTCGTAGCGGATGTGATCGTGATCGTTATCCTTGCAGGCCATGATCACCTCGCTTGCCTCCTCGGCAAGCTTCTTGAGCAGCTCGTCCTCGACATCGGTCAGCAGACGCGCGGTATAGCTCTCCTGCGGCGATGCATCATGACGACCGTGAATCACCTCGGCCAGACCTGTCAGCGTCTCTCCGATATTTCCATCCTGAACGTTTGCGGTGCGCACACCCATAGTTCAATCCTTTCTGGTGGCCGAGCGTCTAATCGAGCGCCCGCCCTACGCGAGTTTCTTAAAGAAGCAGGTACGGTTGCCGGTGTGGCAGGCCGGACCCGGCGAGTCGACCTTGACCAGCAGCGTATCGCTATCGCAGTCGGCCCAGAGCTCCTTGACCTCCTGCATGTTGCCGCTTGTCGCGCCCTTGTTCCAGAGCTCCTGGCGGCTGCGGCTCCAAAACCACGTGGTCCCGGTCTTGAGCGTCAGCCCCACCGATTCCTCGTTCATCCAAGCAACCATAAGCACCTCGCCGGTGTCATACTGCTGAACCACACAAGGAATCAACCCACGGGCGTCGTATTTCAGCTCGGTAGCATTTACCACCTCAGTCATCATTCCTCCCAAGTAATTACCGTGAACATCGCAGGTCGGCGAGGCTTGCCCAGGTGCCGCAGGTTGCCGCGAAAGAGGAGCGACGCGTACTTTGGTACGCGAGCGACGGTTTGAACGGCAAGATGCGGTGCCTGGACAAGCCGCAGCGAAGCCCGCAGCATTAGAAGTCCAACCTCACAGGAATACCCTGCGACGCCATATACTCCTTCACCTGGCGAATGCTGAAGGTTCCAAAGTGAAAGACGCTCGCCGCCAGCACGGCATCGGCCTCGCCCTCGATCACGCCCTCGGCAAAATGCTCGAGCGTACCCACGCCGCCGCTCGCAATAACGGGAATCGGCACCGCGCGCGCCACGGCACGGGTGAGTGCCAGGTCAAAGCCGGCCTTGGTGCCGTCGCGATCCATACTGGTCAGCAAGATCTCGCCGGCGCCGCGACGAGCCGCTTCCTCGGCCCACGCCACCGCGTCGATGCCCGTGGCGTTGCGGCCTCCTGCGGTAAAGACTTCCCACTTGTCGGCACCCGGCTCTCCGGGCAAACCGACGCGCTTGGCATCGATCGCCACGACCACGGCCTGACTGCCAAAAGCCGCGGCAGCCTGGCTAATCAGCGACGGGTCGCGCACGGCCGCCGAGTTGAGCGACACCTTGTCGGCACCGGCGGCAACCATGGTCCGCATGCCCGCCAGGTCGCGAAAGCCGCCGCCCACGGTATAGGGAATAGCGAGCTCCTCGGCCGCGTGCGCCGCCATCTCGATGGTCGTCGCACGGTTGTCACTCGTCGCGGTAATGTCCAAAAATACGACCTCGTCCGCACCCTCGCGGTCATAGGCGCGCGCCAGCTCCACCGGATCGCCCGCATCGCGCAAGCTCACAAAGTTGACGCCCTTAACCACACGGCCGTCCTTGACGTCCAAGCAGGGAATCACGCGTTTGGTAAGCATGGGCTACTCCTCCCCTCGGGCGGCGACCAGTGCCTGGGCCAGCGTAAAGTTGCCCTCGTAGAGCGCGCGACCGGTAATGGCACCTTCAATCGCGCCCTCACCCACCGCGACCAGTGCGCGGATGTCATCGATCGTCGAGATACCACCCGAAGCCACGACGGGAAAGCCCGCGACCTCGGCCACATGGCGATACGCCGCTACGTCGATGCCCGTCTGCATGCCGTCGCGCGCGATGTCGGTATACACCAGATGCTTAAAACCCAGCTCGGAAAGCTGCGCCACGGCGTCGTCGAGCGCCACACCCGCACCGTCACGCCAGCCATTCACCTTGACCTGACCGTCGCGCGCGGCAATGTCTGCCACCAGCAACTCGCCAAAGCCTTGGGCTGCCACTTCGGCAAAACCCGGCTCGGTCACCAGCACGGTGCCCAGCGCAATACGGCGAGCACCATAGCCGGCCAGCTCGTCGATGCGCGCGAGCGAGCGGACGCCGCCGCCCACGTCCACAGACAGGCCGTCGACGCCGCAGATAGCCTTTATCGCCGCCGAGTTGGCAGCGCACGTGTCCTCGTCCTCGCCAAAGGCAGAAGACAGGTCTACGACGTGCACCCAGCTTGCGCCCTGTTCGGCAAACGAGCGGGCAACGGCAACGGGGTCGTCGGAATATACCTTGCAGCGGCTCCGGTCGCCGCGCTCCAGGCGCACAACCTTGCCGCCGATCAAATCGATTGCGGGAAACAGAATCATCGGCCGGCCCCCTCGACGATGCTCACGAAGTTCTTAAGGATGCGCTGACCCAGCGCGGAGGATTTCTCGGGATGGAACTGGCAGCCCCACACGTTGCCGTGGCGCACGATGCACGGGAAGCTCCGCGTATAGTGCGTGCGCGCCAGCACATCGGCGGCATCGGCATCGTCGGCCACCGCGTAGCTGTGGGTGAAGTACATGTTGGCACCCTCGGCAAAACCAGTAAGCAGCGGATCGGCCGCACCGGCGGGCGTCATGTGCACCTGGTCCCAGCCCACGTGCGGCACCTTCAGGCGACTCGATTTCAAGCGCGTGCACGAGCCACGCATAATACCCAGGCCATCGACCCAGGGACCGCCAGCCTGCTCGGGGGTGTTGCCATCGGCAACCGCGCCCTCGTCCGCAGGCACGCCCTCGTTGCCGCGCTCAAAAAATAGCTGAAGGCCCAGGCAGATACCGAGTAGCGGAGTTCCGGCGGCAACGGCATCGAGCACCGCGTCGGCCTCGCCGCTCTGGCGCATAAAGGCGATCGCGTCATAGAACGCGCCCACGCCCGGGATGACCAAGCCGTCGGCGTTACGGATCTGCTCTGGGTCGTCCGACGTGCAGGCGACGGCACCGGCGCGCGCAAGCCCGCGCACAACGCTCGACAAGTTGCCCTTGTGGTAGTCGACCACCACGATCTTCGGTTCGCCCACGCGACCCCTCCACTTCTCATCATCCAAAACCACCACAAAGGTGCCTGTCCCCTTTGTGGTGGTTTTACCCTTGTAACGGTTACAGCGATCCCTTGGTGCTGGGGATGCCCTGCACGCGGGGATCGAGCTCGCAGGCGTGGCGCATCGTGCGGCCCACGGCCTTAAAGGCAGCCTCGATAATGTGATGCGAGTTGCTGCCCGCCAGCTCGCGCACGTGCAGCGTGAGCTTGGCGTCACGCGCAAAGGCGTAGAAGAACTCGACGGCCAGCTCGGTATCGAAGCTGCCCACGCGCTCGGTCGGCACGGGCAGCTCGCAGTAGGCCTGCCCGCGGCCCGAAATATCAACAGCAGCCATCACAAGTGTCTCGTCCATGGCGATCGCCGCGTCGGCAAAGCGCGTAATGCCCGCCTTGTCGCCCAGCGCCTGGCAAAACGCCTCGCCCAGCACAATACCCGCGTCCTCGACGGTGTGGTGCGCATCGACCTCCACGTCGCCCACCGCGTGCACCGTCAGATCGAACAGACCATGGCGGCCAAAAGCGTTGAGTATGTGGTCGAAAAACGGCACGCCGGTCGAGATATCGCACACGCCGCTTCCGTCCAGGTCGAGCTTTACGACAATGTCGGTCTCGCCCGTCTTGCGGGTCACCTCGGCATAGCGGTCCATCTACATCTCCTCCTTCACCAGCGCGGCAAACGCAGCCAGCACCTCGTCGTTTTCCTGCGGGGTACCCACGGTAATGCGTAGGCAGTCCGCGAGCCCCGGCGCGTAGCTAAAGTCGCGCACCAAAATCGAATACTCGTCGCGCAGACGCTCGCGCACGTGCGTGGCATGCGGCGTGCGCACGAGCACAAAGTTCGCCGCGCTCGGCCACGCCTCCACGGGCAGACCCTCGGCAGCCATTGCGTGCAGGGCACACAGTTCGCGCTCCCGCTCGGATGCAACCTGTGCCACCACGGGTGCGTACGCATCGCGAACACGTACGCAGGCAAGCGCGGCGGCCTGGCTCAGCACGTTAACCGAGTAGATCTGGCGAATCGCCGCAAACGCATCGATGACCTCGGGCGCCGCGATCACATAGCCCAGACGCGTGCCGGCGGCGCCAAACGCCTTGGACAGCGTATGCAGAATCACCAGGTTGGGATGCTCGGCGATAAGCCCCTGCGCCGTGGTGGCCGCGCCAAACGAATCGTCGGCAAACTCAACGTAGGCCTCGTCGACCATGACCATGCCGGGGCACGCATCGCACAGGGCCGCGACAAAGTCGAGCGGTACCACGTCGCCCGTGGGGTTGTTGGGCGAAGTCACGATGGCCAGGCTGCACTCCGGCGCCGCGGCAAGCACGGCTGCCTGGTCGAGCTCAAAGGTCGCCGGGTCGCGCCACACGTCGCGCACCTCGGTCTGGCACAGCGACGCAAAGAACGCATACTCGCTAAAGCACGGTGGGCAGTTGAGCAGGGTCCGCCCCGCGCCGCCAAACGCCAGCAGGTAGTTATAGAGCAGCTCGTCTCCGCCGTTGCCCACGCAGATGTTCTCGCGCGTCACGCCATGCCAAGTGGCAAGCTCGTCGCGCAGCTCGTTGGACATGGGATCGGGATAGCGGTTGAGCGGTGTGGCAGCCAAGGCCGCGTCGATCGCCTCGCGCACGCCGGCCGGCACGGGATAGGTGTTCTCGTTGGCCGAAAGGTTGATGCGCGTGGGCGTAAAGTTGGGATCGTAGGGCTCAATGCCGGCCAAGTAGGACTGGACGAGCTCCTTCATGCGGGGCGTCAGCTCGGCCATATTAGGCCTCCTCGACGACCGCGTCAGCACCATTCGCGCTTGCAGCCGCCAGGTCCACGCCCTCGGCAACCGTCGCCACGGCGTCGCCCGGCCAGGCGACCTTGGTCAGGTCGGCCGCGGCCAGAGACTCGGCGCTCACGGCATCCTCGCCCTGCTCCAGCACACGGCGACGCAGTGCGGCAGAAAGCGCGTGTGCCCACAGGCCCTCGGCCTCGGCCAAACGCTGCGTAGCGGGAGCGTCCGAGAGCAGGCCCTCGGGCGTATAGCAAATGACACTTGAGCGCTTGACGAACTCCTCCACCGAAAGCGGGTTGGAGAACATGGCCGTGCCGCCGGTCGGCAGCGTGTGATTGGGGCCGGCAACGTAATCGCCGAGCGGCTCGGAGCTCCAAGCGCCCACAAAGATGGCGCCGGCGTTGCGAATGCCGCCGAGCAGGCCCATCGCGTCCTCGCAGTGCAGCTCCAGGTGCTCGGGCGCCACGGTGTTCACCGCCTCGACGGCGGCGGCCATGTCGGCGGCCACCACGATGGTGCCCTCATTGTCGAGCGAGGCGCGCGTAATCTCGGCGCGTGGCGACTGCGCTACCAGAATATCGATACCCGCCTCGACCTCACGCGCAAACTGCTCGTCGCAGGTCACCAGATAGCAGGCTGCCAGTGGATCGTGCTCGGCCTGGGCCATCAGGTCGGCCGCGACCACCATGGGCTTGGCCGTGGCGTCGGCCAGCACGCAGACCTCGGAAGGACCGGCGACCATGTCGATACCCACGTCACCCGAGACAATCTGTTTGGCAGCGGCGACAAAGGCATTGCCCGGGCCGGTGATTTTGTCGACGCGCGGAATGGTCTCGGTACCGTACGCCAGTGCGGCCACGGCCTGGGCGCCGCCCACCACATAGATCTCGTCCACGCCGCCGAGCTTTGCCGCGGCGAGCGTGTAGGGGCTGATCAGGCCGTCCTTTTGCGGCGGGGTCACCATGACCACGCGCTCAACGCCGGCGACCTTGGCGGGAATGGCATTCATGAGCACGGTGGAGGGATACTGCGCACGGCCGCCTGGCACGTAGATGCCAGCCGCTGCAAGCGGGGTCACCTTAACGCCGAGCATCGTGCCGTCCGGGCGCGTGGTAAACCAGCTCTGCTCGACCTCGCGCTGGTGGAACTCACGAATCTGGCGCGCAGCCTTCTCGAGCGCGGCGACAAAGGCCGGATCGAGGCCTTCGAGCGCGGCATCGATCTGCTCTTGCGGCAGACGGAAGCTCTGCAGCTCAACGCCGTCAAAGCGCTGGCAATAGTCGCGCACTGCAGCATCGCCGTTGGCACGCACGTTGGCCACGATTTCGCGGGCGGCGTCGACGATGTTTTGCGGCAGCACGCCCTTGCGGTTGAGCTGGTTGGTAACGAGGCGCTCACCGGGAGCAAGCTTGATGGTCTTCATATCGGTATCCCCTATCGGTCGAGGTTATGTTCGAAAAACGAGAGGCCGGGCGGCGGCGCCAGTCGACCCGCAGCCCAGACGTTGGGGCGCCCGTGCGTGCTCGCGCTATTGTGCCGAGCCCGCAACGGGCTCAAAATGCTTGTCCTTCACGGCCGCCGCCAAGCGATCGGCCAGATTGCGCACGCGCGGATCCAGGCGCGCGGCACCCGGGTTGACAAAGAAGCGGGCCGTGCAGTCCATGATGCGACCGGTGATGACCAGGTCGTTGTCGCGCAGCGTGGCGCCCGTGGCGGTAATGTCCACGATGCGATCGGTCATGCCGACGATGGGGCCCAGCTCGATGTTGCCATGCAGCGAAACGATGTCGGCGTTCACGCCTCGCTCGGCATACCAGGCACTCGCGATGCGCGGATACTTGGTGGCCACGCGAAGCGACCCGCGGCGGGCATAGTTGCGCTCGGCCTGACCGGCGCGCCACGCGGGCTCCGCCTCGATAAAGGTGCACAGGCCGTAGCCCAGATCGACCAGCTGCAGCAGGTTAAGGTCGGCCTCGATAAGCGAGTCCCAACCGCAGATGCCGCAGTCGGCGCCGCCGCAGCCCACAAAGGCGGGCGCGTCGCTGGGACGCACGATGACAAACTCGATATCGCCGACCATGCCCTCGCCGGCACGCGTGTCGCGACCGCGCACAATCAGGTGACGGCCGGGGTCACGCAGTTCAGAGACGTCCAGACCCGCGGCCTCGAGCACGTCGAGCGTATCGGCCTTAAGCGAGCCCTTGGGCACGGCAATGCGCAGCGGGCCCTCGGCGCCACGGCCCGCGGCGTGATTGCCATCGGAAGCGGCGTCCTCGACCGAGGTGCGCGCGGCCTCCAGGCGCTCGAGCGAAAAGGCGAAGCCCGCCGCCGGCACCTCGATGCCGTCGCCAAATGCGCCAGTAAAGATGGAGTCGTAGCGACCGCCCGAGCCCACCGGATCGGGCAGGCCGCCGGCATAGGCCTTAAAGACCAGGCCCGTGTAGTAATCGAAAGAGTTCATGATGGAGAAGTCGAATGACAGCACCTGGGCGTCCTCGGGTGCCAGGCCCTCGACCAGGGCACGCAGCTCGCGCGTCAGCGGCGCGACGATACCGGCGGCCTCCAGCAGCGTGTCCACGCGGTCGAGCACCTCGGCACCGCCGTGCAGACGCGGCAGCTCGCTAATGGCGGCCTTGACGGCATCGGACTCGGCACTGGCAGCCACGCGGGCATCGAGGCCCACAAAGTCGTTGGCATGCACGCAGCGCAGGGCCTCGGCAGCCAGCTGGCGATTCTCGCATGCCGCGAGCAATTCCTTAAAAGGACGCACGCTACCTGCGATAATGCGCGCATCGGGAAGTGCCAGCTCGCGTACGGCCTCGGCAACGAGCGAGACAATCTCAACATCGCCCGCGGTATCTCCCGCACCGATGAGCTCAAAGCCCAACTGCGTAAACTGACGCGAGCCACCGGCATTGCGCTGGCACTCGCGAACCACCGGCGCCTCGTAGCGAAGACGCAGAGGCAGGTCGGCCGCGCGCATGCGGGTCGAAACCAGGCGTACGATCGGCAGCGTGTTGTCGGGACGGACCACCAGCAGGCGACCGTCATCATCAAAGAGCTTAAACGGCGTGTCCGCAATGCGGCCGCCTTCCTCGAGCGAACCCTTGTCCTCGAGTAGCGGCGTCTCGACCGGAAGGTAATGATGCTCCCTAAAGCAGCCCTTCACCGTACATGCGATCTCTTCGCGCGCCTGAGCCTCCTCGGGCAATATGTCCCGGAATCCCCACGGTGTGGCCGTCATCTGGTGAGCCTCCTCATGCTGTGCTTCGTATAGAGCAGAAGACCGGCATAGCTCCGCCGGTCTTCTGGGTACTTTAGCATACTAGAGTGTTTGCGGGGAAAATCGTCCTTTCCGGCTCACAGCGTATTCATTTGGAAACATAGGGCAGATTGCCGCAACCCAACCCCGCCTAGGCGCCAATCGCACGACGATACTCTGCCATTACCTGCGCATCGGCAGCTGCGGGGTCGGCAAAATAGCGCCAGTCATAGGTCTCGGCCGAAACAACTCCGCGATAGCCGCGCGTCACCAGCCTATCCAGGTCGGCGCGCATATCGCGGTCGCCGTCACCCCAAGCAAGATGCGTCGTGCCATCTGCCGCAACATCGACAAAATGCACGTGAGCGACATCATCGCCAAGCAGGTCGAAATAATCGTCGATGGTATCCCCTGCCACCGCCATAGCGCCCAAATCCAGACACGCCTTAAGTGCCGGATGATCAACTGCCTCGATCATGCGCTTCGTATCGGCCGCCGAGTTCACGATCATCGACTCAACCGGCTGTAGGGCCTCGAGTACCAGTCGCACGCCGCGCTCTCCCGCATGCTCGGCAATCGCACGCAGCATCGAGGCGCTGCGGCCCCACGCGTCCTCGATCGGCTCGTTCAAAAATGCCCAGCCGCTCGAGACCATGACCTGCTCGGCTCCAAGTTCCGCCGCGATATCCACAACGTTCTTAAAGTACGCGAGTGTGCGGGCACGTGCCTCATTCCCGCGCGCCGCGATATTCCACGGCTTGGGGTTGTTCTGTTCGGGACAAAGCCCCACAATCCGAACCCCATACCGCTGCGACAGCTCCCGCACCTGCTCGAGCGAATCGTATCCATGGCAATCGACATACAGATGCATCGCCCCGGTCCAAAGCTCGCAACACGTGTAGCCCGAGGCCGCTGCCGAAGAAAAGAATTCCTCAAGGTCAAAATAACGATGGCTGATATTCATGACGGCAAGCTGTGGATACTCCATCTTGTCCACCTTTCGGCAAAAGGGCGCCGCAGCACAGTGTGCGCGACGCCCCCTCTTACATTGTTCTCATTATGACGGATACTCTACTGGACACCAAGCACTCCAAAGAACGCGCCAGCGATACTCACGAGCAGGATCACGAGCATGATAAGCAGCGGATTCATCTTCTTCTTGAGCATGAGATAGACGATTCCAAACAGCCCCATCGTGACAAAGCCCGGGAAGATTCCGTTGAGCAGCTCGGCCAGCGTCTGAGCACCATCGCCCGCACCGACCATGAGCGGAATGTCCACGGTGACCATCTCCATGGTCATAGCGCCGATCACCATGGCGCCCATGATAGAGGCCATCTTGACGATCGTGTCCATAATGCCCGATTCCTGGACCTTGCTGATCATGTCCGAGCCAAAGCGATATCCCACAAACGTCAGCAGGTAACGGATGATGTAGTGGGGGACGTTGAACACGAGCAGGAACAAAATCGGGCCAAGAATAGAGCCCTGCAGCGCCAGCGACGTGCCGACACCCGTTGCCAAAATTCGCAGCGTGCCCCAGTAGAAGGCATCGCCCACGCCGGACAGCGGTCCCATCAAAGCAAGCTTGACATTAGAGATCGCGCTCGTGTCAAAGTTATCTTCGGTGGCGTTGACTTCTTCCATTGCGGCAGCAATAGACATGGGGAGCGTCGAGATGTACGGCGTGACGTTATAGAGCTCCATATGGCGCTTGAGTGCGGCCTTAAAGTCTGCATCCTGCGGATACAGCTTGCGAAGGATCGGCATAAGGGCCCACATAAAGCCGATATGGCCCATACGCTCGTAGTTCCAGGAGTGCTCATAGGGAATCGAGCGCCAGAACAGCTTCTTAAGATCTGCGCGGGTAATCAACCCGTCGTAGGAAGACTCAAACTTAAAACTCATCGAACCCACTCCCAATCGCAGGATCCTCGGTTGCCACTGCGGGCTGCTCCGCCTTTTTCTTCTCGCCCAAAACCGTCATCGCGACGACGATGATCGCGGCAAAGATCGCCACGCCCGTCGTGCTAATGCCAAAGTAGGCGACGAGGAAGAAACCAGCGAAGAAGAACGGCGCCACCGTTTTGTTCATAATCATCTGCGCCAGCATCGCAAAGCCGAGTGCGGGCAAGAAGGCGGCGGCAACATCCATGCCGGTCTGAACGAAATCGGGAATAATGTTGAGCAGGCTGGCAACGGCATCGGCGCCAAAGAAGAATGCCAGGGGAATAATCAGCAGGCCGCACCAGCTCTGCGCGTAACCGGCGATGAGCATGTTGCGCGTGATGGCCTTGGTGTCTCCGTCCTCGACGTTTTTGTCGATACGGTGCACCAGCAGCAGCATCACCGGCTGGCCCAGGGCGGTATCGAGCGCCAGGACGATCGTTGCGATAGGAATGCCCAGGGTCAGGGCCGCCGAAGCGTCCGCGCCGGCCTGCATGGCAAGAGATACGCCCAGGATAGTGCCGGAAATCGTATCGGGCGGGTTATAGGCGCCGACCGAGATGGCGCCGACCATGGCAAGCTCCATCGTGGCGCCCATGATCGTGCCGGTCACCATGTCGCCCATGACAAGGCCAACCAGAGGTCCGAGCACGATCGGGCGCTGGAGGTAGCTCGTGCCCGTCAGCCACTCGGAATAACCCAAAAGGGCAATCAGGAAAATCAGGATTGTCTTGATAACCATGATGGCCCCTAACCGATGACCTTCGCGGCGTCAGTCTTCGCATCTGCCGGAATCATCTGAATGAACAGCTCATAGCCCTCGCCGAGCAGCTCTTTGACGTATGCCTCGTTTTCGGGCGTGAGAAATACGCTGGTCGAGACCTGGCGGGCGTCCTCGCTAAAGGCAACATTGCCGAGGTTGATCTTCTTGATCCCCATCGCCTTGGCGACGGCACCGGCCTGCTGGATCGTCTCGCAAACCACGAAGAGCTTGTACTTGTCGGTCACACCGCTCTGGAGCGCCTTGACGGCGTCCTCGGTGTTTTTGACAACGACCTTGCAGCCCTCCGGCTTTGCAAGGGACAGGGCCTGCAGACGAAGCTTGTCATTGAGGACCGTGTCGCTCACCAGCAGGATGCAGTCGGCACCCAGAGCCGAGGTCCAGCTAACGGCAACCTGGCCGTGAAGCAGTCGATAATCTACACGAATCATCTGAATCATGATGTGCTCCCTAGTGGCTAAAACTCATCGAGTTCGGCCTGCCCCAGCAGGTCGTTGACGTACTTGACCTTGGTGTCGTCCGCCTCGACGATCTGGCGAATGGCCTCATCGATCGGGGTGGATTCGGGCACGAACAGCAGCTGAATAAGGAGCGGCAGGTTCATATTGGTCACGAGGTGCGTGTTGGGACGCGTCTGGACGATCTTGGTGAACTCGTTGTTGACACTGCCGCCAAAGAGGTCGGTGCAAACAACGACCTCATCGTCCGCGGCAAAGCCGTCCAGAATCGCTGCGGCCTCCTTGGTCAGGTCCTCGTTTCCGTCGACATACATAGAGAGCGCATGGACGTTTTCGCGCTCGCCGGAAAGCAGCCCAATGCTCTCGACGATTCCAGACGCAAAATGGGCATGGGATGCAACGATAAACTGCCTCATTCGATTCCCCTTTCTTGCGAATTTCGGCATAAAAATGCCCGGACGCATGCGCCCGGGCAGGGTGCTTCTTGATCAGTAGCTTATTTGTCACCGATTAGTAGTCGAACTGGTGATAGTAACGACGGTAGTTGAGGTTGTGCTTGGTGACCGTCTCGTAGTAAGCGGCAAGGCGATCGGTGATCAGCGAGGAGAGGATCCACGGAGACACGATGACGCGGAACTCGTCGTCAAGGCCGGGGATGGCGAACTCGGCGGTGTCGATGATGTTGATATCGGTGTCGCCGGTGACGCCACGAGTCAGGAAGGCGCGGACGCGCTCGTCGAGCTTGCGGTTCTCGTCCTCGCCCATGAACAGGAACA
>UQHW01000034.1 GCA_900540935.1 uncultured Collinsella sp. | reverse complement strand
CGCAGGGCATGGGGATGACCCTGCGGCCCCGCGCGGGCGCCCCCGGTTATACAACCTCTTCGATAGGAGCTTTTCCCACATGGCAGACATCGCATTCGAGAAGGACCTCTCCGTCGCCGAGACCGGCATCGAGGGCCTCAAGGTCGTCGACCTCGCCGTCCACGGCGACTCGCGCGGCTGGTTCAAGGAGAACTGGCAGCGCGCCAAGATGACCGCCCTGGGCATCCCGGACCTCAGGGTCGTCCAGAACAACATCTCCTACAACGACAGCCGCGGCGTCACCCGCGGCATCCACGCCGAGCCCTGGGACAAGTTCATCTCCGTGGCGCGCGGCAGCGTCTTCGGCGCCTGGGTGGACCTGCGCGAGGGCAGCGAGACCTACGGGAAGGTGTTCACCTGCACGCTCGACCCGTCCAAGGCCATCTACGTCCCGCGCGGCGTGGGCAACTCCTTCCAGGCCCTGGAGGACGGCACCGCCTACACCTACCTGGTGGACGCCCACTGGTCCCTCGAGCTCAAGAAGACCTACACCTTCGTGAACCTCGCCGACCCCGAGCTCGCCATCGAGTGGCCGATCCCGCTCGATGAGGCCACCGTCTCCGAGGCCGACCTCAACCACCCGATGCTCAGGGACGTCGTCCCAATGGCGCCCAAGAGGACGCTCGTCACCGGCTGCAACGGCCAGCTGGGCCATGCTGTGCGCAGGCTGGCGGAGGAGCGCGGCGTCGCCAAGGACTTCGACTTCTGCGACATCGACACCTTCGATATGTCAGACCCGGACGCCTACACACAGTACGACTGGTCGCTCTACGGCACCGTGATCAACTGCGGCGCCTACACCGCCGTGGATAGGGCGGAGACCGCCGAGGGCCGCGCGACCGCCTGGAAGGCCAACGCGACCGGCCCCGCCCTCCTCGCCCGCACATGCTCTGATCACGGGATCACCCTCGTCCACGTGTCCAGCGACTACGTCTTCGACGGCACCGCCGAGGTGCATGACGAGGACGAGCCCCTCAGCCCGCTGTCCGTCTACGGGCAGACCAAGGCGGCGGGGGACATCGCCGTGGCCGGCTGCCCGCGCCACTACATCATGCGCTCCAGCTGGGTCATCGGCGAGGGCCGCAACTTCGTCAAGACCATGAAGGGGCTGTCCGACCGCGTCGCCGACCCGGAGGACGGGCTCGAGCAGGTCACGGTCGTTGACGACCAGCTGGGCCGCCTGACCTTCACGCGCGACATGGCCGAGGCCATCTTCCACGTGCTGGGGACGCACGCCCCCTACGGCACCTACGACTGCACCGGCTCCGGCACCGTCAAGTCCTGGGCCGATATCGCCCGCGCCGTCTTCGAGGCCGCCAACGGCAACGGGGACAGGGTCGTGCCGGTATCGACCGCCGACTACTACGCGAGCGCCGAGGGCCCCGTCGCCCCGCGCCCGGTCCACTCCGCGCTCGACCTGTCCAAGCTCGAGGCTGCCGGCTTCCACATGCCCGACTGGGAGGAAGAGCTGGGGGAGTACATCAAGACGCTCTAGCCGCTATTAACTTTTCGAGAGTAAAAGCCGCCGTTCTTTAACGGCGGCTTTTCTTGTTGGTGGCTATCTGCGCAGTGGTGCCAATAGTATTTTGCGGAAGATCTACCTCTCGCTTGGCATGGAAGTAGGGTGGCCGGGCTGGTCGTCGTAGGCGTATTTGCTGTACACGTTGACCTCCCACTGCTTTTTTTCGACCTTTGCTACAGAATCTAGGATGAAGCCGGTCGCAAGGCTCAGGCCGCACAGGAACATAAACGAGGCGGCGAGCATAGCGGTGGGGAAGCGCGGGACGAGGCCGGTCTGGAAATATTCGACAACGATGGGCATGCCCAGGGCGAGGCCGAATACCGCGAACAGAAGCGCAACGAGGCTGAAGAACTTCAGCGGGCGGTAGTCCTTGAACAGCGTGCCGATCATCGCAACGACTTTAATGCCGTCGCTCACGGTGTTGAGTTTGGACTCGGAACCCTCGGGACGGTCGCGGTACTCGATGGGCACATCTTTGATGCGCCAGCGGTGGTCGACGGCGTGGATCGAGAGCTCGGTTTCGATCTGAAAGCCCTCGGAAAGCACTGGGAAGGTTTTAACGAACGGGCGGCTCATGGCGCGGTAGCCTGTCATGACGTCATCGAAGCTGTAGCCATAGATCCACTTGATCATGGCGCGGACCAGATTATTGCCAAAGCCGTGGAAGGCACGCTTGTTCTCCTCGGCGTAGGTGCCGTTGGAAAGGCGATCGCCTACGGTCATGTCGGCCGTGCCGTTAAGGATGGGCTCGCAGAGGGCCTTGGCCGCCTCGGCGGGGTAGGTGTCGTCTCCGTCGACCATCAGGTAGCAATCGGCGTCGATATCGCGAAACATCTGGCGGCACACGTTGCCCTTTCCCTGACGGGGCTCAAAGCGGACTGTGGCGCCGTGCTCGGTGGCAATGCGTGAGGTATCGTCCGACGAGTTGTTGTCATAGACATAGACCGTCGCCTGCGGAAGCTCGCGGTGAAAGTCGTCGATGACTTTGCCGATCGTGAGCGCTTCGTTGTAGCAAGGGATGATGACGGCGATGGATTCAGAATTCACTTAATGCTCCTTATACATTCAATCCTAGAAAGTATAGCCGTTTGGGCCTGGCATCCTAAGATGTGGGTTAGTTCTCCAGTTTTGTTGCGCGAATCGTTTGCATGGCCGTCGGGTCTATACTGTTCGTTTGTCAACGATTACGAGTAAAGGAGTTGCATCCGTGTCGGATCAGACAAAGCAACAAGAAACTCGCAGTCTGCCTGCGACGTTTGCTAAGAACGAATTTGAGAAGGACGCGTTTATCCTTCGTCAGCTGGTTACCAAGGATTTTAAGATCAAGTATCGCCGTAGCGTTCTGGGCGTCGCATGGTCGGTGCTCAACCCGCTGCTGATGATGATCGTCATGGCCATCGTGTTCTCGACGATTTTTGGCCAGGGCCGCAATGGCTCAATGACGCCCGAGATGTACCCGCTGTACTTGATCGTGGGTAACATCACCTTTGCCGTCATGTCTGAGTCTACTAACCAGGCCCTGACGTCGATCGTGGGCGCTGCCCCTCTGCTCAAGAAGGTTAAGGTGCACCGCTGGGTTTTCCCGGTGCAGAAGGTGCTCTTCTCGCTGGTCAACTTTGCCTTCTCGCTGGTCGCCGTCGCCATCGTCATGCTGTGGTTCCGCGTTATGCCTTCTTGGCACCTGATTCTGTTGCCGGTTTGCCTGCTGCTGCTTATGTGCTTCTGCATGGGCCTGGGCATGATGCTCTCTGCCCTTACGGTCTTCTTCCGCGACGTTATGCATCTGTGGAGCGTCGTCATTACGGCGTGGACTTACATTACGCCCATCTTCTGGACGACTGACTATATTGCGCAAATGCCGCATCTCGTGCGTATCTTGATGTATGCGAACCCCATGTTCAACTACCTGCAGTTTATGCGCGATATCTTCCTGTTCCAGACTACGCCCTCGCTTATGACGTTTGGTATGTGCGTCGCTTGGGCGGTTCTTGCGCTTATTATTGGCTATACCGTGTTCCATAAGTCCGAGCGCAAGTTCATCCTCTACATCTAAGGAGTGCTGTGATGACTGAATCTGTTGTTGATTACAGCGAGCAGCCTCTGGCTGTCGAGGTCGACGACGTCACCATGATCTTTAACATGGCGTCCGAGTCGCTGACCAACCTCAAGGAGTACTTCATCAAGCTTGCCAAGCACGAGTTGTTCTTTGAGGAGTTTAGGGCGCTCAAGCATATCTCGTTTGATATTCATCGTGGCGAGGTCGTGGGTCTGGTTGGCACCAATGGTTCCGGTAAGTCTACGATGCTCAAGATTATCGCCGGTGTGCTTGAGCCTAGCGAGGGCAGCGTTAAGGTGCACGGTAACATTGCGCCGCTGATTGAGCTTGGTGCCGGTTTTGACCCCGAGTTGACCGCCCGCGAGAACATCTATCTGAACGGCGCCCTGCTCGGCTATACCAAGGAGTTCATCGACGCCAACTTTGACGGCATTATTGAGTTCGCTGAGCTTCAGAACTTTGTCGATATGCCGCTTAAGAACTTCTCCTCGGGCATGGTGGCGCGTATCGCCTTTGCAATCGCGACGATTACCGAGCCCGATATTCTTATCGTTGACGAGACGCTGTCCGTCGGTGATGTGTTCTTCCAGCAGAAGTGCGAGGACCGTATCCAGCACTTTATCCAGAGCGGCGACGTGACGGTTCTGTTCGTTTCGCACTCTATGGAGCAGGTTGAGCGCATCTGCCAGCGTGCCGTTTGGATTGAGAAGGGTGACCTTCGCATGGACGGCCCGGTTGATGAGGTCTGCAAGGCGTATCGCGAGCAGTTCAACTAGGTTATAATTACTTGCGCCTGACAGGCTTGCGCTTGCTTGGGCGTGCGGCTATTTGCTCCATTAGCTCAGTTGGATAGAGCAGGGGACTTCTAATCCCAAGGTCGACGGTTCGAATCCGCCATGGAGCACCATCGTTTATTAAGCCCAGACCGCTTGTGGTCTGGGCTTTTTCACATGCCGGTGTTCTTTGTTCTTGCCGGGTATACGTTTAGGCCGAAGCCGTGGCGTGAGCTGCTATTGTGCTGCTGATGTGGATTGGTTATACGGCGCGCCAAAGGGGGCTGGAGCCGAGCGTGAGCAAGCCTCTGCTTATGACGCTGCCAGCATCGTGGTTCTTCGCGTCAATCGTACGCTGTGCCTGCGATATTGGATTGGCGTACGTGATCAAGAAGGCGTAACAAAAGCGGGGAGGACCAACTTGGCCCTCCCCGCTGTATCTAGTCTGCCTTCAGGCACTCGGGCAAGACGTTTGCAACTGCATTCATCGCCTGCGGCCTCAGGTACTGCTCATTGAGCTTTACCTTTCTGTAGGCGTAGCGAGTGCCTGCCGAGTATTTGATCAACACATCGGTGAAGAACCGCTCCCAGCTCAGGTAGTCGCGGCTTTCGATATAGCTTGAGGGATCCTCGAGGATTTTTAAGATATCGTTACTGGGAATGAGGCCAGATTGCAGGAGTGTCCACTCGAATGATTCGGGGAGGAACAAGCGTACGTTCTTGTAAACGCGCTGTCCGAGCACCTTTTCGATGTAGGGACCAAATGCTGCTCCGTCTCCAATAGCAAGGATGTTTTGCTCGGGACATTCGTGAATCGTACGTTTTAGATTCGCAACGCCGGTGGCGGTATAGCAGGGGATCCCGAGTCGGTTGCAAAGAGCGTCGTAGAATTGATAGCCAGATTTGCTATCCTCGACAACTACGGCGTCGGGTACCTCGAATCCAACATTTAGATCCTGATACAGCATACTTGCCGTGTGGTCATATAGCGGCTTGGTCACCGAGTAGAAGCGCCTGTCGCTCTTGCGGCCATTGATTGTTTTACTTGTCGTGTTGACTAGCTTCAGGATCTCATCAACGCTGTAGGGGAGCTCGTTGGCATCGCGACGAGATATCAGAACAAAATAGTTGGACGAGCCGTTGACGGCTTTGGCGAAGTCCTTTGAGTAGATAAACTCGTTACCCTCATCTAGAAAGACGATTGAATCTTCGATGATCGATAGCTCGCGCTCCCAGCGTCTGCCGGAAAGCGTTTCGCAAGGCACGTCGCAACTGAGTGCAACGCCGCTTTCCGGTCCTCGGTCGTTGTAGTCGCGAATCATCGAGATGAGCATCGTTTTACCCGTGCCGCTGTTGCCGCGTATAAAGGAAATATTGCGCTTAAACGTGAGTGTGTATTTGACCTTTGCACGCTCTACGACAACGGTATGCGTTCCCTTCATTACTCATCAACATCCAAAAAGTCATTCGTGGCGCCGACAAACTCCTGCATGTTTCTGACGATGCGGCCATCGTTTTCAATGCGGATTTCAAAGCTCTTCCAGGGGAATTTCATGATGTGGTATAAGGTCACCATCACATCCTGCTCTTTGCCGATCTTGAGTAGCCAGCGGGCACAGTTGTCTCCGCAGGTGGATGCGTTGAACACCATATTTGGGAGATTGCGCACCAGCAGCAGCGTCTTAACGCCGCCGGACAGTTCGAGTGGGGTGATCGAGCCCAGCTGTTTGCTTACGATGTTGTGGGGACCGATGAGCTCTGATCCGTCCACGCTTTTAATAATCTGTGCGGCCATAGGGTCTTCGAACCATGAGTCCAAGTATGAGTTCCTAAAATAGGTTTCGGTATCGTAGATGGAACCGGGGTAATCCCCCAGATGGATGCTTAACATGCGCGTCTCCAGACGTTGTGTGACTGCAATGATTATATGCCAGTAATAAAGTGCCGCCAGTAGCGAGGTTGCTGCTGGCGGCACTGGCATTATTAGCGTGTGAATCGCGTTGATGGATTTGCTCGCGAGGCTACTTTTCGAGACGTTCCCTCAGCAGCTCCAGCGCGTGGGCGTAGCCCATCAGGCCTTCGCCCGTAATGGTGGCGAAGCAGGCTAGGCGTGCGTAGCTCACCTGGCGGAAGTCCTCGCGGGTCTCGACAGCGCTGATGTGGACCTCCACAGCCGGGATGGCGACGGCTTTGAGCGCGTCCAGGATGGCCACGCTTGTGTGCGTGTAGGCGGCCGGGTTGATGACGATGCCGTCGACCTTTCCGTAAGCCTCCTGGATCTTGTCGACGATGCTGCCCTCGTGGTTAGACTGGAAGACCTCGACCTCGTCGAAGCCC
Source organism: uncultured Collinsella sp. (assembly GCA_900540935.1). Taxonomy (GTDB): domain Bacteria; phylum Actinomycetota; class Coriobacteriia; order Coriobacteriales; family Coriobacteriaceae; genus Collinsella. The sequence continues at coordinate 14,545 of UQHW01000034.1, read as the reverse complement.
TGTGCAGCGCCCGCTTCCTGGCAGATCTGGACCAGGCGGTCGTAGTTGTCACTGCCGTAGATGCCCGGCTCGCGAATGCCGAGCATGTTGAGGTTGGGGCCGTTAATGACGAGTGCTTTCATGGTTGCTTCCTTTGCGGTTGAAAAACCACCACAAAGGTGCCTGTCTCCTTTGTGGTGGTTTTGGTTAGAGAGCGGGTGGGAGGGTGTCGAGGAGGGCATGGGCGGTGTTGGCGGCGCAGTCGCGTGAGTCGATGATGTAGTCGGCCCAGGCGCGGTAGCGCGGCATACGCTGCTCGGCCAGCTTGTCGATGCCGTCGCGCGCGGTGATGGGGCGGCCCTTGTGGGCGAGCTCGTCGAGCTTGCGGTTGAGCATCACGATTTGGCTGTTTTGGTGCAGCAGAGGGTAGTTCTCGTCGCGCGTAACCACGCCGCCGCCGGTGGAGAGAACCAAGCCGCTGCGCTTGGAGATGTCGGTCAGCGCTGCCGTCTCCTGCTCGCGGAAGGCCGCCTCGCCGCGCTCGACGATAAAGTCGGCGCAGGGCATGCCCAGGCGCTCCTCGAGGGCGCGATCGAGGTCGATGTGCTCGCGTCCCGTGAGCTGGGCGATCTGCTCGCCCACGCGGGTCTTGCCCGAGCCCGGCATGCCGATTAGCGCGATGTTCTGCTCGCGGCGGGACAAGCGCTCCGTTACGTCCAGGATGCGCTCGCGCGGGGTGGCTTGGCTGGTGTAACGCTCGACGGCCTGTGCTGCCTGGGCAACAAGCATGAGCAGACCGCCGATGCAGGGGATCCCGCGGCGCTCGGCCTCGAGCATCAGGCCCGTGCGGGCGGGGTTGTAGACAATGTCGATAACGCCTTCGAGCGCATCCAGCCCTTCGAGCGTGCAAGGCGCGTCGGGGCAATGGGGGAACATGCCGGCAGGTGTGCAGCTGACGAGCAGGGCGGCGTCGGACTGCTGCGCGATGTTGCCGTAGTTGACCTCGCTCGTGCGACCCACGGGCACGACGATGGCGCCCAGGTCTCCCAGCACCATACTTGCCGTGGTGCCGGCACCACCGGTGGCACCGAGGACGAGGACCTTCTTGCCGGCAACCTCTACGCCCAATTCCTCGACTAGGCACTGAAAACCGAAATAGTCAGTGTTGTCACCGCGCAGGCGGCCGTCGGGCAGGCGTGTGATGGTGTTAACGTTGCCCATGCGCTCGGCCAGCGGGCTCAGCTCGTCCAGGTACTCCATGACGGCGCGCTTGTAGGGGATGGTCACGTTGGTGCCCTCCCACTCGTCGCCCCTCATAAAGGCCGCGAGGTCCTCGGGCTCGCGCTCAAAACGCACGTACTCAAGCCCCGCCAGCTCCTTGTAGATGGTCGGGGTGTAGCTGTGGCCCAGCACGCGGCCCAGCACGCCATAGGGACGGGTTGCGGCGGTATCGGTCATCTAGAGCACCTCCGTGTAGCTGCCAAAGTAGGTAAAGCTCTCGCACACGTCGTCGATGGAATCGAGCAGGTCGTCGAGTGCCTTGCTGCCAAAGGGGCAGTCCAGGTCAAAGTAGAACATAAACTCAAAGTCGTGCCCGGGGATGGGACGGCTCTCGAGTTTGATGAGGTTGATGTTGAGCGCGTAGAAGCGCTCGAGCACGCGGTAGAGGGCGCCCGGCTCGTTGGCCGTGGTGATCATGAGCGAGGTGCGGTTGGCGCCGGGGTAGACGCGCGGCTCGCGGCTGATGACGACAAAGCGCGTGTAGTTGTTGTCCGAGTCCTGGATGTTGGATTCCAACACCTCCAGGCCATAGAGTGCCGCGCAGCTGCGCGATGCGATGGCGGCAACATCGGTGCGCTCGGAGCTGGCGACCATCTCGGCCGACATGGCGGTGTTGGGGTACTTGGTGGCGTGCAGGTCGTGGTTCTCGATAAAGCCGGCGCACTGGGCAATGGCTTGGCCGTGGCTGTAGACCTCGCGCACGTCGGCGAGCTTGGTGCCGGGCTTGACGAGCAAGTTGTGGTCGATCTTGAGGCGAAGCGAGCGCACGATGTGGAAGTCGAACTGGGCGAGCAGGTCGTAGACGGCGTTGACCGAGCCGGCGGTGGAGTTCTCGATGGGCAGCACGCCAAACTCGCAGAACCCGTCGCGTACGGCGCGCATGACGCCCTCGAAGGTCTCGAAGAACGCAATATCCGGCACGTCGAAGAGCTTGCACGCGGCGATTTGACTGTAAGCGCCCTCAACGCCCTGGCAGGCAACGGTGGCCGTTTGAGGGAAGGGCGTGTCGGAGGCTGCAGCCGTGGCGTGTGCCTTTTGCGAGACAGTGATGCCCTTGAGCTCGTTGATGTAGCGCTGCTGCTCGGCCTTGCTCATGCTCATGAGGAGGCGGAACAGGGTGATGGTCTGCGCCTCGTAGCGCTCGGGCGCGCGGCTGGCGAGATTGTTGAGCTTGGAGCGCTCACGGGCGGGGTCGAAGACGGCCTTGCCCATCTCGATCTTTGATTTGGCGACCTCGGTGGCAATGTCCATACGCTCGACAAAGCTGTTGAGGAGCGTGGTGTCGATGCCATCGATGGCCTGGCGGATGTCAGCAAGGTCCATGGAGGCCCCTTTCGTGAATGGTTGCCTGGGGTAGTTAATTTGGGACGGGGCTTTTTTAGCTACCCTTTGACTGTCGACGAATCGATGGGTGCCAGGGCAAATATTAACTGGCATATGGGGGTAGCTAAAATAGCCCCGTCCCAAATTAACTACCCTTGGGGTGGGTGGACTAAAGCTGTCCGGCGTCTTCTAGGAGGGCGTCCCAAATCGCGAGGGCGGCGGCTGCTTCGGCTACGGGGACGGCTCGGGGGACGATGCAGGGATCGTGACGGCCGTGGACCGAGAGCTCGGCATTTTCCATAGCGTCCATGTCTACGGTCTGCTGCTCGCGGCCAATGGAGGGCGTCGGCTTTACGGCCATGCGCCACATGACGGGCACGCCGGTGGAGATGCCGCCCAGGATGCCGCCGGCGTTATTGGACTCGACCTCGATCTCGCCGGTCTCGGCATCAACGCGGTACGGGTCGTTGTTCTCGCTGCCGCGCATGGCGGCCACGGCAAAGCCCATGCCAAACTCCACGCCCTTTACGGCGGGAATGCCAAACGCGATTTGCGCGATGCGGTTCTCGATGCCGTCGAACATGGGGTCGCCGATGCCCGCGGGAAGCCCGTAGATGCCGCACTCCACGATGCCGCCGATACTGTCGAGCTCGTCGCGCGCGGCCAGAATCTCCTCGCGCATGCGACCGGCAGCGGCGGCGTCGATGCAGGGCAGGTCGTTGGTAAGGATCGCCTTGCGGTCGGCCTCGCGATAGACCATGTCGTCCATGGGTAGGTCCGAGGTGCCGCCAATCTGCGCCACATGTGCCATCACCCGAATACCGCGGGCCTCGAGTGCCTGCAGCGCGATGCCGCCGGCGATGCATAGGGGGGCCGTCAGACGACCGGAGAAGTGCCCGCCGCCGGCAACGTCGTGCATGTTGTGGTACTTCACGCGCGCCGGAAAGTCTGCGTGTCCGGGGCGGGGCTTGCGGCGCAGCTCGGAATAGTCCTTGGAGCGTGTGTTGGTGTTCTCAATGATCGCGGCGATGGGTGCGCCGGTAGTGTGTCCATCGACCACACCGGCAATGATATGCGCGGCGTCGGCCTCACGGCGCTTGGTCGCGGTCTCGTCGCGACCGGGGGCGCGACGGTCCAAAAAGGCCTGCAGCTGCTCCTGGTCAACGGCGATACCGGCGGGAATGCCATCGAGCGAGCATCCGATAGCAGGGGAGTGCGACTGACCGAAGATGCTCAGATGCAAAACGTTGCCAAAGGTCGAGGACATGTTACTCCTCCTCGAGCGTGACTTTGCCGCCCAGCAGGCGGTAGTGGTCGAAGAAATCGGGATAGGACTTGTTGACGGCCTCGGCGCCGTGGATCACGACCTCGCCGGTAGCACGGCTCGCGGCGATGGCGGCCATCATGGCGATGCGGTGGTCGTTGTGCGAATCGACCTCGCCGCCGGTAAAGGCGTCGACACCCTTGATGATCAGGTCGTCGCCGGCAATGCGCACCTGCGCGCCCAGTGCGGTGAGCTCATGGGTGGTGGTGGCCAGACGGTCGGATTCCTTGATGCGCAGTCGGGCGCAATCGCGGATGAACGTGCGGCCTTGCGCCAGCGCCGCCACGGCCGAGATTACGGGCACCAAGTCGGGGATGTCGTGCGCGCTCATCTCAAAGCCGGCGAGCTTGTCGGACTGCACGGTGGCGGCGTTGGTGGATCGCACGATGCGGGCGCCAAAGCGCGAGAGCGCGGCGAGCACGTTGCGATCACCCTGGGCCGAGCTAAGCGACACACCCTCGACGGTGATGGGGTCGGAGCCGATGGCGCCGGCGCACAGCCAAAAGGCGGCGTTGGACCAGTCGCCCTCGACGGCCACGTTGCCAGGAGTGCGGTACGAGCCGCTGCTCACGCGGAAATTCGTGACCTCAGGCTGGCCGTCCTTGGCAGGGATGCGCTCGACGTTGACCTCGACGCCGAAGGCCTTCATGGCCTGGATGGTCAGGTTGATGTAGGGGCGGCTCTCGATAAGGCCGGTCACCTGCACGCAGGAGGGCTGGGCCAGCAGCGGGGCTGCCAGCAGCAGGCCGGAGATGTACTGCGAGCTCACGTTGCCCGGCAGGATAAAGGTGCCCGGGCGCATGCGACCGCTTGTCTTGAGCGGAAAACCGCCCAGGCCCTGCAGGTCGCAGCCAGCGGCAATGATCTCGTCGGAGAGTGGGGAGAGCGGGCGTGCGCCCAGGCGGCCCTGGCCCACAAAGGTTGCCTCTGCCCCCAGCGCGCAGGCGACGGGCAGCATAAAGCGCAGCGTGGAGCCGCTCTCGCCGCAGTCGAGCGTGCCGCCGGCAAGTGCCTTGAGCAGGCCGAACTCAATGCTCTTCATGGTGGGGTGGACCTGGAAGCCGTCCTCTACGGTCTCGATGCGGGCGCCCAGGGCCGTGAGGCAGCGCACCGTGGCTTCGATATCGGCGCAAGTGGTGTTGCAGGTTACGTGCGTCTCCCCGTTGGCGAGCGCGGCGCAGATGATGAGGCGATGCGCCATCGACTTGGACGCGATGGCGGGAACGGTGCCCTTGAGCGGGGAGGGGGTGATGCGGGCTAGCATACGGATGCGTCTCCCTTCTGGCCGAGGCCCTCGGCAATCAAATCATGGAAGGTGGAAAGCGACGTGCGGTCGATGCTGCAGCGGCCAATACCGTGCGGAATTACCAGGTCGATGGTGTCACCGGCGCGCTTTTTGTCGTGAAGTGCCTCGGCAAAGACAGCGTCGGCCGAAAGCTCGCAGCGAGTCTTGAGGCCATGACGGGCGCAGAGCTCCTCGATGCGACCGGGAAGTTCGGCATCGCAAATGCCGTGCAGGGCTGCGGAGCGCGCGATGATGCCCATGCCGATCGACACGCAGTTGCCGTGTCCCAGCTCAAAGTGCTCGCAGGCCTCGACGGCATGTCCGGCGCTGTGTCCAAAGTTGAGGAGCTTGCGCTGGTTGGTCTCACGCTCGTCGGCGACGACCACGGCGCGCTTGATGTCGATATTGCGGGCGATGATGAGCGCCACGCGGGCCACGTCCCGGTTAAGCAACTCCAGCGTGAGCGGGGTCTTCTCCAGCTCGGCGAAGAGCTCCGGATCGGCAATCACGGCGTGCTTGACGACCTCGCCGCAGCCGTCGGCGAACTGCTCGGGCGTGAGGGTGGCAAGGCATCCCACGTCGGCGATAACCACGCTCGGCTGCCAAAAGGCTCCAGCCAGGTTCTTGCCGGCGGCCAGGTCGATGGCCGTCTTGCCGCCCACCGACGAGTCCACCATGGCGAGCAGGCTCGTGGGGATCTGCACAAACTTGCATCCGCGCATGTAGGTGGCGGCCACAAAGCCGGCCACGTCGCCCACGACGCCGCCGCCGAGCGCCACGATCACGTCGGAGCGCGAAAGCTCGTACTCGGCAACAAACTCCAAAATGGCAACGTAGGTCTCGGCACGCTTATGGGCCTCGCCGGCCTCGAAGGTGCAGATGCTCACCTCGTAGCCTGACGTCTCCAGGCTCTGCTTAACGGGCATCTGGTAGAGCGGGCCCACGTTGGTGTCCGTCACGATGACGGCGCGAGTGCCTCCGGCGGTGGCGCGGACGAGCGGCCCTGCCTGCTCCAGCAAAAAGGTGCCCACGTGTACCTGGTAGGGGCGTGCGGTGTCGATATCGATGGTAATCGCCATAAGCTATGGTCCTTTCGACCTGGCGTGATAGGTGGTCTAGTGGGAGGCCTCGTCGTCGAGCGCGCGCTTGATGCGGTCGCCCTCGGCAAGGAGATTCTCCAGATGGCGCTGGTCGCGGTTCTTGAGTGCACGGCTGTAGGCGCCGAGTGAATCGATCAGATGGTCGATCTCGAAGGCAAGCGCGTCGGCGTCGTCGATCATGAGCTCGGACCACATCTGCGGGTTGAGGTGTGCCACGCGCGTGAGATCGCGGTAGCTGCCGGCCGAAAAGCCGTGGTGGACCTGGGCGGTGGGGCTCTTTACGTAGGCGTTGGACACCACGTGCGCGAGCTGGCTCGTAAAAGCGATCACGCGGTCGTGCTCTGCGGCGGTAGTCACGCTGAACTTGCCAAACCCTAAGGGACGCACCATCTCGCGCACCTGGCCCAAGAGCTCCAGCTTAAGGGCATCGTCTACAGCGGGCGGAACGAGCACGAGCGGTGCGCCCTGGAACAGGTCGGCGCGGGAGTGCGCGTAGCCCGAGAACTGGGTACCCGCCATGGGGTGTGCGCCCACAAAGAAAAAGCCGTGCTCTCGTGCGAGTTCAAAGGCCCGCCCACACACGATGCCCTTGACGCCCACAGTGTCGATCACCACGGGACCCATGATGGCATCGGTGTCGGTGGCGTCGGCGAGTGCCTGGGCGTGCGCCTCGAGCCACTCGATGCAGGCCTCGGGGTAGCAGGCAAGGACGATGATGTCGCACTCGCCGAGCGTCTCGTCGTTGAGCTCGCCGGCGACGGTGCCCATGCTGGCGGCCGTCATCACGTCATCGTCGGGGTCCCAGGCAAGCACGCGAACGCCCGCCTGCGCATAGCCGCGGGCAAAGCTGCCGCCGATGAGGCCCAGGCCCACGATGCCGGCGCACTTGGGTCCGCCCTGGTTGACGCGTGCGTTTCTCACCGTACCCATGGCCTACTCCATGGTCTCTTGGCAGACGACCTCGCAGATGGCGCGGATGCGGCGCATGGTGTCGTCGAACTGGTCGGGAGTGAGGGCCTGGGCGCCGTCGGACCAGGCGCGGCTCGGATCGTCGTGGACTTCGATCTCCAGGCCGTTGGCGCCGCAGGCGGTCGCGGCGAGCGCCATGGGCTCGACATAGCGGGTGTAGCCGGTGGCGTGGCTGGGGTCGGCGACGACGGGCAGGTGCGACAGGTGGTGCAGCACCGGCACGGCGTTGAGGTCGAAGGTGTTGCGGGTGCGGGTCTCGAAGGTGCGAATGCCGCGCTCGCACAGGATGACGTTGTCGTTGCCCTCGCTCATGATGTACTCGGCAGCCATGAGCAGCTCGTCGACGGTGCCGGACATGCCGCGCTTGAGCAGGACCGGGGTCTTGGTCTTGCCGACCTCCTTGAGCAGGGGGAAGTTCTGGGCGTTGCGAGCGCCAATCTGCATGACGTCGATCTTCTTGTCGAGGAAGACCTGCACGTCGCGCGGGTCCATGATCTCGGTGACGATCGGCATGTCGAGCTCGGCGGATGCCTCGCACAGCAGGTCCAGGCCGGCGGGGCCCATGCCCTGGTAGGCGTAAGGAGAGGTGCGGGGCTTGTAGGCGCCACCGCGCAGCATCGTGGCGCCGGCGGCCTTTACGCGGCGTGCGATGCGGATGAGGTTCTCGCCCTCGACGGAGCAGGGGCCGGCGATGACCTGGAACTGGTCGCCGCCGATCTTGACGCCGTGGCCGCAGTCGATGACGGAGTCCTCGGGGTGGAACTTGCGGTTGGCACGCTTAAAAGGCTCGGAGACGCGCTGCACGCGCTCGACGACATCCATGGATTCGAGCAGGAACGGGTCGATTTTGGTCGTATCGCCCACCAGGCCGATGATGGTCTCGTTCTCGCCGCGCGAGACGTCGGTCTTGAGACCTTTCTTCTCAATCCAGCTGACGATATGGCCGACGGCCTCGTCGCTGGCACTCTGCTTTAAAATTGCAATCATGGTGTGCCTCTCACCTCGATGGATACCTCTTGCAAAAACGGCCCGCATCGCGAGCCGTATATATATGGTGCATGTGAGTTTATACTAATTGTTTCACTTTTGCGTTCTAAAGTGAGCCTTTGCGCCGTGTCTCCCACGTAATTGCAAAGCTTTTTCTATTATTTTGTTAGCCCGTGGCGTACTTGGGTATAATGCCAACCGTTCGCCCTATTAGCTCAGGGGATTAGAGCGTCTGCCTCCGGAGCAGAAGGCCGTTGGTTCGAATCCAACATGGGGCACCATCGAACGTAAGACCGTCCGAACCTCGCATGGTCCGGGCGGTTTTCTTATACCGACGCGACGTGATGGGACGTGGTATGGCAGTAACGGATATCGAGCGCGGACTTTCGACCGCCGAGGTCGAGGAGCGCATCGCCGCCGGTAAGATCAACCGCAACATGGAGCTTAAGACCAAATCGGTCCGCGAGCTCATCATCGAGAACCTCTGCACGCTGTTTAACTTGATCAACGCTGTCTTGGCGATTTTGGTGTTGCTGACCGGTTCGTTTAAGAACCTGACGTTCCTGTTCGTGGTGTTCCTCAATACCGCCATCGGCGTCATTCAGTCCATGCGTTCCAAGCGGATGGTCGACAAGCTTACGCTGTTGACCTCTAAGAAGGCCATCGCGGTGCGTGACGGTGCCGAGGTGGAGCTCGACTTGGATCAGATCTTGCTCGACGATATCATTCGCCTGGGGCGCGGTGACCAGATTCCGGCCGACGCCGTGGTGGTGTCGGGCGAGGCGCTCGTTAACGAGAGCCTGCTGACGGGCGAGAGCGATCTCATTAAAAAGCAGCCCGGCTCCGAGCTCATGAGCGGCAGCTTTATCGACTCGGGCCTGCTGCGCGCCCGCGTGATCCATGTTGGAGCCGACAACTACGTGGCAAAGATCAACAACGAGGCCAAGTACGTCAAAAAGGTCAATTCCGAGATCATGAACGCGCTCAACGCCATCGTGCGCTTTGCGAGCCTCATTATGATTCCGCTCGGTCTGGCGCTCTTTTCCTCGAGCGTGAGCGAGCTTTGGGATGCCGCCGGTACGCCGGGTGATAGCGCGCTTTCGTGGTGCTTTTCCGAGCTGCTTGCCGGTCGCGTGCCTTCGTCGGCGCTGCTGTCCACGGTGGGCGCTCTTTTGGGTATGATTCCGCAGGGCCTGGTGCTGCTGACCTCGTCGGTGCTTGCCATCGCCACGGTGCGGCTGGCGCGCCGCAAGGTACTCGCACAGCAGCTCTACTGCATCGAGACGCTCGCGCGCGTCGACGTGCTGTGCCTGGATAAGACGGGCACCATCACGTCGGGCCGCATGGAGGTCGAGGGCACCTACCCGTTGCCTGTTGAGGGTGTTGGTTTTGGCGCGGATTCGGACGAGGCACCTGTCCCCGTCGAGACCACGGTACTCGATTTTGCGCTCGCCAACGTGGCGCGTGCTACTTCGGCAGACGCCAACGAGACCTGTCAGGCGCTGCTCAACTACTACGCCGACCGCCCGGTCGAGGTGTCCGAGCCGCTGGCGGTCATTCCGTTCTCGTCGTCCAAAAAGTGGAGCGGCGCCTCGTTTGCGCAAGGTTCCTATGTGATGGGCGCGGCGCAATTTGTGCTTTCGGAGCGCGCCTTTGCGCAGGTCGAGAACCGTGTGGCCGAGCTCGCCGACACCTGCCGCGTACTTGTGGTGGCCTGTGTCGACGGCTTTACGCCCGATGGCGATATGGTGGGCGAGGCCGAGCCCGTGGGCTTTGTGACCATTCGCGACGAGATTCGCTCCTCGGCCGCCGAGACCATCGGCTACTTTAACGAGCAAGGCGTGACCCTCAACGTGATCAGCGGCGACGACCCGCGCACGGTGTCGTCGATCGCGCGCGTGGTGGGCGTTCCGGGGGCCGATGCCTACGTCGACGCCACGACGCTCGATACACCGGCCAAGCTTGATGCCGCAGTGGACCGCTACCATGTCTTTGGTCGTGTGACCCCGCAGCAGAAGCGCGAGCTCGTGCAGGCGCTCAAGCGCCGCGAGCACACCGTGGCCATGACGGGCGACGGCGTCAACGACGTGCTGGCGCTCAAGGAGGCCGACTGCTCCGTGGCCATGGCGGCCGGCTCCGATGCCGCGCGTAACGTGGCCGAGATCGTACTCGTCGACAACGACTTTGCCTCGATGCCCGCCGTGGTGGCCGAGGGCCGTCGCTCCATCAACAACCTGCAGCGTTCGGCCTCACTGTTCCTGACCAAGACGCTGTTCTCGATGGGCCTGGCGGCGCTGTGTATCGCGCTGCCGCCGTACCCCTTCGAGCCCATCCAGATGACGCTCATTAACTTCTTCTGCATCGGCGCGCCGGGCTTTGTGTTGGGCCTGGAGCCCAACAATGCTCGTGTGAAGGGTGCGTTTTTGAGCAACGTACTCAAGCGTGCACTGCCGGCGTCGATTGCGGTCATTTTGGCTGCGGCGCTCGATATCTTTGTGGCGCACGTGTTTGGCTTTAGCCAGCTCACGCTGTCTACGATGTGCCTGCTTACGTCGTGCGCGGCGAGCGTCAGCCTAATCTGGCGCATCTCGCAGCCTCTCACGCCCTTACGTGTGGTGCTCTTTGTGTTTGTAGTCGCCGGCATCCTGGTGGGCGTTATCGGATTCCCGGAGCTGCTGTCTATTGCCAACCTGTCGATGGGCCAGATGGTTATCTTGGCTGTTATCGTGGTCTTTACCTGCTCGGTGTTCTTTAAGCTCGCCACGATGATGGATTCGCTCAAGCCGCGTCGTCGTCATGCCGCAACTGGTTTTGGCCGCGGTGTGCGCGTCCGCCTGGGTCGCGGTGGCGGCAAGGTGAGCTCGACGGGCTCGACGGCCGAACGTTTTGCCAAGCGCGTCGCCGCCGACATGGCGCAGCGCCGCGAAGATCGCACCGCTCGCGAGGCCGAGGCCCGCGCACTCGAGGGCGTGGCCCAGGCCCAGCCCAAGAAAAAGAAGAGTACCGGAGCTAAGCGCTCTCGTGTGACCAAGTCCGCCCAAGGCATCAAAGTCTCGATGCCAAGCAAAAAGAAGAAGTAGCTACGCGCCCTGGCGATGTTGAATTGGTGCCTTGTTCCTGTGGGGCCGTGGCGATGTTATGCTCTAACCTCGATTGTTTGAATTGCTTCGAAAAGAGGATGCCGTGATCTGCCCGCATTGCCTTAAGACTATCGAGGACGGCGCCTCGTTCTGCCCCTACTGCAACGCCTATGTGGGTCCGGGCGATGGTCCCGAGCACACCGAGTTCGTGTTCTGTGAGGGCTGCGGTGCCCGTCTTTCTCCGCATGATCGCACGTGCCCAAAATGCGGACGCCCTGCTCCGGGTATCCTCTCCGAGGACGCGGCCGCATCCGACCTGGCAGCGGGCCGCACGGCGGGCTTTCCGCGCCTAACGCAAGAGCAGATCGATACCGAGGTGCCTCATGCGCCCGCCTCGGCTGCCGCGGTTCTTTCGGACGCCGCCGATCCTAACAAGACCTGCGTGCTGCCGGCTTTCGATAAGGATTTCGGTATCCCCAAGGTCGATATTCCCACGCCCGTTTCCCTGCATGACGATGCTCAAAAACCCAAGCGCAAGGTGCATCCCGACGAGGACGCCTATCACAAGCACAAGCGTCATATCCCCAAGCCGCTCATCGTCATCGCGGTCCTTGCCGTCGTTTGCGGCGGTGCCTATTGGTTCGTGACGGCCGATCCCATGGGTGTCATGCCTGCCTTCTACGACCAGTTTGGCCAGGCTGCGCAGACGACCTTCCCCACGCGCCAAAAGGGCGAGGCGACTGAGGACGATACCAAGCAGGACGATTCTGCCGAGGTGGTCCAGGAAGAAACCGTGCTCACCGATGATCAGCTCTATACCAGACTCGACGGTCTGTATCAGACCATCGTGTCCTACGGTGATGAGGACCAGATCGGCGAGGTCATCGATTCCTTTAACAACGGCTATCTCCGAACGCCGCTGTCCACCCGCCAGGAGCTGTCGCAGAGTGCCTACGCCCTGCGCGACCAGATCAAAAAGACGCAAGATGAGCTTAACAACCTTAAGTACCAGGACGATACGGTCTATGCGGATGACATCGCCCACTTAAAGCAGCTTGCCGAGTGGATGTACGAGCGTGTCGACGTGATCTGCCAGAGTTGGGACATCTCGCTGGCCATTCCCGATGGCGAGTCGATGAGTTCCCACCAAAGCGAGATTCTGGCTCCCATCGCACAGGGCGGCAACAGCGCGCTGAACCAGTACGACGCCAATGTGGGCTCCTGGAAGCCGCAGCAGCGTTCCCAAAATTAGTTCGCCATAGTCGGCATAACCTACGTGCGCAATTGATGTAAGCGCATGCTTATTGCTACAATTCGTACAAATATGCTTTAAACGCACGAGGAAGGAACCACATGTTTGGTTTTAAGAAAGAGCTCTACACGCCCGAGTATCAGCTTGCCGGCGACGAGTGCGCCGTTATCGAGACGTCGAAGGGTACCATCAAGGTCAAGTTTGACGGCGAGGGCGCTCCCATTCATGTCGCGAACTTCTGCGAGCTTTCCACGATGGGCTTCTATGATGGCCTTAAGTTCCATCGCTATGTGCCCGGTTTTGTCATCCAGGGCGGCGACCCCAATACCCGCGATATGTCCGGCGCCGACGTCGCCGCTGGTCTTGAGGGCCCCGACGGCATGCCCGGTACCGGTGGCCCCGGCTACTGCATCAAGGGCGAGTTTGCCACCAATCCGCGCAACAGCCATGTCGATGGTGCCCTTGCCATGGCACGCTCCATGGACCCCGATTCCGCGGGTTCGCAGTTCTACTTCTGCCTGGGCGCCCAGCATAACCTCGATTCCGGTTACACCGTCTTTGGTACCACGGTCGAGGGTCTCGATGTGATTTCGCAGCTGCGTGCCGGCGACGAGATCGTCCATGTCGAGATCGTTCACGAGTAAAGGGGACTTCCTTGAATAGCCAGCTGATCCAACAGGGCCGCGCCGCTTACCGCGCGGGTGATTTTTCCGCTGCAGCCCAGATGCTTGGGGCGGCAAAGACTCCCGATGAGATTATGGGCGAGGCCGATCACCTTCGTGGCAACGCCTTGATGCACCTGGGCATGTATGCCGAGGCCGCCGAGGCTTATGCTGCCGCCCTCAACGACGGCACCTATGGCAAGCGCGGCGCGCTGCTCACCAACCGCGGCAAGGCGCTCGCCGCCGTGGGCGACTACACGACGGCCGCCCAGGCGTTCTCTGCTGCTACGCAGGATGCTTCCTATGCCACGCCGTTCAAGGCCTATCTGGGCCTGGGCAATGCGCTGTTCCAGTCGGGCGATTATGCCAACGCGGGTACTGCCTTCCGTCAGGCTGCCATCGACGGCGCCAATCCGGCTCCTGCCGCCGCACTCGGCGAGCTCGGTCGTTGCTTCATTAAGCTCGGCCGTCCGGCGGATGCCGTGGAGACCTACCGCACGGCTATCGACTTTGCCGGCCCCCGCGACGACACGCGTGCGCTCAATGCCGGCATGGGTCAGGCGCTTTCTGCCGCCGGCCGTCCCTCCGACGCACTCGACGCCTTTAACGCCGCTACTGCCGATGGCATCTACCAGCTCACTTCCGAGCAGGCCGATGAGCTTGCCCGCGTGCATGATTCGCTTGCCGCACTGTCTGCCCAGACGGCTATGGCCACGGCTCCGGCGCCCGCGATGGACGCTCCTGCCGTCGATCCGCTCGATCCTACGGGCGCGACCGGTCAGTTTATGCCCGATCCCTCGGACACCGGCTTCTTTACGCTGTCCGAGTCCGAGATGGTCCAGCAGGACCGTCAGGATCGTAAGCAGGCCAAGGTCCGTCGTCGCCATCGCCACACGGGTCTCAAAGTCTTCATCGTGCTGCTTCTGCTCATTTTGATTGCTGCGGGCGGTCTGGGCTTTGCCTACACGCGCGGCTTTGGCTTCCCGTCCCAGGAGTCTGTCGTTACCGATCTGTTCCAGGCTGCCGGCGACGGTGACACCGCAAAGGCCGAGTCTTGCCTGGCCTCGAGCCTGTCCGAGGACGCCAAGTCGATGATCATCTCCTCGATTCCGCAGGGTGCCACCGTGTCCGTCGAGGGCATGGATCAGTCCATGACCGAGACGACCGCTAAGGTTAAGGCATCGCTGTCCAAGGGCGGCGAGCAGGAGTACACCGTCAAATTCGTGCGCTCCGATAACCATATCGGCTGGGCCGTTTCCTCGCTCGATATGGATTTCTCGGCTGCTGACAACCAGTAGTGACC
>UQHW01000033.1 GCA_900540935.1 uncultured Collinsella sp. | reverse complement strand
CGCGACGCGGAAATCGCGCGCCGTTGCCGCGCCCCGCAGTGCCCGCTTCCCCCGATAACAATTATCAGTGCAGGTAGATGGCTTGTTACAAAACTGCCTGGTCGCCAAAGTTCCAAAAGCCTACTCACTTAGGTTGCAGAGTGCTCCCATTAGCTGCGATTCCAAGGTATTTAGCGCTTTTGGACTCAAATCGTCATACTGAACAAGAATTTGACTTGAGTTTTCAGGGACAGATGCGCCATCGGCACACCAATAACAGTCACTGATATCGACAAAAGGGATACTCGAGCGCGTGAGGGCCCGCACAAAAGAGCTTCCGCCCGCTCCGCGCTCCGCAACCACGGTGCAGTAAAGGCCCGCGTCTGCATGCTCGATCGAGACTTCTCCTGCCGGAAATACCTTCCGCACAATCGCCATCAGGCCATCACGCGCCTCGCGAGCACGAACGCGCACGCGGTTCACATGTCGCTCGTAATCACCCGATTCCAGCAAACGCGCCAAAGCGACCTGGTCAACAGAGCTCACCGACGAGGCGTAGAAACCAAGGTTGCGCCTAAACCGCTCCATTAGCTCATCGGGCAACACCATGTACGCTAGACGCAACGCCGATGACAGGCTCTTCGAAAACGTGTTGGTGTAGATAACCGACTGGGCGGCATCGATCGACGCGAGCGCGGGAATCGGCTTGCCGGCAAGGCGAAACTCGCAATCAAAGTCATCTTCGATGAGATACCGACCTGGTCGCTCGGCGGCCCAGCTCAGCAGCGCATAGCGACGCGCAATGCTCGTCACAAGGCCGGTCGGATACTGATGGGACGGCATCAGGTGAAGGACATCGGTCCCGCTTTTCTGCAGAGTGCCCAAGTCCACGCCCTCATCATCCAACGGGATATGTCGAACTTTGCAGCCCATAGCCTGATAGATGCGCGTCAGGCGCAAATAGCCCGGGTCCTCAACGGCATACACCTTGTCCGCGCCAAGCAACTGAACCAACATGGTATCGAGCAACTGAGCACCCGCACCGATAACAATGTTATTAGAATCGACATTCATGCCCCTTGTCCCACGCAGGTGGTGAGCGATTGCGCATCGTAGCCGAGCAGTGCCCTGCGCCGGTGCGGGCGAAAAGATTTCGCGCTCGTCTTCAGATGCCAGCGTCGCCCGTAGCGCGCTTTGCCAAAGCCGCGCCGCCTCCAAAGCAGAAGGAGAAAGCGCATCGAATCGCTCGACCTGTCCGTTGACATCATGCGTGTTGGGACCCACAGAAACGGCATCTCGGTCGATGCCCTCCGAAGCCAAAGGAAAAACCGGTGCGTCCGGAAGCTTGCAAGCGTAGTAGCCACGACGCGGCATTGAGCAAATATAGCCCTCAGCGAGTAACTGGCTATATGCATTCTCGATGGTAATGACACTGATTCCCAGATGACTGGCAAAGGCGCGCTTAGGCGGCAGATGCTCCCCCGCCGCAATACGGCCAGCAACAATATCATCTCGAATTTGCTGGTAAACATACTCATAGAGCGATGCTTCGCCGCGTTTTTCCAAATTGTAGTCAAGCATGAGCCTATCACCTGACCTTATTAAGTCATTCAATCTGGTATTAGTCTGACCTTGTAATTATCTCGAAAACTGAGTATTTTGTCATACCCAGCTCCCCGATAGGATGTTCCGTCAAGCAATGCACATGCCAACCAAGGGAGCAACCATGGCAGAACAGAACAGCAAGGCCGACCGCGTCAAACTCAATCGCGAGCTCGCGCAGATGCTCAAGGGCGGCGTCATCATGGACGTTACCACGCCCGAGCAGGCACGCATCGCCGAGGAGGCAGGCGCCTGCGCCGTCATGGCCCTCGAGCGCATCCCGGCCGACATCCGTGCCGCAGGCGGCGTCTCGCGCATGAGCGACCCCAAGATGATCAAGGGCATCCAGGAGGCCGTCTCCATCCCCGTCATGGCCAAGTGCCGCATCGGTCACATCGTCGAGGCGCAGGTCCTGCAGGCCATCGAGATCGACTACATCGATGAGTCCGAGGTTCTCTCCCCTGCCGATGACGTCTATCACATCGACAAGACCCAGTTTGACGTGCCGTTTGTCTGCGGCGCCCGTGATCTGGGCGAGGCGTTGCGCCGTGTTGCCGAGGGCGCCACTATGATTCGCACCAAGGGTGAGCCGGGTACGGGCGACGTCGTTCAGGCCGTGCGTCACATGCGCAAGATCCAAAAGCAGATCCGCGACGTTGTTGCCCTGCGCGACGACGAGCTCTTTGAGGCAGCCAAGCAACTGCAGGTTCCGGTCGAGCTGGTACGCGAGGTCCATGCCACGGGCAAGCTTCCCGTCGTGAACTTTGCCGCCGGCGGCGTAGCGACCCCGGCCGATGCCGCGCTGATGATGCAGCTGGGTGCCGAGGGCGTCTTTGTCGGCTCGGGCATCTTTAAGAGCGGCGACCCCGCCAAGCGCGCCGCTGCCATCGTCAAGGCCGTGGCAAACTTCACCGATGCCAAACTCATCGCCGAGCTTTCGAAGGACCTGGGCGAGGCCATGGTGGGCATTAACGCCGACGAGATCGAGATTATCATGGAAGAGCGCGGGCGCTAGTCCAGCAGAAAGGATCGCACATGAGCGATTATGCAGACCAAACGGTTGCCGTGCTGGCGGTCCAAGGCGCTTTTGCCGAGCACGAGGCAAGACTATTCGAGCTTGGCGCACACTGTATTGAGCTGAGGCAGGCGGCTGATTTGAAGCAGGACTTTGACCGTCTGGTACTTCCCGGCGGCGAGTCTACCGTTCAAGGGAAGCTGCTTGATGAGTTGGGCATGCTCGAGGAGCTTCGTGCCCGTATCGCTGAAGGTATGCCCGTCCTGGGCACCTGCGCCGGCCTGATTCTACTGGCTCACGAGCTTGCCGCCCATGACGATAAGGGCACGCCGCGTCTGGAAACCATGGATGTACTTGTCGAGCGCAATGCCTACGGCAGGCAGCTCGGCAGCTTTCGAACCAAGGGGCAGGTAGCCGGCATCGACGGTGAAGTGCCGCTGACGTTTATCCGCGCGCCCCGCATCGTCGAGGTCCACGGCGACGCAAAGGCCTTAGCGAAAGTCGACGGCCGTATCGTCGCCGCGCGCCAGGGCAACCAGCTCGGCGTAACCTTCCACCCCGAACTCGACGAAGACACCCGCCTCCACGAACTGTTCCTACAAATGTAGGCAGAACAGAAACGAGAGTGGATAATCTCCCACTTTGAGCCTGAATGCGAGCCCAAACTGGGAGATTATCCACTCTCATGCTATGTAGTCGTTGGGGACGTTCTTGAATGACTAGTCAAACAAGAACGTCCCCAATGACTACAAGGAGTGTCCCAAGCTGCCGGCAGAAAAGGAACGTCCCTAACTGCCGCATCCGGAGCAAGACAACGCCGCAGGCAGAGGACGGACAGCGAGCGGGTCGCATTTGAGGCAAGGTGACGTGAAACGAAAGGGCGCTGACCTTCTGGTCGCGCCCTTGAAGTTGAACGTCAGATTGTCCAAATGCGGCCCGCGCAGCGTCGGCCCGTTACGGCGTTTGGTAAAACGCCGTAACTAAAAACGGTTACCGCGGAAGCCGCCGCCGTTGCGGCCGCCACGATCGCCACCGCGACCGCCACGGTCGTTACCACGGTTGCCGCCGAAGCCGCCACGGTTGCCACCGCGATCGCCGTAGCCACCACGGTTGCCGCCAAAGCTGCCGCGACCGCCACGGTCGCTGCCACGGTCACCAAAGCCGCCACGGCCGCCACGATCGCCACCGCGGCCACCGCGGTCACCGCCACGGCCACCGCGATCGCCAAAGCCGCCGCGACCGCCACGGTCGCCGCCACGGCCACCGCGATCGTCACGACCGCCGCGAGGACCGCGGTCCTCGTCCAGGCCCATGGCGACGAGCGGAGCGATAACCTTATCGAGAGCGGCCATCAGCTCGGTGGCCTCCTCATAAGAAAGCTCGGGCAGGAGCTTCTCCTTCTTGTTGGCAAGCTCGACCAGGCCCTCAGCGGCATCCTCGGCGGCGAAGACAACAATCTTGCGCATATCGCCCTCGGCGTCGTCGATGCGGCCGACCAGATCGGCAGCCTCGGCCTCGGCCATCAGGCCATCGAGCTCACGAAGGCGCATGCCCAGCAGGTCGGACATTTCCTTCTGCTCCATCTTGGGCTTGAGGTCAAGGAGCTTGATGGCGCGCTCGATGTTCGCCATGCGCTCGGCCTTGGCCTCCTCCTCCTTGGAAATAGCAAAGCGACGGCTACGCAGCAGACGGGCGGCCTTCTGCATCTTGTCCATCAGCTCTTCGTCATCGTAATCAACGGCGGCCTCGACAACCTCGGCCTCCTCCTCGGCGGAAACCTCGTCAGCAACCTCAACCTCGGCAGCTTCGGTTTCCACGGTCTCGACTGCCTCGACCTCGGCAGCCACGGTCTCGTTCTCGGTCTCGTTCATGATCTCTTCGTTCTCGGACATGAGACTCCTTCTTGGCCCTCTCGGGCATCATCGCCCCATTCGCGGGGCCCGTCGCGCACTCTTTGCGCTTTAAACATTCATGCCTCTCGGCAAAACGTCCATTAGTTTATGGTGTCGCCATCCAATCTAGCTGCAGAATCTATGTGCACACATTAATGCGACATGTGCGACTCGCGACGAGCGTACACCAGCGACGTCGCGAACCCGACCACGGCAATTACAGCCGCCACACGCACGGCAGCTGCAAATCCAATCGCCTGGGCAACGTCGGACGCAGCGCCAGCGGCGCCGGCGGTCGCGGCAGAACTCGAGAGCAGGCCGATAAACAGCGACGGGCCAAACGATGCGGCAATCATGTTCCACGTGTTGAGCAATGCCGTTCCGTGAGGATGCTCAGCGGCAGGCAGCGTCTCCAAGCCGGCCGTCTGCGAGGGACTCAGCACCAGGCCGACTCCGGCATACACCACAACGGTCAGCGCCACGACAACGCCGATGTTCATGCTTGCCGCCGTCATCGAGATTGCAATCTGTCCCACGG
Organism: uncultured Collinsella sp.; assembly: GCA_900540935.1. Classification (GTDB taxonomy): domain Bacteria; phylum Actinomycetota; class Coriobacteriia; order Coriobacteriales; family Coriobacteriaceae; genus Collinsella. Next base: position 17,215 of record UQHW01000033.1, on the reverse strand, counting down.
CAATCAGGGCAAAGCCGACCGGCAGCAGCGGCCATGCGCCACGGGCGTCCATCACGCGTCCGCCCACAATCGAGGTCACGGCGTTGCAGGCAATCGCCGGCAAAATGAGCAGGCCCGCAACAAGTGCGGTCATGCCGTATGCGCCCTCAAAATAGAGCGGCAACAAAACGCTCATCGAGAACGTCGTCATCATCGACACCACCACAAGCAGGCACGCAGGCCAAAAGCGACCGCTCGCCATGGGGCGCACGTTAAGCACCGGATGCTCGAGCTTGAGCTGGCGGGCCGCAAATAGGCCGAGCAGCACAATGGCGGCGAAGAACGTCACGATACCGGCAATCAGATTGGTCGAGAACTCGCCTACGGAATACACAAAAGCCGTAATACCGGCGGCGAGCAAAACTACCGACAGAATATCGAGCGTGGTATTCGAGCGCTCTCCGACATTCTGAACAAGCTTTACGCCCGCCGCAGCGACCAAAATGCCGCCCACCAGCGGCACTACGAACACCGCCCTCCAGCCAAACAACGTGCACATAAGACCGCTAATCACGGGTCCAAACGCCGGCCCTAGCGTAATGCAGGCACCACCCAGACTCAGATACAGACCGAGCTTCTCGCGCGGAGCGCAAGACAGCACCACGTTCATCATGAGCGGGAACAAGATGCCCGATCCCGCAGCCTGCAAAATACGGCTTGGCAGCAAAACGCTAAATGACGGAGCGAACAGGCACAGGACTTCGCCGGCGACCATGCATCCGCATGCGAAAAACAGCAGCTTGCGCGTCGAGAAACGGCCGGACAGGAAGGCCATGATGGCCGTAAAGATCGACGTCACGATCATGTAGCCCGAAACGAGCCACTGCGCCGTGGTGGCACTCACCGAAAAGGCCGCCATAATGTCGTGCAACGCCACGTTAATGATGTTCTCGTTAAACGCGGCAATAAAGGCTGCAATATACATTACGACGAGAATCGCCGCAGTGGCCGATGGCGCTACTTGAACTTGTTGCTGAGATTTGCTCCCCATGCATTTCCTTCCTCTTGGAACGACAGTCGCATCGCCCCAGAGGAACAGTCCAGGGCGAAAAATGAGCCCTAGACTTACGCCAGACGCCGTACACGACGAATCTGGCAACATGGTCCAACGTCGAAAGATTGTAACGCGGACGCACAGCTTTCCTTCCGCGCTATTATTAAAAGTCCACGAAAGCATAAGACATGAGGAGCCCGCCATGATTAAGCCCATCATGAAATCCGAGTTCTTTTTGCGTCTGCCTTCCGAAGACGCGGGACCCGACGATGCCGCAACCGGGCAGGATCTCCTGGATACACTCCACGAGCATGAGCGCGAGTGCGTGGGCCTCGCCGCCAACATGATCGGCGTGCGCAAACGCATCATCTGCGTAAAGGACGGCAACAGGACACTCCTGATGTACAACCCTCAGATTCTTGAGCAGGTCAATGCCTATCAGACGAGCGAAGGATGCCTCTCGCTGATCGGCGAGCGTCCCTGTACCCGCTATCGCCGCATTAAGGTGGAGTATTTGGACGAGAACTTCGTTCACCGCATCAAAAACTTCTCGGGCTACACCGCCGAGATCATCCAGCACGAAATCGACCACTGCAACGGCGTCGTGGTTTAGGCCACCCGCCAAAATGAGGGTACCGGAGGCCTCCCTATGGATATCAGCCGCTTTGGCGAATTCGCCATCTTAGCGCAGTCACGCACGTTTCTTGATGCGGCGGAACTGCTTTTCATGTCGCAATCAACCCTCTCCAAGCACATCATGGCAATGGAGCACGAACTCGGCTGCAAGCTCATCGATCGAAGCCAGCGCCACGTAACACTCACCGCGCAAGGCGAAGCGCTCCTCCCCTATGCGCAAAAAATTGCGACGCTTCAGCATCGCTATCTTGCCGCCATTCAAATAGGTGCAGGTGAGCCGCTCGAGCACCTCACCGTAGGTTCTATCCCCATTATGGCCCCTTATGGGATTACGGACGCCGTCATCGATTTTCAGCAGGCGAACCCCTCATATTCTGTCGAGCTCATCGAAGGCGAGGGCGACACACTCAAGCGCATGCTCCTGCACGAGGACATTGACCTGGCCTTCATCCGTGACAGCGGCGCCATCGAGCCGGAGTTCAAAAAGATTCCCTTTACGACCGACCGGCTCGTGGCCGTCCTTCCGCTCGACCATCCACTCGCCGAACGTGACACCGTCGAGATAGACGACCTTATCGACGAGAATTTCCTCATGCTTCCCCAAGGCTCGTTCGTAAGCGAGCTCGTCCTTTCCCTTTGTCGCGAAGCTGGATTTGGCCCACGTGTTACGTTCACCGGCAAACGAGCCGAGAACATCATCTCTCTTGTCGCACGCGGCGCCGGTGTCTCATTCCTCATGCGCAAGCCGGCGGAATCGCTTACCAGCGGAAAGGTAGCCTTGGTGCCGCTTGAGCCCGCGACGACCTCCGAGGTCAGGCTCTACCTCAAGCGGAACGCCGCGCACTCGCAGGCGGTCGTCTCGTTCATCGGCTTCCTCCCCTACCGTCAGCTCCTGCAGGGCGACCGTACATCTTCCACCGCGGCACGACCGTCATAATCCCCGCTGCTCCACAACCGCAGACCTGTGTCCGCAAACACGCTGACAACGGCACATAATACAAATATGCCTCGGGCGGCACGTCGCCGTCCGAGGCATATTTAGTTAAAGTGCGCAGAAAGACTAGTCCACCGAGATGTTGAGTGCCTTACCGCCCTCGTCCTTCTTGGTACCGATCACCATAGCGGCGACAAGAGCCAGAACGAAAGCGACCACACCGGAGATGACAAGGCCGATAAAGCCCGTGTCGATGCCGGCAGGGTTAATAAAGCTCGGGAAACCGAGCGGGCCGGAGGCGCCGAAGGCATAGAGCTTGGCACCCATGAGGCCGGCAATGGCGCCGCCTACACCAGCGGAAATAAAGGTTGCCCACATAAGGCGCTTACGCGGCAGCAAGATGGCGTAAAGCGCAGGCTCGTTGACACCGAAAATCGAAGAGACAAGGGCGGGAATGTTGACGGCAGCATTTTCCTCGGAGTCCTTGGTTCGGATGATCATGCCAAGCACAGCGCCGGCGATGGCACAACCGCCTGCATACACGAGCGGGTTAATGAGGTCATAGCCGTAGGTTGCGACATCGAGGAACCACAGCGGGATGATACCCCAGTGCAGGCCGAACATGACGAGCAGGCTCCAGAACGTGCCGATGACGAAGCCGGCGATGGCGGGTTGGAAGTTGATGAGCATCAGAATGATCTGGGCAACGATGTTGGAGAGGACCGTCATGACCGGACCGACCACAAGCAGGCCAAGGATGCCGCAAATGAGGAGCGTCAGGATGTTGGAGAAGAACGAGCTCACAAGCGCGGGCAGCGCGTTAGAAAGGGCCTTGTGTACCTTGGAGGCAATCCAGACGATAAAGATCGCAGGCAGAATCGTCGATGAGTAATTCTGCATGATCAGCGGGATGCCAAAAATATCACCGTAGACATTGGACTCGAAGACCGTGCCGGCGCCGAGCGTGTAGAGCGGATCTCCGCCCATAAGGCCAACGAGCGTCGGGTAGACGAGGATACCACCGAGCGCCATTCCCATAACGGGCTTAAGTCCGAACTTCTTGGCCGACGTCCAGCCAATGATTAGCGGAAAGTAATAGAAGACCGAATCTCCGATTGCCGAGAGCGTCACATAGGTATTGCTGTCCTTGGCAAGCCAACCGGCAACCGTGCAGAGCGCGAGCATCGACTTGATAAAGCCACCGGCCATAAGCACGCCAAGAACCGGCTGCAGAATCTCGGAAATGATGGCGAGCAGGCGCGAGAACGGATCGCCCTTCTTGACATTGTCGCCCTCATCGATATCGAGCGCGGGCTTGGTGTCGAACCCGCCAATCTGAACAAGGTCGTTGTAGACAGCCTCGACAGTGGCACCAATCACGACCTGATACTGTCCGCCAGCCTGGATGACGTCAACGACGCCCTTCGTCGCCTTAAGTTCATTGGTCTGGGCAAGTGATTCATCCTTGAGGTGGAAGCGGAGACGCGTAATGCAGTGGCTCACGTCTAACACATTGTCTCGACCACCGACCTTTGTGATGATTTCATCGCAAAGCTTCTGGTATTTCATGGAATTCTCCTTTTTCTGAGCGGGGTATAGCATCGATTTCAGGCCTCCGTAGTCGACGTGGGAGGGCAAGGAACCCGCTTCCCCCTTTGTAATCCGCGGACGCACGTACGCCCGGGATGGGAAACGGCAGAGAAGATGGAAGATGCCGATCACATGGCAGGGAGCCTCATTGGCCCATGTCACGCAATCAGGTCTACAGACGCGAATCTGCTGCGCCGAGAAGTCTCGTCGTCTGGCAGAACTTGTCACACAGACGTTCCGGTTCGCCCTGGGGAATCTGAGTACGCTCGGTCTCAAAGGAGAGGCCGTACTCGCGTGCCGGAAGGAAATACTCGAAATAGCCGTTGGTGTAACCGCAAACTATTCCCTCGACCGGGCATTCGCGCTTCATGCGAATACCCAGGTCGCTGCCGAGCTCACTCGGGAACACAAAGAGATGCAGGCCGCCCAAACTGATGACGGCACACTTAAGCGTGAGCGAAAAGTCGTCATGGGCAACGGTGTGATAGAACGTCTGAGGCTCGATGCGGTCGAGAACGACCTCGCGATCGAGCTTGATCTGGGAAATCGCCTCGGCAAGACCGGTCGAAACGCGCTCGACCTCGGGAATGCCGCGTCCCTGGCGAAAATTGCGGTCGCTACAGTCGCCAGCAGCACCGACGACCATGGCCGGATAGTAACCAAGACTCTGAGCGAGCTTTTTGCCGGTAAGACCGGCGAGTTCGCTCGTGAGCTCCGTGCAGTCGGGTCCGACGCAAGCGGAATGCACCGCCCAGTTCACAAAGCCCGCAAATGGCTTGCCTTCGGTATCGAAGAACGATACGACAATGACCTCATTGTCGGCGAGTTCACCTGGGATGATGCGGTTGTCGTAGAAACCGGTGATGACCTGCTTGCCCAAGCGACAAATCGCGGGCTGTGCGTTGGCGCGGCACTCCTCAAAGCATTGGCAAATGGTATCGAGGAACCAGCGGTAGTAGTTCTCGTCGAATTTTCCCGTCCACCAGCTGCGGTGGTAAGCGACGATTGAAGTATGGTCGTGCGTCGCCGAGAGCAAAACGCAGTCACGGTCGATTCCATAGCGCTCGGCGAGCATTGTCTTGACTTCCTCGGCCATGCTTTCCTCGAACTCGAGGACATCGGCATTAAAAAGAAACACTTCACGTTCGCCTTGCTGGAAGAGGATGGCGTTGGCGAAGACGTCATCATGGACGCCCGTCGCAGGTTCAAGACGGTTGGGAAGATTGCGGTAGCCAATCAGGTAGATGTCGCCCTGTGGGGTAATTTTGCGGCGCGCGTGTCCAATGTTCATGCACGTTCTCCTTCTGTGTCACGCCGCATTCAAGGCGGCAATGATGATTTCGACGAGGCGCTCATGGGATCCGGCGGCAAAACCGGAGTTCATAGCCTCATAGGTGATTTTTTCGTACGCGTCGGGAGCCGGTAGGTACTTCTGTCCGCCGTTGACGAGCGTGGCAAAGAACACAGAGCCGGACCGGGCGGCGCGCACAGTGGCGCCGAATGCACTCGAGACCTCGGGTTGTACGCCGACAAGCTCGACGTTTCCCAGCCGGAGCAGATAGACCCTCGTGCGCTGCTCGCCAGCGGCATGAAACTCATACGTTCGGTGCGGAGCCAAAGAGTGAAAATCGGCGCGTGTCTGAGCGGGCAGGAGAACGTCGACCGTGCGGGCATGGATGCCGGTAGCGTCATCCTCACGCGCCATGCGAGCGGCTTCGATCAAAGCATTGCCCAAGGCCTGCCCCTGCTGGTGCAGCATGCGGTATCCGTCCTCATGGGCATCGACCGTCTGCTTAACGCCGGCCGCATCGAACATGACGTTCATGGCGCGCTCCGCCGGACCTTGGTCGCCCGCGGCGCCTGGCAGCAACAGGGCAACGCCGCCCAGCTCGCGCTCGAGTGACATGGCGGCAAAACCAAAGAGGTCTCCGCTCGCCATGCGCCTCCCCTCGGAGTCGCGCGACCCGTCGAGCACGGAGGACTGAACGTCCGCCGTCGCGAGCACGGCAACATACTCGCCCCCGGCATCCCTTATGGCGAGTACGGGCATCGTGTGGTCGGCAAACCCCCTGGGATTCGAGCCCAACCACCAGCCGGCAGGCGTCTCAATGTCGCGATTAACGTTCACGGGGCATTCGCCCTCCACAGTGGCGAGCGTGGCAGAGTGAATGCCCGCAACAGCGCGCTCGACAGCCGTGCGGGCGGCAGCGACGAGCGCTGCGCGATAGCGCTCGTTGCAATTGCGGGTAGCATCGTCGGCAAGATGCCCGGAAGTGCGGACGTGAGGCATGGAAAACGTGTGGGTAGGAACCACCCAAGAATAAGCACCGCTGCAATTGGCGGCATCCTCAACAACCTCACGCAGATCGGCGAGTAGAGCCGGAGCGATCGAGGTGACCTCAAGCGAAAGGACGCAGGCGCGTCGCCCCGTCCCCTCGATGATAAGGGCACGGGCGAAGACCTCATGACGGAGTTCGTCGAAACCGTCGAACGGCAACACGTCCCCAAGATCGATGGCCACACGAGCGGCCCCAGCCCTCATCTCTCCTTCGCCCATGGCAGATACTCCCCTCTGATTGCCGCTCACTCGACACCGTACAGTTGCTGCGCCGTACCGCCAAGCACAAGGTCGCTGTCTGTATCGCTCAGATTTGCAGCGCGAACGCAGGCGACACCCTCGGTGAGCCACTCGCGTTTGACGGGATAGCTCGTGCCAAAAACAATATGGTCTGCACCCAGCACGTCAACCGCGCAGGCGAGGAGTGTCTTGCCCCAAGGCTGGGCATGGGACATGTCGAAATAGATGTTGTTCTCGAGGTGCCTGGAAACGGTCTCGGTATCGACCTGAAAACGGCCAGAAGCATCAGGGCGCTTGGGACCATGAGGCAGCAGCATCTCCTTGAACGCAAAGTATGCGCCGCCGAGCATGGAGTGGACCATCTTGATATTGGGATAGCGCTCAAAGAAATCACCAAAGATCTCTCGGCCGATCGCCGTAGTTTGGTCGACGCAGCGGCCATAAGAGCGGCGAAGGTTGTCGTACGCGAGAAGCGACTCGTTCTCGACCGGCACGGGAACATGGTGCACGTAAACGGTGACATGGCGTTCGTTCAGGTGCTCGAAAAAGCTCGAGAAGACCTGGTCGTCGAGATAGCGCTTGCCGTAGTGAGCGCAGAGCTGCACGCCCGCAAAACCATCGTCGAGCCTGCGGTCGAGCTCCTCCAAATTCGCTTTGGTGCCAAAGGGCGGCACGGCGACAAGCGGAATCAGACGGCCATTTGACGCCTTCGCGTCAGCAGCCATACCGTCGTTGAAACGCCGGCACATCTCGAGCGACATCCACTCGTGGCAGCCGGGGAGCTTGAGGATCGCCTTGTCGACCCCCGCCTCATCCATATCGGCCAAGCGCTTCTCGAGGGTGTAGTCGCCCTCAATGTAGTTAAGACCCGGAGAACCGGCGGGCATCTCGATCACGATCTGTCGTTTGCCGGCGGAATTCATGGTCAGATAGCCTTCGGTGTCATAGGCGCGGGGTACCTCGGCCAAAAACTGTTCGCAGAGCGTCTCGTCATGAAAGATGTGCTCGTCGAACCAGTAGGAATTTGCATCGATAATCATTGGTTGGAACCGCCTTTCATCTTGTTGAAAACATTCTAGAAAAGCAGGTACCCGGACATCAATTCCAGCTTAAGCCCACTGTATTCCATTTTGGAATAGAACTTACCGCTCACACGCGAACCTCGCCCGCTCAACGAGACAAGCGCTAACAGCACGGGCTTAGACAGAAAACGGTCGGCCCGCATCCGTTGCGGGCCGACCGTTTCATTACAGGCTACCTTTGCCGTTACGCCTGGCGGTAATGATCGAAGAAGTCGGCGAGGTCTTCGAGCGACTCTTTGAGCACTTCCATGCGCGGCAGGTACACGATGCGGAAGTGGTCGGGCTCGGCCCAGTTAAAGCCGCCGCCGCGCGTGATCAGGATTTTCTTCTCGTGCAGCAGGTCGAGGGCGAACTGCTCGTCATCGGTGATGTTGAACTTCTTCACATCCATCTTGGGGAAGATGTAGAACGCCGCGCGCGGCTTAACCACCGAGATGCCGTCAATCTTGTTGAGCGCCTCATACACAAAGTTGCGCTGCTCGTAGACACGGCCGCCGGGACGGATGTAGTCGTTAACGGACTGATGACCACCGAGTGCCGTCTGAACGATCGACTGAGCCGGCACGTTGGAGCACAGGCGCATGTTGGAGAGCATGTTGATACCCATGATGAAGTCGCTCATGCAGCGCTGGTTGCCCGAAAGCACCATCCAGCCAATACGATAGCCCGCAATCATGTGCGACTTGGAAAGGCCACTAAAGGTGACGCAGGGCAGGTCGGGGGCGAGCGAGGCAATCGAGACGTGCTCGTAGCCGTCCATGCACAGGCGGTCGTAGATCTCATCGGCAAAGATCATCAGCTGATGCCTGCGTGCAACCTCGACGATGCCCTCGAGCACCTCGCGCGGATAGACGGAACCCGTGGGGTTGTTGGGGTTGATGATGACGAGGGCCTTGGTCGCGCTCGTGATCTTGGACTCCATATCCTCCAGGTCGGGATACCAATCCGCCTGCTCATCGCACAGATAGTGTACGGGATGACCGCCGGCAAGGGTTGCGCACGCCGTCCAGAGCGGATAGTCGGGGCTGGGGATCAGAATCTCGTCGCCATTGTCGAGCAGCGCGTTCATCGAAAGCTGAATGAGCTCGGACACGCCGTTGCCCGTGTAGATATGCTCCATCTGAACGTTGGGCAGGCCCTTGATCTGCGAATACTGCATGATCGCCTTGCGCGCGGAGAACAGGCCGCGCGAGTTGGAATAGCCTTCGCAGTCGGGCAGCTGCTGGCGCATGTCCTTGATGACCTCATCGGGCGTGCGGAAACCGAAGGGCGCCGGGTTACCGATATTGAGCTTGAGGATGCGCTCGCCCTCGTCCTCCATACGGGCGGCCTCGTCGACGACGGGGCCGCGCACGTCATACAGGACGTTATCGAGCTTGGTGGATTTAGAAAAAGTGCGCATGGTGGTGCTCCTTGCAATTTGAGCTGAGGGATGGGGTTCGGGCTTGGAATCGTTGCGGGGTGATGATGCCTCGCCTTGATCGGCGTCGCCGGCAAGCAGCCAGGTAACATCGACCTCCAAAATACGGGCGAGCAGCTCAGCCACATCGCGCCGCGGGATCGTCTTGCCGCTCACATATTGGCTCATCTGACTCTTGCCGAGTTTTTTGCCGAGCATCTCCGATGCGCGGATCACGTCCGACTGGCGAACGTCGCGATCGGACATAGCCTGTCGCAGGCGATCGCTAAACGTCTCTTGGGCCACTAGAACCTCCTTGCTGGCAAAGTTCAATTTATAGAACACGAATTGAACCAGGGTTCAATTTAGCAAGCAGTATAGCGCCGTACCTCATTCGGAAGTTCAATTTCATAAGAAAACGTACCGAACTCCGAGATTTGCCCAAAGCGGACAATGACATGCACGCGTTTAGAGGTATTCAAGGAATCGAGCAGTGGCAAGCGAAACGTCGGCCGTTCGATATATGGCGTTGATCTGCCGATGAGGATGTCCCTCGAGTGGGCGCACGGCAACATCGAACTGACAGCGGCGCAAGATGAGCGCGGGAAGAATGCTCACGCCCAGGCCGTCCTCAACCATGGCCATAATCGCATAGTCATCCCAGGTCGACAGCTTGGAGCGCACCGTCAGCCCCGCCCGACGGAACAGCGGCGTAATCTCGTCATCGGTACCTCGTTCTAGCAGAATAAACTGCTCGTTGGCCAAATCGGCAAGAGAAACGACCTCCGCCGTGGCAAGCAAAGAGTCTGCCGGCACTACTGCCATCAACTCGTCGCGCACCAAAGACCGCGATGCCATGCCGTTTTCTCGGGGCTCACGCGGGATAAAGCCCAGGTCGCAGCGGCCTTCCGCCACCCATTGCTCAATCTCGGAGTAATCACCCATCAGCAGCTCGTAATCGACATCCGGATGATCGGCGCGAAAGCGCGCAATCACCGGCGGCAGCACGTGGGTCGCCACGCTCGAAAACGTACCGATGCAGATTTTGCCGCGCATGAGCCCGCGCATCTCATCCACGCGTCGCTGCAGGCGGCCAAACTCCTCGCATAACGCCTCAACCGCAGGCATAACTTGCCGTCCATCGGCAGAAAGTACTACGCCCTCGCGACTGCGGTCGAGCACCTTAAAGCCCCAGTCGGCCTCGAGATCGGCCACCATGCGGCTCACGCCCGACTGCGAATAGCTCAGGCGCTCGGCGGCGCGCGTAAAACTGCCGGCGCGCACGGTCTCGAGCAGCACCTGCATCTTTTGAATATTCGTTTCCACGGCACCCCTCCACCTTTGCATGAGTTTTTGTCATGTTATCCATGCATTATATTCGCTTTTCTTCTAAAGCCAGTTCACCCATAGTGAACATGCTCGGATATAGAAGGGACGGAAGCGCATGAACAACGGACTGTTTACGTACTTAGCAGCATTGCTATTGTTTGGCTCCAACGGCATCATCGCCGCCGCCATCGCGCTGCCGAGCTCGGATATCGTGCTACTACGCACGTTTTTGGGCGCACTCACGCTTGTCACCATTCTCGCCATCACCCAACGCCATAAGTTGCAGGCGCCATCTCGCCCCCGCGAAGCCGCAGCCCTCCTCCTCTCGGGAGCTGCGCTGGGCGCCAGCTGGATTTTTCTGTTCCGCGCCTACCAGACGGTCGGCGTCGGCGTATCCTCGCTGCTGTACTACTGCGGCCCCATCATTGTCATGGCACTCTCCCCGCTCATCTTTGGCGAAAAGCTGACCGGCGGCAAAATCGCCGGCTTTATCGCCGTTGCTTGCGGTGCTTTTCTCATTGCAGCGCAAGGTCTAGGCGGCAATATGCCCATTGCAGGTATCGCCTGCGGCATCGCCTCGGCATTTTGCTATGCGCTGATGGTCATCGCTAGCAAGGGCGCGCCACACATCGAAGGCCTCGAGAACTCCACGCTCCAGGTGAGTGCCGCCTTTGTGACCGCGCTGGTCCTCACGCTCATCACGCAGGGTGCACCCTCATTCCTGTCCGCCGGCGTCGCCGCAGGCATCGATTGGCGCGCCGTCGTCATGCTCGGCGTCGTCAACACCGGCATTGGTTGCCTGCTCTACTTTAGCGCCGTCGCCAAGCTGCCCGTCCAGACCGTCGCCGTCGTCGGCTACCTCGAGCCGCTTTCGGCGGTCGTGTTCTCGGCCGCCCTTTTGGGTGAAGCCATAACACCGGTCCGCCTGCTGGGCGCCGCGCTTATCATCGGCGGCGCGATTTTTTGCGAACTCGCCGGCAAACGCGCAAACGCCAAGGCTGGCATCGCCCAGACAGTACGTGCTTAAAAAGCCCCTGCTTTGAAATGCTACCTGCGTAGATAAATAATCCCCAGCTGAGGATTATTGTCTAAAATAACCCGATGTGCCAAACTGCTCTTGTATGTATAAAGACGGCATAAAGATTATCTGTCCTAGACAGATAACCGGATGTCAAAGGGAGTCCACGTGGCACACAACAAACTGGAGGCAAGCCCCCAAGACCAGCGTGCTCAAGGCGGGCACGGAGCCATCCCCCTCTCCGCTGGCATGCTGCTCGTAACGCTCGGCGTCGTCTATGGCGACATCGGCACGAGCCCCATGTACACCATGAAATCAATCGTCGCCAACAACGGCGGCATCGGTACCGTCAGCGAAGATATGATCTTGGGAGCGCTTTCGCTTGTCATCTGGACCATGACGCTCGTGACCACGGTCAAGTACGTGGTAATCGCCATGAAGGCCGACAACCACAACGAAGGCGGCATCTTCGCCCTGTTCAGTCTCGTGCGCAAGGTAGCGCCGTGGCTGATTCTCCCCGCCATGATCGGCGGCGCGGCGCTGCTCGCCGACGGCATCCTCACCCCCGCGGTCACGGTCACTACAGCCATTGAGGGCCTGCGCACCATCGAGTGGGGCCACGCGCTATTGGGTGACGGGCAAACCAACGTCATCATTATTACCATCATCATTATCTGCGGCCTATTTGCCATGCAGCGCGCCGGCACCTCGTCGATCGGTAAGCTGTTCGGCCCGCTCATGACGCTGTGGTTCCTGTTCCTGGCAGGCGCCGGCCTGTTCAACATGCTCGGTAACCTGTCCATCCTGCGCGCGCTCAATCCCATCCGCGGCGTCATGTTTCTGTTCTCGCCCATCAACCACTCGGGCATCATGGTGCTCGGCTTTGTCTTCCTGTCGACGACCGGCGCCGAGGCCCTCTACTCGGACATGGGTCACGTTGGCAAGGCCAACATCTATGTATCCTGGCCGTTTGTTAAGGCGGCCCTTATCCTCAACTATCTGGGTCAAGGCGCTTGGCTGCTCGCCAATAACTCCAACCCCCAGATGCTCGCGATGGATATCGTCAACCCGTTCTATATGATGCTTCCCGAGCCCCTGCGCCCCTTTGCCATCGTGCTTTCGGCCGTGGCGGCCATCATCGCCTCACAGGCGCTCATTACCGGCTCGTTCTCGTTGGTTTCGGAGGCAACGCGCCTCAACCTTATGCCGCACCTGTGCATCCACTACCCCAGCGACACCAAGGGCCAGCTTTATATTCCACTCGTCAACAACATCATGTGGGTCGGCTGCATCTTCATCGTGCTGCTGTTCCAGAACTCCGAGCGCATGGAGAGCGCCTATGGCCTCGCCATTACCGTGACCATGCTTATGACCACGACGCTTTTGACGAGCTATATCGTCGGCATTCTCAAGCACAAGCTGGGCGCCTGCGTCTTCGCCCTGCTTTTTGGCGCCATCGAGCTCTGCTTCTTTGCCTCGTGCCTCACTATGTTCTTTGACGGCGGCTATGTGATGATCTTCTTGGCCTCGCTGCTGTTTGGCCTTATGTACGTGTGGCGTCGCGGTACCGCCATCGAGCGCACGCAGACGATTCTGCTGCCCGTCTCCAAGTACATCGATCAGCTCAACCGCCTGCGCAACGACGAGACCTACCCCGTGCTCGCCGACAATCTGGTGTTCCTCACCAACAGCCCCGATCCGCTCACACTCGACCGCGACGTGCTCTATTCCATCTTGGACAAACATCCCAAGCGCGCCAAGGCATACTGGTTCATCAACGTGCACGTTACCGATGAGCCCTATACGCACGAGTATTCCGTCGAGACCTTTGGCACGGACTTCCTGTTCCGCGTGCGCCTGGACCTGGGCTTTAAGGTCAACCAGCGCATCAATGCCTACCTGCGCCAGATCGTCGGCGACTTGATGGCATCGGGCGAGCTGCCGCCGCAACATCACACCTACTCCATCTACGAGACGCGCGGCAACGTAGGTGACTTCCGCTTTTGCATGCTGCGCAAGATGCTTGCCCCCGAAACGGACATCAACCGCAATGACCACCGCGTGATGGCCATCAAGTACGCCGTCCGCCGCGCCTGCGGAAGCCCGGCACGCTGGTACGGTCTCGAGAACTCGGCCATCATCATTGAGTACGTACCGCTGTTTGCCCGCATGCGCCCGGCCGTTAAGCTCGTGCGCACCCAGGTGCCGCTCGAGGTTCAGATCGAAGAGGCCGAGGAAATGGAAGTCGACATCTTCTCGGACGACTTGGTCAACGGCAACGAAGCCGGTAAGGACATGAACGTCGATCCCACCGAGTTGCTCGAGAGCGTCGCCGATACGCCCGAACAGCAACAGCTCGACGGCCTCGAGAACGAACAACTCAACGACGCCAACTTCTAGCGGCGCCATAAATCAACGACAGCGGCCCTGCGCCTCACGAGAGACGCAGGGCCGCTTTTGTCTACGTTTTTGGCCAGGTAAAACACCTTTGAGGCTTTACCTGGGCGTAATCGTAGACTGCTATTCGGCATTTCCGGGGCTAGACAACCGCCTGGCCCCAATCGGTCATATAACCCTAGCCCACATTGAAATGCCATCGAAAAAGAAGCAGGCTATAGAGACTGGTCTCTCACCCACTCGATGAGTTCGGGGATCGCATAAGCGTATTGCCAGGTAAAGTTATGAGTGTTTCCACCCTGGACCGTCTTGTCGGTGCTATCGAGAGTTCCCTTCTCTACATGAAGGAAAACGACATGCGCCCCATCGGTCACCGCTTGTTTACAGGCCGAGGAGCAGACATCCGAGAGCTCGACCATAAGCTCATCGAGCGTCTTCTGGCTGCTAGCCGCCTTGGCTCCTTCCTGGTTACCCGAAGGGTTTTTCTCTCCCGTTGCGTCGTAATCAACCCACAGGCCACTCGTATGTCCTTCGCCGTCATAGTTATAGGCGCAATTCAGCTGCTTCTCAACATAAGGAATTCCGATACTCGCGACACCCTTCTCGGGATCCGTCATGCCGCCATAGGAATTGGAATCGTCTTCAGAAACGAATATCACCATGGGCGTCTTGGCAATCGGAGTCATGTTGCCTTGCCCGGCAACGAGCATAAGCGCTGCAAAGGAATTGTCATCGGGATGCTTGGAGGCATATTCGATGAGGGCCATGCACCCGGCAGATTCGCCCGTCCCGTAAATGCGATCCGGATCGATTGAGTAACCCTGGTCGATCAAGTCCTCGATTACATGCAGGCAAGTCTCGATATCGCAACAAGTTCCAGCGATCGTCAGCACAAATTGTGACCCATCAGCCCAGGCAAGGGCTCCCAGACCTTGACGAAGATTCACCATCACATCACAGGTGGTTACCCCCGCATCCGGCAGGAAGAGCGTGATGGGGTATTTCTTTGCCTTGTCGTAGTCATCAGGCTGTGCCAAGGCAAACGAAGCATGGAATCCAGTTTTGGGGTCATCGTAGGTCCCTGCAACAAACTTGTCTGCCTCGGAGTTGAGAACAGTCGAAGCCACGAGATATCGGGAGGATGTCTCGTCGCCTGTAAGCTTTTTACCTGTAGAATCCTTGAGATCCTTTATTTGGGCGATTTTGACGCAACCGCTATCAAGGGATACGGGACCGTTTGAGCCTACGCACCCACGCGTCATCTGAAACATCAACGTCTGTGCGCCCGCATCTGCTGGATCGAGCTCGACGATGACGTACGTTCCCTTGCTTTTGCCCCCTTCATCACTCAGCTCGGCTTTGTCGTTTACATAGGCAGTGACAATCGAGCGTCCCAAAACCGAGAAAGATCCCAACCCCTTTTCCTGAGCCTGTTGACCGATGCCGCCATGTCCGGGATCAACCGAAGACGCATCGACATCCACGTCGTATTCAATCGCCACGCCGACAATCTTCTCTCCGATTGCATATGTTTTCGCAAGTGCAGAAACAGAGATGACGTGCTCGTAGAATTCGCTAACGTCGCTATCCGTGCCACCCGATTTGCCGTCGCTATCAACCTTCAGTGCATCATCCTTGCCGGCAGCCACGCTTCCCGCGCCGCTTTCGCTTCCAGACGCGCAGCCAACAAGCATAGAGGCGGTGCCCGCCAGCATTGTGGCCCCACCGGCCGTTAAAAAGCTTCGCCGACTCATTTCGAAAGCCATTTTTATTGCCCCGTTCCCCAGCCCGCTTCTGACTGGATTTTCAGTATTTCTAATCAGAAATTAACGAAACGGAGTCCGTGCCTTCGAAGCGCCAAAACAGGGAATCCGTTGATGCCAGATGCCCGGCGCGCCGCTCGGAAGTAAAACTAAAGGAATTTTATATAATCTAAATGAGCCAATCGATTCGCTCTTGAACGGCTATTATTCCAAAGATGAATTGAAACTACCGTTTGTTTAATATATCTTGACAAAGTCATCGGCATCATGTTTGCCTTCAACTTCTGATCTACCAAGCGGCCCTGCGCCTCACGAGAGACGCAGGGCCGCTTTGCATTGCAGTAAAGCCAACGGCTACGAACGGCGCGGCTCGGGAACCACGAGCCTATCGGGGCTCGCGCCCTCAGCATCCATCAGGCTCACGTAGCGAATCGACGGATCCCCATACATCGCGTAGTAATAATTGCCCGTGCGCGCGCTAAAGCATCCGGTGTAGATAGTCTTCTCGAACTTGCCATCGCCCATCCTGGACGCTCCCTCGATCATCACCACGCCCTCGAGCGAGCGGAACATGCGAACGACGTTTTCGGTCTCGCTCTCCTTTTGCGGGTAATTGGCATTGAGGTACGCCGCCTTTACAAAACGGCTCGGCGAATAGCAATCGCCCGGAATGCCGCGCATGCCGGCACCGGCTCCATAGGGCTTAAGCTCGGCGCCACGCCACGTCGCCGTTTGCGGAAAATCGCTTGTGGCGGTGATATAGGTGCGTAGGTTTTCCATATGCCACGGGAAGGTCGGCTGGTTGGCAAGGGTGTCGACCGGATCGTCGTATATATGCAGGCCGTCGGCCATCATCTCGACCACGATGCTGCGCTGGCTGTCGCCGATAATCCAATGGAGCAGTGACACGCCCAGCCCCTCTCCGGCAGATTTGGCGACAATCACCGTATCGCGCAGCGCGGCCTCGACCTCATCGACCGTCGAGAACGTCGCTGCCACCCACAGGGGAAACTCATAGGCCGCGATATTGGTCTTGCCGTCGACAGGGCCCTCGGCATACTCGGCATAGCCGGGAAAGTTGAGCCCCGCCACAGCCAGACCCGCATCGTTACCGCAATCGAAAAACATGGGATAGTTCTTGTAATCGATGCACATACCGATCACCGCGTGCGCCGCTGTCGCGTCGTCGATAAACGAATACGGAATGTGAAACCCGCGCGGCATCACGCGAACCTGTTGGCCGTAGTCAAAGCTCCAGTCGAGATTGCGGCCCAGATACATGTGGCCAGAATTATCGGTAAATCGAATACTCGTACACATAGCGCCTCCTAGCTTTACGTTCTTGCTAATTTCATTGTCTCCAAACAAAAAGGCGCTAAACACAAAAGCCCGGACATGACAACAATGAACCGCGCCCCAAATCTTGGACGCCCTAAATAGCGACTAGGCCGCAAGG
>UQHW01000032.1 GCA_900540935.1 uncultured Collinsella sp. | reverse complement strand
CCCGCTACCGAATTGGTAACGGGCTTCACATCTCAAATGGTGCCCCCAGCGGGATGTCCGCGTGCGGCTGGCGCCGCCCGCTTTCGCTGCGTCGCTTCGCTCCTTGCGTGCTGCGCTGGAAAACGCTTGCGCGTTTCCTCAGCTCCGCACCCTGTCGGGTTCGAATCCCGGCATATCGGTAGCAAAAAGCCCGCTACCGAATTGGTAACGGGCTTCACATCTCAAATGGTGCCCCCAGCGGGATTCGAACCCGCGATATCCACCTTGAAAGGGTGGCGTCCTTGGCCGCTAGACGATGGGGACAGCGGGAAAGAGTATAGCAGACTTTTTTGCCGGCGCGTATATCGTTGGCAAACTGGAAAACCACCACAAAGGAGTAGGCTTCTATTCCGATTTTCAAATATCTCAATCTGTAACATCTGGGCGGGCAAATTGGCTCTATCTGTTACAGATCGAGACAAAAGGTAGGCGTCGGGACGAACATCTCATTCTGTAACAGTAAGACGACTTTTAACGGTCTAGATGTTACAGATTGAGACAAACCGCTGGGATGGGTCAAAACCACCACAAAGGTGCCTGTCCCATTTGTGGTGGTGAGGTGCTAAGGGAGGAGCTTCATGGCGGCGTCGTGGGCGGTGTGCTCGTAGGTGTCGTCGAGGGGCTTGAGCGGCAGCAGGGCTGTGGCCTGTGCGTCGCCGCGGCGCTCGAGGGCGTGGGTAATGAGCCAGTCGGTGAGTTCGGGGTTCTTGGGTAGCGCTGGTCCGTGCAGGTACGTGCCGATGACTCCCTTGTAGATCAGACCCTCAAAGCCATCGTCGCCGTTGTTGCCGGTGCCCGCGACGACGGACGTTCCGAGCGGCGTGGCCTCTGTATCGAGCAGGGTGCGGCCGCCGTGGTTCTCGAATCCCACAAAGGGCTCGGGTGCCAGGTCGGTCTTGACGGCGACGTTGCCGATCAGGCGGTTGGAGCCGCGCACGGTTTCGGCGGCAATGACGCCCAGGCCCTCGACGCGATTCTCGCCCATATAGTACGAACGGCCGAGCAGCTGATAGCTGCCGCAGATAGCAAGCAGCGAGCCGCCGTCCTCAACATAGGCCGCGACCTTGTCTTTTTGAGCGAGCAGCTCGTGCGCCACGGCCAGCTGGTCGCGATCGGAGCCGCCGCCCATCATGACGATGTCGGCGTCGGCGAGATCGAGCACCTCGCCCATGCGAACCTCGTCCACGCGAACGGGGATGCCACGCCAGGCGCAGCGGCGCTCGAGGGCGATGACGTTGCCGCCGTCGCCGTAGAGGTTGAGGGCGTCGGGATACAGATAGACGATGCGCAGGGGGCGCGAAAGCTCGGTCGGAGCGACGTCGGTGGGGACGGCACTGCCATCGGCGCACGTTGCAGCGTGGGCGGCAACCGTAGCCGCATCGGTGTCTTTGAGCCCATCGAGCTCCTTGACCAGCGGCGGAAAGGCCGTGTAGTTGGCGACGGCATAGAAAGTGTCGCCAGCCTCCTCGTCTGCCACGGCGCCGATCGCCTGCTCGATATTCGAGATGATGGCGGCATCGATGCCGGCGTACTTGAGGCGCACCTGCATGTCGTGCGCGCGCGTGCCGCCGGCAAAGGCGACAAGTCCCGTTGTGTCGGCGATGCGCTCAAAGTCGACGTCGTAGATCCACGATACATCGTGGCCGTCGGCATCGTTGTCGTTGAGGAAGAAGGCGCAGAGCCTGCCGCCTGCTGTTTTAATGGACTGAATCTGGCGATCGAAACCAACGGGATTTTTGGCCAGGTTTGCCTCGACGGTACGGCCGGCGATATTCCAACGGCCCATGCGACCACCTGCTGGCACGTAGGCGTCGAGCGTGGGCTGCAGATGCGCCGCGTCCACGCCCAGCTCGTGGGCGGCGAAGAAGGCTGCGGCTACGTTGTAGACCATATACAGGCCGTTGTAGCGTGTGGCGATGTGTACGGCAGCCGCGTCGGGCGCAGATCCAAAGACCAGGTCAAAGCCGTAGCCGTCGCAGCCGAGCTCCACGCCCGTCACGCGACGGACAAGCCCAGGGCGGGCCCAGCCGCACGAGGGGCAATGGTATGCGCCAAGCTGTCCGTACTGCACATAGTCGTACTTCAACGGCGCGTTGCACTGTGAGCAAAAACGCGAGTCGCTAATGCGGTCGGATTCGGTGTCGGTGGCGCCGTCGATGCCAAAGGCGATGCTTGCATTGGGAACGCGCGCGGCGATTGCGGCACATAGCGGGTCGTCTGCGTTGTAGATGAGCGTCGTTGCCGGTGAAAGCTCCAGCGCGTGGGCGATGACGTCCTGGGTATGGTCGATCTCGCCGTAACGGTCCAGCTGGTCGCGGAACAGGTTGAGCAGCACAAAGTACGTCGGCTTGAGTTTGGGCAGAACGCGTACGGTGTAGAGCTCGTCGCACTCAAAAACGCCCACGCGCTTGCCGCTGCTGGTGTGCTTAAGGCCGCCGCGGGCCTCGAGCAGAGCACCCACCACACCAGGCTCCATATTGTTGCCGGCACGGTTGCACACCACGGTAGCGCCGCTGGCAGCAACTGCGTCGGCGATGAGGTTGGAGGTCGTGGTCTTGCCGTTGGTGCCGGTGATCACCACGCTGCGGTCGACTAGGCTTGCGAGGTCGCTTAGCAGCTCGGGGTCGATCTTCATGGCGATACGGCCGGGAAGCACGCCACCCTGGCGCTTGAGGACGGAGCGCAGCCCCCAGCGAGCGATATCGCTCGAGGTGCAGGCGAGAGATGAGCGGAGGTTCATGAAGCCGTTCCTAACATAGATGACATGGTCGGGGCGATCGCGTCGCTAAAAGCCGTAGCGGCGCGCAAATTCCTGGGCAAGCTGCGATACGTCTTCGCAGGCGTTGGCCCAGGGGGCAAAGTCGGGGGTGTCCGAGATAATGCCGTCGGCTTCCCAAACCGCCTGGTGCGAGAGGTCCCAGGGGTCGCGCGGCTCGGGTCGGCAGGGAAGATACGGCGTCTGGTACATGGGGTTCAGCAAGAAGAACGCGCCGCCCTCGCAACGGTTGGCGAACTCACGCAGCGCGCGCGTCGCCGGGCGCATCTTGTTTGTTTTGAACAGCAGAATCGTGCGGGCGAGCAGGTACCAGGGGGAGTTCTCGAGTGCGTCTGCTCCCATCTGTTCCTCGAGCTGATGTGCCAGGGCAAAAAAACCGTCCTGGTCTTCCAAGCGGGCGAGGGCAAGCAACACGGTGCCGGCGGCCCGGGTGGGATAGCCCTCCGCCTTAAGGACGCGGCGAGAATAGTTGGCGGCAGCACGGTAACGAGCGCTCGCCATGCACAACTGCGAGATGGCCTCGAGCGTGTGAAGCCAGCCAATAAGCGCCGGCTCGCTCGGGGTAAGGTCTGCTGCGGTGACACCGTCGGCCAAAACATTATTGGCCCAGTAGTGCGGGGCCTCCATGTCGAACCCAGGCACGCTCTGCTGCAGGTAGTCGGCCGTACTCGTCTCGAGCTTCATCAAGTCACCCAGGCAGGCATCGACGGGCGTGTCCGCCAGGATGATGGCGAGCAACTGGGCGTCGACGGCCAGCGCATCGACGCGGACGATCTTGAGCAGCTCGTCACGCATGTCGTCGAACAGGCGGTTGCGCGTCTGCTCAAACTCCTCGTCGCTGCCCATGTCCTCGATGCGACGAAGCTCGTCGAGCAAATGACGATGAACGCCGGCATAGGACAGCAGCGCTTGGGCATGCTCGGTCTGCGCATACTTGTGAGGGTTTGCGCTGATGTCGTTATGGACAAGCTCGCGTGCTGCATCGGTGAGTTCGGGGTGCGACGCCAGATAGGTGCGCTCCAGATAGGCGGGGATGTAGACGCTCGGATCCATTAGAGGTCTCCTCCCTTAAACGGCAATCCCTGTTCGGCCGCGCGCAGGATTCGTTCGTCGATCTGGGAGCGCACGATGTCGTTGGTGGCGACCCAGGCGGCAAAGCTGGCGTTGTCGGGCGCGCCTAGGCCCTCCTGCAGCACCGGTGTCGCCTCGGACAGGGCAAGGACAAGCTCGTCGGTGGAGCCCGGACCTACGTTGACGCGGGCATAGACGCCATCGGGAAACTCGGTTTGGAAGTAGAGCGCCTCGGCCGCGTGTGGGCATGAGCGCACCAGGATGCGCAGGTAGTGTTCGGCGCCTTCGTAGTCCAGCTCGCGCCAGGCTGCGCTCATCAGCGCGATGAGCGTCCACGGGTCCAGGTCGCGCTCCGCGTCCTTGGGACGGCGGCGCAGCGGCGTGTTGGCAAGATAGGGCACGGAGTGGGCGGAACGAAAACGCTTGAGCTCCTCGGCAGGGTATTCGAGCTTTGCCATGGCAAGCATCGCGGTATGGCGGACGCCAGCGGGGTCGTTGGGCGCAAAGTCCAGGCTGCGATTCGCGGCATCCAGCGACATGCGGTAGCGGCCGCTAATGAGCGCGCGCGATGCCAAGGCGGCAAGCCAGCGCAGGTAGGGACGGCGGGTCAGGTCGCCTGCGGCCTCACGCTCGTAGGGGTCCTGCGCCGAGGCGATCTTGAGCGCCAAATCGTGCTCCACCTCGTCGCACTTGGACACCAGATACTGTACGTATTCCTCGTTGGATTCGGCGGTGAGCGCCGTCAGCATGCGCTGGGCATCCCAGTTGGCCGGATCGAGCGCGGCTGCCTCGCGGAGCATGTTCTCGGCTGCGGCTTCTTCTTGCTCTGCCTGGGCGTCGTCGGGGATAAAAGGGATGCGGTAGTCGACAGCCTCGACCACCTTGGCAATGAGGTGCCCGGCGCGGTCGCGATCGTGCACGATGAGCGGCGCGGGGTTGCGGGTGAATTGCTCCATCAGACGCTCGACGGCGGGGCCGTCGGTGAGCGGGATATTGTCGCGGCGCAAGGCCTCAAGAACGAGGCGATGGCAATCCTCTTGAATGGGATCGAATGCCATGGGGCCTCCTTTGCTGCGGTTAGGGTTCAAATGTCTCTATATAAAGGTCTAGTTTACCCGCATGTGGCACACCGGGGGTGCCGCACTTGGACTTGCACCTTTGCACCACGAAGACGGATGTCGCACAAATGTCGGCACCTCAGTTGCGCGGGTGGTATCACAGTGCCGTAAACGGTCGATTTTTGGCGGCGAACGGGGCACATTTTGGAGGGGCACAGTCCTACCCGGGATATGTGGTCAACCCTGATAAAACGTTTGCCCAGCTTGGGAGTATGAATGCCCCACAAGGGTCTTCAGGGATAGAAAAAACGTTTCATCATTGTTGGCTTTAGGTGAATAACTGACCAACCAGAACGGTAAAATAGTGTTTGTCTGAGCGTCGAGACGTTTAGACATTGCGTCGCTATCGCCGGCGACGCACAAAATGGTCCTAACGGAGCCAATCGGGTGCTCCGTTATATACGCAAGTCTAAGAGGGGCTTGTTTAGGAGGCACAGTATGGGACGTTTTACCAATCCTCGCGATCTGTACTTTGGTGAGGGCGCTCGCCACGAGGTGAAGAACCTCAAGGGCAAGAAGGCCATCATCGTTTCTGGCGGCAGCTCTATGCGCCGCGGCGGGTTCCTGCAGGACGTCGAGAACGACCTTAAGGAAGGCGGTTTCGAGGTCAAGCTGTTCGAGGGCGTCGAGTCCGACCCGTCCATCGAGACGGTCATGAAGGGCGCCGAGGCCATGCGCGAGTTCGAGCCCGACTGGATTATCGCCATCGGCGGCGGCTCGCCCATCGATGCCGCTAAGGCCATGTGGGTCTTCTACGAGTATCCCGAGGAGTCCTTCGATAACATCATCCAGCCGTTCAGCTTCCCCGAGCTGCGTCAGAAGGCTCATTTCTGCGCCATCTCCTCTACCTCCGGCACCGCTACCGAGGTCACTGCCTTCTCCGTCATCACCGACTACGCCAAGGGCATCAAGTACCCGCTGGCCGACTTCAACATCACCCCTGATGTCGCCATCGTCGACCCGGAGCTCACCTACACCATGCCCGCCAAGCTGTGCGCTCACACCGGCATGGATGCTCTGACCCACTGCATGGAGGCTTACGTTTCCACTTGTGCTTCCATGTTCACCGACGCCAACGCTCTGCACGGCATCCGCGAGATCGTCGAGTGGCTGCCCAAGTCCTATGCTGGCGACCATGAGGCCCGTCAGCACATGCACGAGGCTCAGTGCATCGCCGGTATCGCCTTCTCCTCGGGCCTGCTCGGCATCGTCCACTCCATGGCTCACAAGACCGGTGCTGCCTTCGAGAACGGTCACATCATCCACGGTGCCGCTAACGCCATGTACCTGGGCAAGGTCATCCAGTGGAACTCCAAGGACCCGCGTGCTGCCGAGCGCTACGCTTACGTGGCCAAGGAGATCCTGCACCTTCCCGGCGAGACCAACGAGGAGCTCATCGCTGCGCTCGTCCAGAAGATTCGCGACCTCAACGACCAGCTCAACATTCCGCAGTCCATCAAGGATTACGCGAATGGCGGCGTGAAGGTCGACGCCGAGAACCCGCAGATGGTTTCCGAGGAGGAGTTCCTCGCGAAGCTCCCCGAGATCGCCGCGAACGCCGAGCAGGACGCCTGCACGCCCGAGAACCCGCGTGAGACCAAGGCTGCCGACTTCGAGAAGATCCTCAAGGCCTGCTACTACGACACCGACATCGATTTCTAATCGACTCTTGTTATCGTAACGAGGGGCTCCGCACGTATCCGTACGGAGCCCCTTTCTTTTTTCTTTTAGAGAATGGGATAGTTATGGCTGCAATTTTCAATAGCCCCAGCAAGTACATCCAGGGCCCGGACGAGCTGGCCAAGCTCGGCTCCTATGTCGAGCCGCTCGGTGCTAAGGCCCTCGTCATCGTGACGCCTTCGGGCAAGAAGCGCGTCGGTGCCAAGATCGAGGGCGGCTTTGCCGAGGCTAAAGCCGAGCTGCTGTTTGAGGACTTTAACGGCGAGTGCTCCAAGGGCGAGGTCGATCGTCTGGTTGCGCTCGCTCGCGGCAACGGTTGCGACATCATCGTCGGCGTCGGCGGCGGCAAGATCCTCGACACCGCGAAGGCCGTCGCCTATTACCTGGAGTCCCCGGTTATCATTTGCCCCACCATCGCCTCGACCGATGCACCGTGCTCGGCACTTTCGGTGCTCTACACCGATGACGGCCAGTTCGATAAGTACCTGTTCCTTAAGGCAAACCCCAACATTGTCCTGATGGATACGACGGTTATCGCGGCGAGCCCGGTGCGCCTGACGGTTTCCGGTATGGGCGATGCGCTCGCAACCTACTTTGAGGCCCAGGCGACGCATGATTCCGACGGTGGCACTTGCGCCGGCGGCAAGGGCGGTATGGCTGGTCTGGCACTCGCCAAGCTCTGCTACGAGACGCTTATGGCCGATGGCGTGAAGGCCAAGGTCGCGTTGGAGAAGGGTGCGCTGACGCCTGCCGTGGAGCACATCATCGAGGCAAACACGCTGCTCTCCGGCATTGGCTTTGAGAGCTCGGGCCTTGCTGCTGCTCATGCCATCCACAATGGCCTGACGATGCTGCCCGAGTGCCACGGCATGTATCACGGCGAGAAGGTCGCCTTTGGCACTATCGTCCAGCTGGTACTCGAGGATGCCCCGACCGAGAAGCTCGAGGAAGTCTTGGGCTTCTGCATTGAGCTGGGCCTGCCGGTTACGATGAAGGAACTTGGCGTTGCCGAGCTTACGCGCGAGCAGACCATGGTCGTTGCCGAGGCCGCGTGCGCGCCCGAGGACACCATGTGCAACATGCCGTTTGAGGTGACGCCCGAGATGGTCGCAAACGCCATCCTGGGTGCCGACGCGCTGGGCCACTACTATCTCATGGATGAGTAAATCAAGCTAAGGAAGGGGCAAAGCCGGCAGATGGCTTTGCCCCTTTTTGCTATGGTGCAAAGGGGTCAGGTTGCTTTGCACCAATTGTTGTTGATGAAAGGGCGGATTCTCGTATGGCGCTTCCCATGGTTTATGGCGGTCCCGGACGATATGTTCAGGGGCCGGGTGAGCTCTCGCGTCAGGGCAAGTATTTGTCATGGTTGGGCTGCGCTGCCTATGTCTTGTTTGACCAGGGCACCGAGGATCGGCTGTGCAGGCAGATTGTCGATGGATTTCTGGATGAAGATCTAAGCGAGCCGTTCTTTAAGATTTACAACGGTCCGTGTACGGAAGAGGCCGTTGTCGAAATGGCTAAGGAAGCCCGGGCTGAGTATTGCGACATGGTGGTGGGTATTGGCGGCGGCAAGATGCTCGATATCGCAAAAGCTGTTGCGTTTTATGCCGAGCTGCCGTTGTGCGTATGCCCCACGGCGGCTTCGATGGACGGTCCGTGCAGCGCGATTTCGGTGCTGTATCACGAGGATGGGTCGTTCGACCGCTACCTGATGCTCGAGAAGAATCCAGACCTGGTCGTGGTCGATACCAACGTGGTCGCGGCGGCCCCGCTGCGTATGACGGTCGCTGGTATGGGCGATGCGCTGGCAACGTACTTCGAGGCGCGTTCGTGCGCCGCGGCGCACGGCGCCAACGAGCACGGTGGCACGCCGGGTCACTTGGCCCTGGTTGCGGCTCGTGCCTGTTATGACACGCTCATGGAGTGCGGCGTCGCTGCCAAGCGCGATCTCAAAAAGGGTCGTACATCGCCAGCGGTTGAGCGCCTGATCGAGTGCAATATTCTGCTTTCGGGTGTTGGCTTTGAGAGTGGCGGCCTAGCGCTCGCTCATGCCATTGCCAACGGCCTGACGATTTTGCCCGAGTGCAAGGCCATGCACGGCGAGGCCGTAGCGTTTGGTCTGGTGGTACAGCTGCGCCTGGAGCGTGCGTCCGAGCTTAATCAAGTGCTCGAGTTTTGCCAGCGCGTCGGTCTGCCGACGACGCTTGAGGAGCTGGGGCTTGGTGAGATTACCGATGCCGACCTGATGAGCGTTGCGGATGCGGCCTTTAGAAACGAACGCAATATGGCCAACGAGCAGACAAAAGTGACCAAACAAAAGCTTGTGCAGCTCATGTGCGAGGCATAGCTTGGCACTTGATTGACCTTGTGCAATCGAGGCGGCGATAGGCTATGGGTTATTTCCCTCAAGGTGCACCGCGTGTAATTTGCCCGAGGTGTGGACCGATAGCGTATCATTATCTCTTGCTTGTTTGCACTGCTCAGGGAGGGGCCGCGCATGGCGCAGGAACACGATCTGTTTGATGACATTATTGAGATCAGCAAGGGTTTCGACTTTCTTAAAAACCCGCTTGGCGGCGTGACCGATGCACTCGATCCGTCGGCGCCGCAGTGGAATCCTGCCGACTACAAGGAGCGCCCGCGCGGCAACACCATTCCGTGCCTGACCTGCAAAAACGAAAAGAGCGGCTGCACCGCGTGCATGGACGTGTGTCCGGTCAACGCTATCGAGGTCGAGGAAGACGCCATTGAGATCCTTGACTCCTGTCGCAAGTGCGGCCTGTGCGCCGCTGCCTGTCCGACCGAGGCGATCATCTCGCCGCGCCTGGCGCCCAAAAACCTGTATGACGATATCGTCTCTGCTGCTACGAGCCACGAGACCGCCTACGTCACCTGCACGCGCGCCCTCAAGCGCATGCCGCGCGAAAACGAGGTCGTCGTCGCCTGCGTGGGCGATGTTACGGCCGAGACCTGGTTCTCGGTACTGGCGGACTATCCCAACGTGAGTGTGTACCTGCCGTTGGGCGTGTGCGATAAATGCCGCAACACCGGCGGTGAGGACATTCTGGGCGAGGCAATCGCTACCGCCGAGGAGTGGGCCGGTACGGGCATGGGCCTGGAGGTCGACCCCAAGAGCCTCAAATGTCATAAGCGCCGCGAGTACGAGCGCAAGGAGTACATGGATAAGATTGCCCGCACCACGGGCCTTACCGTGACCAAGCTCAACCCGGCAACGGCGGCGCTGGCCTCGGTGACGCAGAAGCTCAAAGCCCACCGCCACCAGATTACCCAGCTGGAGCGCACGCTCAATACCATGTGCGGCACCACGACGACCAAGCGTCGCCGTTCACTCACGCACGGGCGCCAACTGGTGCTCTCGACGTTGCAAAACCACCCCGAGCTTGCCCAGAACATGCAGGTGAGCACGCCGGAATGCGATTTTGACAAGTGCACGTCGTGTGGCGAGTGCGTCAACGTGTGCCCCACGTTTGCCTGCGATCTGGTGGGAAGCGGTCGCTTTGCACTGGAGTCCACGTATTGCCTAGGCTGCGGAGCCTGCGTCAAGGCGTGCCCCGAGCATGCGCTTAAGCTGGTTGAACATGATGCATCCAACCTGGTCGTCGTCGATCCCGAGGCCGAGGAAAAGGCCGCCCAGAAGGCGAAGGCCCACGAAGAAGCCCAGAAGGTCAAGGCCGAGGCAAAGGCCAAGCTCGACAAGATGCTCGATCAGGTGGAGAAACTCGCGGACTAGTCAGCGACCCCTATCTCTGCTTCATTCGTGCCGCCGTGGCGTCCGGGTTCGCCCAGATGCCGCGGCGGCGCTATACTTATGCAGTTTGAAATGCTTGTACCAAAAGGAGCTGTCGTGTCCCTTTCCATCGGTATCGTGGGCCTGCCCAACGTAGGCAAGTCGACGCTGTTCACCGCGCTTACCAAAAAGACCGGTCTTGCCGCCAACTATCCGTTTGCCACGATCGACCCCAACGTGGGTATCGTCGACGTGCCCGATAGCCGTCTGCAAAAGCTCGCCGACATCGTCAACCCGGGCCGCATTGTGCCCGCGACCGTCGAGTTTGTCGACATTGCCGGCCTGGTGAAGGGCGCCAACGAGGGCGAGGGCCTGGGCAACCAGTTCCTGGCCAACATTCGCGAGACCGACGCCATCTGCGAGGTCGTGCGCTACTTTAAGGACCCCAACGTTATGCGCGAGGTGGGTCGCACCGGCGAGTTCGTCGATCCCGCCGGCGATGCCGACACTATCATGACCGAGCTCATCCTGGCCGACATGGGCACGCTCGAGAAGCAGCTGCCCAAGCTCGAGAAGGAGGCCAAGCGCGACAAGGAGCTCATGCCCAAGTTTGAGGTCGCCAAGCGCCTGCTTGCCTGGCTCAACGAGGGCAAGCGCGCTGCATCCATGGAGATGACCGACGAGGAGCGTGCCGCCGCCAAGGGCCTGTTCCTGCTCACCATGAAGCCCATCCTGTATGTGGCCAACGTGGACGAGGATATGCTCAACGACGACCTGGCGCCCATCGATGGTGTCAAGCCACTGCCCATCTGCGCCAAGATCGAGGCCGAGCTTTCCGAGCTCGATCCCGAGGACGCCGCCGACTACCTGGAGAGCCTGGGCCTGGAGCAGCCCGGTCTGGACGTGCTCGCGCAGGCAGCCTACAAGCTGCTTGGCCTGCAGTCGTTCTTTACGGCTGGCGAGATGGAGGTCAAGGCCTGGACGGTGCGTCAGGGCGCGACCGCCCCGCAGGCCGCCGGCGTCATTCACACCGACTTTGAGCGCGGCTTTATTAAGGCCGAGGTCATTGGCTACGACGACTACATCGAGCTCGGTGGCGAGCAGGGCGCCAAGGCCGCCGGCAAGCTGCGTATCGAGGGCAAGGACTATGTCATGGCCGATGGCGACGTCGTGCACTTCCGCTTTAACGTGTAAGGACGACGCATATGTTTAAATATGGCAAAAAAGCTGGTTACATGGGTATTGCGCTGCTCGTACTTGCGGTGATTCCGCTGGTGGTCGCAGCGTGTGTTATCCCCAACATTGGTCCCGAGGTGGCAACAAAGTTTAATGCCGCCGGCGAGGCGACGCGCTGGGGCAAGAGCTACGAGTTGCTGGCGCTGCCGGTGCTCAACCTGCTGCTGAGCGTGGCGACGTACTTTACGGCAGGACGCCAGGCTAAAAACAATGATGACTCCGCCGCCATGGCGCGCATCGTGTGCGAACGCTACCTGCGCAACGGTTGCATCACGGGTGTGTTCCTCAACGTGGTTAACGTTTACTTTATGTACTCGGCGATTACCGGAACGGGCTTTGGCCTTGGTTTCTAGCTTGTCCTTTTAGGCAACGAGCCTGCACGCATATTCAATGGCTGCTGCGAGGCCGCCGCTCGATCGTGGTTTAAAGACCATGTCGGCGGCGGCCTCGTTTTCGTATCCGGTGCCGCGAAGGGTGAGCGCGGTACCGGCTTCTAAAAGAAGGGGCAGGCCGCGTTGGCTGGTTGCGATTACGGCAGCCTGATTGAGCGAGCAGCTATGCGTTTGGCATTGGATGGCAAGTTCGCCTTGCGCCGGGCAAGGGACCAGAACGGCGGCGACGCGACTTGATAGCAATGCAAATGCCGTGCGCTCATCGGGCGAAAGACATTCAGCTTCAACGATGACGAGCTTGGGCGGTGCGCTGTTTGTGCGAAGCGTGGTTCGGTACATGCGGACCGAAGAACCCGACATAGAAAACTCCTGTGTATTCGGAAAAACGTAAACTATAGTTTACGTTTATGTTCGGCTCCATTTCAAACTCGGCTGCATGGACGAACGTGAGAAACAGATTCTTGGCAGGCGGGTCGAAGAGACACGCAGGGACCTTGGTATCTCCAAGGTTGATTTTTGTGTGGCGACAGGAATCAGCCGACCCTACCTCGACCGAATCGAAGATGGAACGGCAAATTTCACGCTCAAGGTTCTATTTAAGATCGCGCCCGCACTCGGCATGACGGTGTCAGAGCTTCTCGAGGGTATTGAATAGGGCGTTCCTCCGCTGTATTTGACGCTCTTTGGACGGGTCCCCCTGGTTGCGATGTGCAAAATCGCGAGTATTCAGCACCTGTTCAGCCGTAGATGGTAGCTCGGACGGCTGGCTTTGCTTTTTTGGCAGTAGTTAATCCACACGCTAAATAAAAATGTGGAATAAATATTTACTAGACGGCTCCTTCGTACTAAAAGTTCGTCTAACAATCGGCTGATTCTATGCCTCCGGCGGAGAAACTGCAGAATACTCCGTTTTTTGCACGGCCCGAGGGGGACCACCTGTCGTTTGGGGCTGCGATAAGCGGAACTGCCTTAGGGATTACGCCATCGGGATACGGTCGTGGTTGACTTGGCTGTAGAACAGGCGCTGAATCTCGTCCGCATCACGTGACTGGCCGAGTGCCCACATGGTCTTGGCCACGAGCGTCTCGGTGGTCATGTCGTCGCCGCGCAAAATACCCGGATGATCGGCGTAAGCTCGGCCGACCTCATAAACGCCCAGATCGAGGCCCTCTTCGGGGACCTGCGTGGTCATAACGACGGTGCGGCCCGAATCGACCCAGCGGAAAATTGCCTCTTGGAACGACTCGCCCGACTCGCCAAACTCGGGAATACCGCCAATGCCAAAGGTCTCCAGAATCACGGCATCGTAGCTATTGGCAAGGGCGTCGAGGATGCCCGGGTTTACGCCGGGCGTAAGCTTGAGTACAAATACGCGCGGATCGATGCTGTCGTAGAAACGCACCGGGTTTTCGCCCTGATGCGTGCCGTGAAGCCCGTTGCGCACGATGCGGTCGTTGCGGATATAGGCGATGGGCGGATAGTTGACGCTGATGAACGCGTTAAAGCTCATGGTGCGCTGCTTGCGGGCGCGCGTGCCGGCAATGGCGACGCCGCCAAACACAATCGACACATCGTGCGAATGCTCGTCGAGCGCATAGAGCAGGCTCTGATACAGATTGAGCTTGGCATCGGTAAAGGGGTTGCCCATGGGCTTTTGCGAGCCGGTGAGCACGATGGGCTTGGGGCTGTCCTGAATCAGGTAGGAAAGTGCTGCCGCGGTGTAACTCATGGTGTCGGTGCCGTGCAGAATCACGAAGCCGTCGTGATCGGCATAGCCTTCGACGATGACATCGCGGATACGCATCCAGTCGCTCGGGCGCATATTGGTGCTGTCGATGTTCATGGGCTGCACCACGTCGAGCTCGCAGAGGCCCGAGATCTCGGGGACGCTCTGGGCGAGCTCCTCACCGGTCAGGGCGGGGGAGAGGCCGTTGCCGTCCTCGGTCGATGCGATGGTGCCGCCCGTGGCGATGAGAAGGATGCGCTTCATGCTGGTATTCCTATCGTATTTGCCGCCGCAGAGGCGGAGTCGTTCGGCAGTATTGTGGCACAGGGCGTCCAATGTTCAAACGTATTACATCATCTGTAACGTTTGGTAACACTTCAATTGCCGTCAAATAAGGGCCTAGGTCGTGCGTTTGCCGTGCGCTGATGGCTGCGAGGGGCGAGAAACCCCATATAACGTGTACACTATGAAGGCTATTTTCGTTCATTCACGCGGGTGGGCACCGGCTCCCCGCCAACAAGAGGGGGAACCATGGATCAAAAGGCTTCCGCAAAGGTCCTCGTACTCGACTTTGGTGCGCAGTACGGTCAGCTCATTGCCCGTCGCGTCCGCGACCTCAACGTGTATTCCGAGATTGTCCCCTGCGACATCTCGGCCGACGAGATTCGCGAGATGAACGCCTCTGCGCTCATCCTTTCTGGCGGTCCGGCTTCCGTGTATGCCGAGGACGCTCCGTCTATCGATCCCGCCATCTTTGACCTGGGCCTTCCCGTCCTGGGCTTCTGCTACGGCCATCAGATCACGGCCGTGACGCTCGGCGGCAAGGTCGGCCACTCCGAGGTGGGCGAGTACGGCCGCGCCACCATCACGCGCACGGCCGGCGCCAAGCTCTTTAACTCCACGCCCATGGAGCAGACCGTGTGGATGAGCCACCGCGACGCCGTTTCCGAGGTGCCCGAGGGCTTTACCGTTACCGCCAGCACTGACGTGTGCCCGGTTGCTGCCATGGAGTGCGTCGAGCGCAAGATTTTCACCACGCAGTTCCACCCCGAGGTCAAGCACTCCGAGTATGGTCAGCAGCTGCTGAGCAACTTCCTGTTTGAGATCTGCGGCCTGGAGCCCAACTGGAGTATGGACAACCTGGTCGAGACCATGACGGCCGAGTTCCGCGAGAAGGTCGGCGACGACCGCGTGATTCTGGCCCTGTCCGGTGGCGTCGACTCCTCCGTCGTGGCTGCGCTGGGCGCTCGCGCCGTGGGCAAGCAGATGACCTGCGTGTTCATCAACCACGGTCTGCTGCGCAAGGGCGAGCCCGAGCAGGTGGAGGAGGTCTTCACCAAGCAGTTTGACGTCGACTTTATCCACGTCCACGCCGAGGACCGCTATGCCGAGCTTCTGGCCGGCGTGACCGAGCCCGAGGAGAAGCGCCGCATCATCGGTACGCAGTTCTGGAAAGAGTTCTTCGCGGTTGCTCAGCAGCTCGAGACCGATGGCAAGCCGGTCAAGTACCTGGCTCAGGGCACCATCTACCCCGACATCATCGAGTCCGGCGCTCGCAAGACGGGCGGCAAGACGGCCACCATCAAGAGCCATCACAACCTGATCCCGTTCCCCGAGGGCGTGCACTTCGACCTTATTGAGCCGCTCGATCACTTCTTTAAGGACGAGGTCCGTGCACTTGGTCTGGCGCTGGGCCTGCCGGGTCACATCGTGTTCCGTCAGCCTTTCCCGGGTCCGGGTCTGGCCATCCGCATCATCGGCGCGGTCGACAAGGAGAAGCTCGAGATCCTCAAGAACGCCGACGCTATCGTGCGCGAGGAGCTCGACGCCTACAACCAGCGCCTGTATGAGCAGACCGGCGAGCGCAACTCCGAGCACAGCTGCTGGCAGTATTTTGCGGTTCTGCCCGACATTAAGTCCGTCGGCGTTATGGGTGACGAGCGCACCTACCAGCGCCCGATCATCCTGCGTGCCGTCGAGTCCAGCGATGCCATGACCGCCGACTGGGCCAAACTGCCTTACGACGTCCTGGCCCGCATCTCCGGCCGCATCGTTGCTGAGGTCCCCGGCGCCAACCGCGTGTGCTACGACATCACGTCTAAGCCGCCCGCGACGATCGAGTGGGAGTAGGCTGACAGGGTTCTGACCTGCACTTTTGAGTGCCGCACTGTGCTCCTGAGTTTCGTTTCGTACGAGAGTTACGGCAAAACCACCAGCGACATTGGTGAGTAAACTCGATTATCGAGCCTCCGTTCCCATGTTGGAACGGAGGCTTTTTCTTTGCCTTTTTACTCTCTTTCACCTGCGATTTCGCGATTTACTCCCCGTGTTTCAAGATGGAAGCGTTTGGTTGCGAGCCACGCCGCTGTGAGGGCCTGAGTCGTCAGGCCCCGCACAGGGGGACCGCGATGGTGGCCACCGCGCCGCCCGAGGGGCTGTTGGCGAGCGAGACGGAGCCCCCGTGGGCGCTCGCGGCCTCGGAGGCGGCGTGGAGGCCGAGCCCGTAGTGGCGGCCTCCGTCGCGCGAGGAGCGGGAGGAGTCGTCTGTGAAGAGGCGCTCGCAGCCGCGTTCGAGGGCGGCGGGAGAGAAGCCCGGTCCGTCGTCGGCCACCTCGATGACGAGGTGGCCGCCCTCGACGTCGCAGGAGACCGCCACGCGCGAGCGCGCGTGCTCGGCGGCGTTGGCCACGAGGTTCGCGGCGGCTCGCGCCAGGGCGGTTCGGTCGAGCGGGGCCTCGGGCGCGCCCGCGACAGCAGGGCCCGTGGTCGCGTCGAGCGTCACGCCTCGCGCCCGGGTGATCTGGGCGGCCTCGGCGAGGACCTGCTCGCAGAGCTCGGCCGGCCGCATGGGGGCCCTCTCCGCCCCGCCGGACCCGCGCGAGGCCTCGATGAGTAGGCGCACGTAGCCGTCGAGCCTTTCGACACTGCCGGCTATGTCGCGCGCGGCGGCCGCGAGGTCGGCGTCTTTCTCGTCTTCCAGCTCCTCTGCCACGAAGTCGGCGTTGGCGCGCAGCACGGTGAGCGGCGTCTTGAGGTCGTGGGCGAGCGACGCCACCTGCTCGCGCTGCCCCCGCTCCGCGGCCCAGCGGGCCTCGAGCGACTCGGCGAGGGAGGTCCGCATGGCGTCCATCGCGGCGAGGACGTCGTTCACCTCGCGCACGTTGGTGCTGCCGACCGCGAAGTCGAGATCCCCCGCGCCGACGCGCCCCGCTGCCTCCGCGAGCGGCGCCATCTTGCGCGAGATCACGCGGCTCGCGCGGCGCGCCACGAGCGCGAGCGCGAGCGCGCTTCCCGCAGCGGCGCCGACGAGCATGAGGTTCTGCGGGTTGGGAAGCAGGCCGGCGAGGTCGCGCGAGACCCACTGCGGCAGGTACTCGCTGACGAGTGCGCAGGCCCCGCCGCCCTTGAGCGGGAACGCGGCGTAGGTGAGGCCCGAGCCCCCGCCCTCGATCTCCACTGTGCCCGGATCCGCGGCGAGTGCCGCACGGGCCATTTCCGTCACGTCCTCGAGCCGCGTGCCCTCGAGGTCTGTCATCAGCACGTATCCGTCCTTATTCAGGATGAGGTAGCGGTACGCCGTCGGCACGTCCTGCTGCCCGCAGACGCCGTCGCGTGCCAGGCCCTCCGCGACCTCGCGCGTATTGGCCGGCCCCCAGCTTGCCTCGTAGACGAAGCCCGCGTCGATCGCCGCGGAGAGCGCCATGAACGAGGCGGGCCACGCCGTGGCAACCGCCGCGAACGCGTAGGCGAAGTAGCGCGCGATGACGAAGGAGAGCGGCATGCCCCCGCGACCTCGCGCCCCGGTCCTCAAAGCTGCCACTTGTACCCCATCCCCCAGACGGTCGCGATCGGATCGGCGCCGGCCTCGGAGAGTTTCCTCCGGGCGCGGCTGACCTGCATGGATATGGCCGCGTCGTCGGCGTCGCTCTCCCAGCCGAGCACCGCCTCGCGGATCTGCGCGCGGCTCATGACCTGCCCGGGGTGGCGGGCGAGGTACTCGCAGATGGCGTACTCGGTGGGCGTGAGCGGTACGGCCTCGCCGCCCACGGCGAGGCCGCGCGCCCCGAGGTCGATCCGCACCTCCCCGAAGGAGAGGGCGTGCGAGCGCGGCCGGCGCTCACGGCGTAGATGGGCCGCGACCTTGGCGCGCAGCTCCGCGGCCCCGAAGGGCTTGCGGACGTAGTCGTCGGCGCCCAGGCCGTAGCCGGCCACGGCGTCCTCCTCGGCCACGCGCGCGGTCAGGAATATGATGGGCCCGTCGAAGCCCGGGCGGATCTGCCGCACGAGCTCGAAGCCGTCGAGCCCCGGCATCATGACGTCGCAGAGCACGAGGTCGAAGCGCGAGAGGTCCATCCCCGGGACCGCCGTCGGGTCCGCCGCCTTGACGACCTCATGGCCGTCGCGGCCGAGGACGCGCGCGAGCGCGTCGAGGATCGCCCGTTCATCATCCACTGCCAGTATCCTCGCCATGTTCGACCTCCTGAAACTTCCGTCGGAATTGTACTAGCGCCGCGCTCAGCGGTCCAGAGCCCCGCGCGCAGCCGCGGGCGCCTCGGCCGCATCGCACGCGCGGTAGCGCACGCCCGAGCCGCCGCGCGCCTCGATCTCGAGCCAGCCCTCGCCGTCCGACTCCCGTCCGAAGAAGATGAGCTGGAGCTCTCGGACATTGCCCCTGTCGTCCGCCGCGTCCACCAGGTAGACGTAGTTCGCCCCCGCCCCGGTGGCGTCGGCGTAGGAGCTCGCGTGGCTACCGGGCTCGGGCGCGGGCGCCCACATGGTGATCTCAGGGTTGGGCAGCACGCGGTCGGCGATCGAGCGCAGCACCGACCCCCAGCCGGCGTCGAGCAGGGCATTCCCGCCCAGAACGAGCGCTGCGGAGAGGAGGACGAGCACGACGGCGAACGGCTTCCTACGCATCTGCCCTCCCGTCCTCGAAGCGGCAGAACCAGGCGAGAAGGACGGCGGCGGCTGCCAGGGTGAGCACGAGGCCAGCGAGCGCAGTTGTGAGGAGAGGGCCCGCCGCGCGTGCGGCGTCGATGAAGGCCTCCACCCCGAGCGACCCTAGGCGCGCGGGCCAGGCGAGCGGCACCCAGTTCAGGGGCGTCGCCAGGGCACCGGTGAGCTCGCCGGTCATGAGGCCGTGCGCAAGTCCGCCCACCGAGAAGAACGCGAGGAGCACCCCCGCCGCGCCGGCGCCGATGGCGGCGTTGCGGCCGAGGCGCAGGGCCACGCCGAGCTCCAGCGCATAGAGAGGCAGGCTGCCCAGCACGATGCCCACCCAGGCGGCCGCAAGCGGCGCGGGCCCGAGCGGTAGGCGCCCGGCGACGGCGAGCACGGCCCCGAACACGCCGAGCGCCACGGCCAGCGCGCCTGCGCCGAGCGCCGCAAGGGCGAGCAGCTTCGCCGCGACGGCGCGCCCGCGCGAGGGGACCGCCGTGAGGTTGGCGAGGCGCCCGGCAGCACGCTCCTCGTCCACGGCGAGCCCGCAGACGATGGCGGACATGAGCGGCATGAGGGCGCCGAGGAACTGGGCGTAGGCGTCCGCGCCCAGCGCCGGGTCCCATCGGGTTATGGAGAAGTACTCGCCGCAGGCAAGACCGGCTGCCAGGCCGCAGACGAGGTGCACCACTGCGAGCGGGGAGCGCGCCAGGCGCAGGGCCTCGGAGAGCAGGGCCCGCGGGAGGGTCATGCGCGGCGTCGGGTCGGAGAGTCGTGTCATGGCCATCACCTCTCCTCGGAGCGCGCGAACCAGGCCGCGCCCGCCGCCGTGAGCGCGGCGAACGCGATCGCGCAGACCGCAAGGCCCGCCAGTGTGAGCATGCCGTCCGCCGCGAGCGCCCCGCCGAGCGCCATGTCCGCCGCGAGTGGCTCGCCGCTCGGCAGCACGGGGATGAAGCTCGTGGGGATGACCATGCTCGCCGACGGCGGAAAGAGCTGCGGCAGCGGCATCAGCGACCAGGCGAACCCACCCACGAGCTGCGTGGCGAGCGGGCAGAAGATGCCCGCGAGCATGCCGAGCCGCGCCGTGAGGAAGAGCCCTGCGGGGATCATCCACGCCGCGGTCACCGTGTTGGCGAGCGCGCAGAGGAGCATCGTGAGCGTGCCCGCGGCCGTGAGGCCCTGCGAGGAGAACGCCGAGCCCGCGAGGTAGATGCCGAAGACCACGAGGTTCGAGAGCGTGCAGAGCGCGAGGCACCAGAGCGCCTTGGCCCACCAGGCGCGCCCGAGCGGGAAGCCCAGGCCCAGAAGCCCCCGCATCCGCGTGCGAGCGTCCGCCCGCGCGACGCACGCCACCACGAGTGAGAGAGACACGGGCAGGAAGAGCGCATACCAGTAGTTCCACGCGCTGAAGATCTGCACGCCCCGGTAGGGCATCGCGCCGAGCAGCGGCATCGGCAGCGCCATGAGCACGGCCAGGCGAACCGGTGCCGCGTGGCGCGACTTCAGGGCCTCGGCGCGCAGGCCCGCGAGCAGGCCGCCTTTCTCGCCCGTCATGCCGCCACCTCCCCGCGTGCTCGTCGCCCTTCCCGGCAGAAGCTCATGAAGAGTTCCTCGAGGTCCTGCCCGGGCCGAAGCGCATCCTCGTAGGCGAGGCGCCCTCCGCAGATGATGCCGATGGTGTCCGCCATCTGCTGCACCTCGGAGAGGATGTGGCTCGAGACGATCACCGTCGTGCCCGCCGCCGCGAAGCCGCGGATCTGGTCGCGCAGCTCCTCGATGCCGATGGGGTCGAGGCCGTTGGTGGGCTCGTCGAGCACGAGCAGGCGTGGCCGGGCGATCAGCGCCAGCGCGAGCCCCAGGCGCTGCCGCATGCCCATCGAGAAGCGCCCGGCGCGCTTCTTCCCAGTGTCTGCGAGGTCCACGGCGGCGAGCACCTCATCTATGCGGCTCTCGGGAAGGCCCAGCAGCGTGGTGCGCACGCGTAGGTTCTCGCGCGCGGTGAGGTTGGGGTAGAGCGGCGCCTCCTCGATGAGGCTGCCGATTGCGTAGAGGTCCTCGCGGCGCCAGGCGTGCCCGGCAAAGAGGATCTCCCCGGCCGTCGGCCGCAGCATCCCACAGATCATCTTGAGCGTTGTCGACTTGCCGGCGCCGTTGGGGCCGAGCAGCCCGTACACCTCGCCCTCGCGGATATGAAGGCTCACGTCGGCCACGGCATCCTGCGCCTGGTCGCCGCGGCCGAAGCGCTTGGTGAGCCCGCGCGTCTCGAGCATGTAACCCATGGGTTCGTCCTTTCTCTTCCGGGCGCGCGGGCCGAGTCGCCGTGCCCGCGCGCCTTACCTTTCGGGTTCACCATCCATGGTGGGGCGCGTTTCTAACGAAGCCGTAACGGCCGTTGGGCTCTTTTGGCGCCAGCCCTTCTCGACCCGTACGCCACTCATGGTATGTTTATCGCGATAACAAGGACGGAGGTGCCCGTGGCACGCAATAAGTACCTGGAGGAGACGGTCGAGAAGATCAGGGGTGACGGCCCGGCGAGTGTTATTTTGCGAGCTAGGCGCATCGAAAGCGACCTTTCGTGGTATAAACTACTTGCCGGAAGCCGCGGCTTTCAGAGTACGGCTTACGTGTACGTTTAACCTCCGTGGGCGACGGGGTGCCGCAAGGCGTAGAATATCGCCCACCTGTAGGGGCCTGCAGCGATGCGGGCCCCGCTTCGTATGAAGGGGGCGTAACCGATGAAGATCGTATCCATCTCCCAGGACTTCTTCGACCTCGTCGATGGCGACCGCGAGCTCATGCTTAAGCACAATCGCCCCTGCATCGTGGTGGTGAGGCTACGTTTCCGCGGGAAGCGCAGGGACTTCGCCGTGCCGCTGCGTTCCAACATCGCCCCTAACGTGCCCAAAGACCAGTACTTTGCGTTGCCACCCCGCCCCACGACGCGCCCCGGCTGCCGCCACGGCATCCACTACATCAAGATGTTCCCCATAACCAAGGCCTACCAGCGCCGCTTCAGGACCGAGGGCTCGGCCTACTACGAGACGCTCCAGCGCATCATCGATGGCAACACCAAACGCATTGTCTCCGAATGCCAGGCGTACCTTGACCTCTATGAGCGCGAGGGAAGGTCCTGCTTTGCCGTCGACATCGATCGCATCGTGGGCCTGCTGGAAGGCGAGAAGTAGGGCACCTCGGCTCAGTCTCGAGCCATGCGGAGTCGCTCCGCATTTTTGAACGCCGCGTGTGCGTCCTAAATACTTGAGAAACAAGCTGTGAAGTGCGGTGGCGCGCCCGTGCCCGTGCATAGCCGTCACCATCAGCGTCTACGCGGTGTCGGCTTCAAGTGGAACTGGCGCCGCTGCTGTATATGGTTTGCCTTGCTGCAAATGGCAATCAATGCCCACGATGCTTCTGCTTGCGCTTCAGCTTTCGCTGCTCGAAGCCGCGCATCAGCCTCTTCCGCGCGGCGTCGGCTTCTTGCATGAGCTGACTCCTGTTTCATCGCTTCTCTCTGTGCTGCGAGCGCCTGCTGCGCCTTGGTGCTCATCGCGGGCCGCTTAAGGGCTTTCGCCGCCTCACGGGCGCGCCGTTTGGGGTTCTTCGCGGGCTTGTTTGTTTCAATGGCCTTGTCGCCGAAGAACGAGAGCTTCTCCCATTCGCTTGTAACGAATCGCAGGATCTCCTCATCGGACGGCTCCGCGCCGAAGACGATGCGGGCGACGCCGTACTTTCCGCCCTCGACGTGCTCCGCCAGCCCGACCCAGAATTGACCGTCGTGATATACGGTCAGGGTGGACGACACGCTGATCTGCATGGCTGGTTCCTCCTTTATGTAGATGACCATGCAGAGAAGGGACAACCAAGGAGGCAGGTTACTGATGCGGACTCCCGCACGCCCACGACTACCCGACGGGGACTGTGTTTTCATCTCTGATGCCCGCATTGTAGCACGCGCGGATGCGCCCTTCATCGCTGCCGACATGACGTGGCTGGGATTCGTTCCTCGACCCTTGATTATCAACTTCATCCGAACACCTCCCACATTCATCCGCACATGTGCGGATGAATGTGGGAA
>UQHW01000031.1 GCA_900540935.1 uncultured Collinsella sp. | reverse complement strand
AGGCCCTTGCGGCCTAGTCGCTATTTAGGGCGTCCAAGATTTGGGGCGCGGTTCATTGTCCGTTCTAGCGGGCTTATTCAGATATTTCGGTTACGCGCTCGGCGGCTCAGACAGATCTTTATGCAAACAGACCATAGATGCTGATGTTGGCCTTGGCATACAGGCCGTTAGCATACTCGGTCCACTTGGAGCTGGCGCTCGAAGCCTGCGAAGAGTACTGCTGGTAGGCGGTGTAATAGGCGGTCATGGCCTGCTTGTAGGTAGCGCTATCAGCCGTAAAGGCATCGTCAGCGAAGGCCTTAGCGTAGGTGCTATCGGCGTCCTTCCAGGTGCCCTTTTCGCTATCCCACTCGTCGCCGGCAAGTTTGATGATGTAATCGGCGTAGTCCTTGCTCGCGGTCTCCTCGTTGCCATCAGCAGGCTCGGTCGGGGCGGTCGGCATGCTTGCGGAGCTATCGCCCACCTTCTTCTTGTAGAGCTTCTGCAGCGTCGCGGACTGACGGACGATCTGCTTGGCCTGGTCCTTGGACACGCCATACTGCGTGGCCATGGTCTTGTAGTCCGAAGTGCCGATGGAATCCTCGGCGTACTTCTTCATCTCCTTAGAAGAGACGGTGATGCCCTCGTCCTCGGCAGCGTCGAGCAGGATCTTGTTGCGCACGTAGGACAGGATGACGTCGGCAGAGGGAGCGGTGTAGTTGCCATCGCCATCCTTGACGGTGTCGAGGCTGTACTGGCTCTCAATGGCCTCGCGCGCGGTGATGTCGCTCTTCTTGCCGTTGTAGCTGTAGCTTGCCACGGTCGAATCGAGCTGGTCCTCGGTGAGGGTCGCCGAGCCGACGCCCTTGCCGCCAAAACCACCGTTGCCGATAAAGAAGCCGACCACAGCAGCGATCACGACTGCAACCACGAAGGCGGCAATCATCGTCTTCTTGTGCTTGGATGCGCGGTCGTCTTCGTCGGAACCCAGGATATCGTCGTCCTCGTCCTGCTCCTGGGGCATGAGGTTCTCGTCGGCGGCGTCCGCGGCGATCTTTGCCTCCAGGCGAGCGTCCTCCTCCTCGACAGTCGTGCCGGCGGCAATATGTTCGGCAGACGTGCCGGCGACCAGGTCGATCTTCTCGTCCTCATCACCGTCGGGGCCTTCGCCGCGCTCGATGATCTGGATGCCGTCGATCTCGTCCTTCTCGTCTTTCTTTTGAATCAGACCCATATCAGTTACTCCTTGTTAGGAAACATAGTCCCCAATAGAATACGCCCGGCAGAGCGCCGGGCGTATTGATTCTTAGGTTATACGCAAACACTTAAGTACTATTTAGGCGTTTGCAGCGTGCATACCTTAGACCAGGTGCGCGATAACGGCATCGGCAAAGGCCTGCGTGCCCACGGCGCCCTCAACGGAGCCGGTCTGGGCACGACGCACGTCACCGGTAACCTGCTCGCCCTCGTCGAGCGTGGCAGATACGGCGGCACGAATGCGATTGGCAGCATCGTTCTCGCCCAGGTGATCGAGCATCATCGCAGCAGAGAGGATCTCGGCCGTGGGGTTGGCGATATCCTGGCCGGCGATATCGGGCGCGGAGCCATGCGTAGCCTCAAAGATGGCGCAGTCGGCACCGATGTTGGAGCCGGGGGCCATGCCCAGGCCGCCCACCAGGCCGGCGCACAGGTCACTCACGATGTCGCCGTACAGGTTGGGCAGCACCAGGACATCGAAGTCGTTGGGGTTCTGGACCAGGCCCATGCAGGTGGCGTCGACGATCTTGTCGTTGAACTCGATATCAGGATAGTTGGCGGCCACCTCGCGCGCCACGCGCAGGAACAGGCCGTCGGTCGCCTTCATGATGTTGGCCTTGTGCACGGCCGTCACCTTTTTGCGGCCGCAGCGGCGGGCATACTCAAAGGCATACTCCACAATGCGGCGGCTCTTGGCGATAGAGATCGGCTTGATCGAGATCGCGGAATCGACGGCGAAGGTCTTTTGGCCCGAACGCTCGACAAGCTGCGAGAGTTCCTCGACCTCGGCAGCGCCCTCATCGAACTCGATACCGGCGTAGAGGTCCTCGGTGTTCTCGCGCACAATAACCAGGTCAACGTCGCGGAAGCGCGAGCCATCGCCCGGCTGCGACAGGCAAGGTCGCACGCAGGCGTACAGGTCGAAGTGCTTGCGCAGGGCCACGTTGACGCTGCGGAAACCCGTGCCGACCGGTGTGGTGATGGGGCCCTTGATGGCAACCTTGGTCTCGGCGACCGCATCGAGCACGTGCTGGGGCAGCGGCGTGCCAAACTCGTCCATGACGCCGGCGCCGGCCTCCTGGACGTTCCAGTTGATCTGGACACCAGTGGCCTCGACCACGCGGCGCATGGCCTGCGTAATCTCGGGACCGATACCGTCACCGGGAATCAGGACTACATCGTGCGCCATAATCTGTTACTCCTCGTCTTCGGCGGCCTCAGATTTTTTAACGCTAGCACGCTTCTTCTTTTTGGAGAGATCCAGGCCAAAACGTTTAACAAGCATTTCGCAAATCTCGCTCGAACGGGCCTTGAGATAGCTGCCCTTGCCGTTCTCGGCGTCGAACTTAAGGCGCAGCGCGAGCTTCTCGGCAACCTCGGCGTCGATCTCGCCCTGGCAAAACTCGTACAGGCAACCGAGCATGTCGCGATACTCAAGGTCGCCGTGGTAGCACTGGATAGCCTCGTCCAGGATGGGCCAAGCCTCGCGCGAACGCTCGACGCTCGTGGCACCCCACACGCACAGCAGGCGGAAGGCGGCATAGCGCAGCGTGGAGGAGATCTCGTCGAACAGTGCAGTCTCGGCGCCCTCAAAGGCATCGCCCAGCTGCTCGGGGCAGGTGGTAGCGAGCGCCGTCAGGGCATCGAGGGCCTCCCAGCGGGTCTGCGCCTCGGGGCGGTCGAGCGCCTCGATCAGCGCGGGCACGCAGGGCACGACGCGCTGCGGATCGCGCTCGGCAAGCAGGTGCAGCACGCGAGCGGCAAACTGGCGAATGCGGCGCGTGGGGCAGCCGAGCTCCTGGACCAGACGGTCGACGGCGTTCTCGTTCTCCTCTGCCAGCTGAAGCTGTGCCAGCTCCTCGTCGGTGAGCTGTTCGTCTTTGTTTTCTGCCATAGTTACCTCTTTTTACTATTTCTTAGCGTGCTTGTCAGCACCCTTGCTGTCATCGGTGACCGAGATGAGCTGTCGGTCGGCCGCGCCATTGCGACGCGCACGGCGGCGCTCCTCGGCATCGCCCGCGTCGGCGGCGGCGCGGTGAGCCTTGTTAACGTTAAAGACCTCGTCGTGTTTACGCCACGGACCGACGGACTCGCCAAAGCTCATCTTAAGGCCGGCGATAAAGCCGCCGAGCCAGCCGATCGGCGCAAACTGCACCAGCGGGAACAGCGAGAACACCCAGGTCAGCAGGATGACTGCCGCCGCTCCCGCAAAGTTGGCAATCCAGTAGTCGCGCTTGGTGATGACGCGCTTTTCGCACGCCCACTGGCCGCACAAAAAGCCAATGTAGATCGCAAAGAGAAAGAGCACCAGCGCAAGCACCACGAACGTCCAGCTCATGGGCGCTACTCCCCGTGATGGTGGCCGCAGCAGCACTCGTGGCCATCATCATGGCCGTGGCCGCCGCAGCACTCGTGGTCCTCGCCATGGTGGTGGCCGCAACCGCACTCATGGTCGTCGCCGTGCTCGCCGCAACCGCAGCCGTCCTCGTGAGCACCGTGCTCTTCGGGACGATACTGCGACCAGTCCAGACCGGCGGCGATGGCGTCGGCCTCCTCCTTATAGAGGACTGTGATGGCCTGGGTGCCCAGCTTGGCACCACCGATGGCATCGAGCATGTCGTAGAGCGTAAAGGCCACGTCGGCGCCGGGCAGCGCAAGCTCGCGATCGTCGGCATAGGCGAGCGCCAAGCGCAGGTCCTTGATGAAGTGCTCGACCATAAAGCCGGGCTTGTAGTCGCCGTCGAGCGCCTTGGTAGCCAGGCTCTCCATGGCGCCGGACTTGCCGGTACCGCCCAGGATCATCTGGCGGGTCTTCTCCAGATCAAGGCCGCTCAGCTCGGCAAATGCCATGGCGTCTGCCATGCCGACCATGCAGGCGCCCAGCGACACCTGGTTGGCGAGCTTGGCAGCCTGGCCCTTGCCGGCGCCGTCGAAGCAGCAGATGTTGGCCGCAAAGGTGGCAAGGATGTCGCGAACCGGCGCGATGTCGTTCTCGGTAGCGCCCACGATAGCCGTGAGCGTACCGGCGATAGCGCCCGACTCGCCGCCGGTGACGGGGCAGTCAAACGCCATGCGACCAGAAACCTGGGCGGCCTCGGCAATGTCACGGGCAAGCTCGGGCGAGCTCGTGGTGAGGTCGATCAAGACCGCGCCGGGCTTAGTGCACGCGAGCAGGCCGTCGCCCGCCAGGTAGAGTTCCTCGACCTCGGAGGGATAGCCCACCATGGTAAAGACGACATCGGCGTTCGCCGCGGCATCGGCCGGCGTATCTGCCCAGACGGCGCCGCGCTCGATAAGCGCCG
Source organism: uncultured Collinsella sp. (assembly GCA_900540935.1). Lineage (GTDB taxonomy): Bacteria > Actinomycetota > Coriobacteriia > Coriobacteriales > Coriobacteriaceae > Collinsella. The sequence goes on along the minus strand of UQHW01000031.1, from coordinate 18,371 downwards.
CCGCCTTGGACTTGGTGCGGTTGTTGACCGTGACGGAATAGCCGGCGTCCAGAATGTGGCCGGCGATGGGGGCACCCATGATTCCGGTGCCAATGAATGCGACGGAGAGCTTGTTTGCCATGAAACCTTTCCTTTTGGGTTGGGTGTTGTTACCAGGTTGAATACTCGGTGCCAGCGTTTGGGCTGTGAGTCGAGGGCGATTACGGACGCAGCGCTTGCCTACTGACCGCGCACGCGGCGGGCGATACGGTCGGAAAGCGACGCCTTGTCGGCGCGGTTCTTACCCCAAAACGCGCAGCCCACCATGCCGGAGCCCACGTGCGAGCCGATGGTGGGACCCACGGAGCCGCGAATGATCGTGACGTCGGCGCAACCCTCCTCCTTGCGGATGGCGGCTTCGAGCCAGTCACCATCCTTTTCGGCATCGGCCGTCATGATGGCGATGGGCATGGTGCGATCGGGCACGTAGTTCTCGCGGAACGACTTGAGGATGGACTTGAGCGCCTTCTTGCGGCCGCGGTTGACGCCGATCAGCGACAGCGAGCCGGCCAGGTCGTAGGAGAGCTCGGGCTTGACGTCGAGCTTTGCCGTGAGCTGCGCCGCCGCGGGCGGAATGCGGCCGCCGGCAGCCAGTGCGTCGAAGCTCTCGAGCGTAAAGTAGCCGTGGACGTAGGTCTTTGCCTCGTTTGCCCAATCGACCAGCTGCTTGGCGGTCAGTCCCGCCGAACGCTGGCGCACGGCCTCGAGCGCCAAGAGCGCGCCGGTCGCGCAGGGCAGAGCGTTGTCGACCACGTACAGCTCAAAATCGGGATACTCGGCGCGCACGGCATCTGCCGCCTGGCACGCGGAGTTGTAGCTCGACGACAGCGCCGAGGTAAAGCACAGGTAGACCGTGGGCGTGCCCTCTTTGGCGCACTCGGTAAAGAACTCGATATAGCGACCGAGCGACACAGCCGAGGTGGACACGCGGGCACCAGCGCGCATGCGGTCGTAAAACTCCTTGGGCGTGATGCTCGACCAGATGTCGTCTGTGCGCTCCTCGCCATCGATAATGAAGGGGAAACCCAGGATATCGACATCGAGGTTCGCGGCGACCTCGGGGCTAAAGTCGCAGCAGGTATCGACGACGATGCGGCAACGGTCCGAATGACCGGTAGATGCGGCCTTGTCCATCAAAGCGACTCCTTACGTAAAAAGGCGGCCACCCGCATGGGATGGCCGCCAACCGTTAACTCATGCAAGTTAACGTATTTTACTCGTCAAGTGTTTCGATGCGGGGCTTGATGATGCCATATCCACCATTCTTACGGTGATACACCACATTGATAAGGCCGGTCGTCGCGTTCTCGAACACGTAGAAGTCGTGGCCGAGCAGATCGGTCTGCACCAGCGCCTGCTCCTCAGTCATCGGGGTGACGTCGATAACCTTCTCGCGGACGAGCAGGTCGTCCTCCTCCTCGGGCAGCAGCAGGTCGGCCAGATCCTCGACGCGCTCGACCGGCGCGACATCCGCGGCGCTGGCACCGCCCTGGCGGTTGTCCACGACCTTGGTCTTGAACTTGCGCAGCTGGCGGGTGACCTTATCGGCGGAGAGGTCGATGGCGGCGTACATATCTGCACCGTGCTCGGCAACGCGAATCACCGAACCGCGGGCACGAACCGTGACCTCGACGATTGCCGGGTTGGGGTTCGAGGGGTTCTTCTCATAGCGAAGTACAACGTCGACCGTCATGGGCTCGATATCGAAAACCTTGAGCGCCTCGCCGATCTTCTCATCCACATGCGCACGCAGAGCATCGGTTACCGTCGTCTTGCGTCCAGAAACCTTGATATCCATACGTGGCTCCAATCTGCCTCGGGGACTTACCGTACTGGCTATGTACCCATTGCCGTGTATTTAATCACGCGGATTCCTAAAGACCCGAATAACGATTGCTTGATACCGCATACCGAAGTCTCGCACTTTTCTGTGGCAAAGTGCGCTATAGGAGGGAGCCGACAGATTTGTATTTGGTCCCGAAAATTAGCTTTGACCTGCTGGTTTTATAGGGATGAAAAAGCCGGACTCCCCTATTGGAGAAGCCCGGCAGTGCGTGTTGAAACCGTGAAGAAGTGTCCTTTCCAACGTATAGGAGACACCACCCCTAGCAATAACTAGCTATTGAGTTTGTTAATGTCGTCGTCGGTGATGGTGCCTTCCTGGCTGGACGAGTTGTCCTCGGAGGATGCGGTCTCATTGTTGGAATCGGAGGACTCGCTGCCGGAGGACATGGTCTCACTGGACTCAGAGTCACCCGGCTGCACGCTAGCGCCCGAAACCGTCTTAGTGGTGAGGTCGTAGGGCATCGTGCCATACCAGACGCAGTGGACTGCCTCGAGCGTACCGTCGACCGTGATGTCGTCGAGGGCGTCGCTCACGGCACGGCACAGTTCGTCATTGGACGAGGCGCCCGCAACACCAAGCGTCGAGGGCGCCTCGAGCGCACCGACATAGGAGACCTCGCTCATCAGGCGTGCAAGGTAGCCGCCGGCCGTGGAGTCGCAGATCACATAGTCGACCTCGCCGGACTCGAGCGCCTCAAAGCACTCGTTGATGTTGGAGTAGGTCTTTTGGTTGGCGGTGATGCTCTGCTTAGCAAGCGCCTCCTGCGAGGCCGAGGACATCTGAACGCCCAGGGTGGACGTGTTAAGGGTATCGGTGGAAACGCTTAGCGACCCACCATCGCTAGTTTTACCGAACACGGAAGTGGCATCGTACAGGCAGGTGCCGAGCGAGCTAATGTCCCCGTCCGTGGAGTTAATCTCGCCGATAAAGATATCGGCCTTTTTGTCGCCGAGCGCGGAACCTGCCGAAGACGCATCGACAAAGGAGACCTTAAGGCCCATGCGGCTTGCGAGGGCGCGGGCGGCGTCAACCGCATACCCCGTGAGCTCGCCGTCGGCGTCCTGCATGGCCTGCGGCGCATCGGAAGTATCGAGGGCGACCGTCAGGGTTCCGGGAGTGACCAGGGCGTCGTCCGACACCGCCGGCGTGACGGTCTCGTACTCGATCTGGTCGATCGTGGGAGTCGTGAACGTAGACAGCGGGTTGAACGCGCATCCGCTCAGGCCCAAAACGGCAATGACCGCTGCGGTCCCAGCACCTAACCGAGCCGCGTGCATCAAGCTGCCCCTCACCATGTCCGCTACCCTGCCTTCTGTGTCGTATACAATCCGTGCGTTGCGCGGAATATCAGATTGTTCCCACCAGCTGACCTGGTATTTGACCCCACACTTGCGCACCGGGGTGTTTGCTCGGGAGGCCGCAGCCACCTTCACGACTGACCCGCTCGCCCGCGAGGCGGTATTGCCCCAAAGAAAGTAGAACGGACGGTGCGGCTTACATCTAGGACGCGCCATGATCGCGCCGCGCGCACGCGGTCGCTTACGTGGATCCCTTTGACCGCGTCTGTCTTGGACTAGGACGGGCATTTCGTCCGTCCGCAACCACAGCCTGGTAGGAACGAAGCGCATTATAGCTAAGTTCAAGCTAAAGTTTAAGGTTAGGGGCGTCATTCGCATCGCGAGTACAGATTTCGCAGGTCGGGACGGGCCGCACGCGCTTTGATCGACCCCGTCGCTCCCCTACGGGGAGCTCCGGGGCACCCGTCTTAGGGTGGCGTGTGCAAAAAACGGCAAATATGAGTACTGTTACCAATTTAGTAGCAGCGTTTTCCCTCCGCACGCGCCGGTTTCGAGCTCTTTATAGCCCGCTTGATGCCAAGATACTCCACATTTGTTTATTATCTTTTCAATGAATACCAATTTCAGGATCGGATTTCTTCGTTTTCGCTGTCACTAATCTAGTAACAGTACTCATATTTGCCATTTTTTGCACGGAGCCTATAACAAGCCCCCTATAAAGCCATAGATTTATGCTGGCTTAAGCCCAAAACACGCTCGAAGCGTGTTCAGCAGCGCATCCTGCTTCTTTCGACGAGCCTCTACGCGATTCTGATAGCGCTTGCCCATGCGTTGGTAGATGCGCCATGCGAGCGCTTCCATCGCTTCCATGTCGCGGAGCATTTCGTTGTTGACCGTCGCGACCTCGATTCCCATAGTAATCAAGCCCGTGTTGCGTTTTTCATCATGGATACGTCCCCTCCGGGAGGAATGACCCAGCTCACCGTTGTATTCCAGGTCAAACCGGGCTGCCTCCTGATACGCATCGCAAACTGCATGCGGCATCCCCGAGATTGCCTGCGCGCGGTCATCGAACTCAATCTTGTAGTCGGTCTTAAAGGGACCGCAGGCAAATCCGCCATAGGAAAACGGAAGCGAAAACAGAGCGAGCATGATGCACTCCATGGGCGAGCGCAGGTTTTCTGACAAGTAGGGACACAGACGCTGCAGTTGTTTGGCCGCATTCCCCTTGCATACCGCGAGGTAATCTGCCAGACGATCGGGCGTCAGCACCGGCTCAACCTCAAAGTAGCCCACGTCTGCTGGCTGGTCCTTGTCCTTTGCAAGTTTATTCGTAACGGGCGAGGTGTAGGGAGGCAGATACTTCCCGCGGTCACTCAGTGAAATCTTAGAGCACAGCTCCTGGGCCAGGGCAAATGCCTGGATACAGCCGACCTCGCGGGCGACGACAACACAAAGGGCCTCGGGAGATAGACTGTACACCCCCGGTTCCACCTCTAGAATCGAGCCGGCGGGCAACCCGGAGCATACGGACCAGCCCACGCCAGGCATGCGGCGGCGCTGCGCCGCAGATCCCACCAGCAAGCAAAGATCTTCTTGCACCTCGCCGCTTGCGGCCCCAATCCGCACCAAGTCGGAAAGATAGATGTCCTCGGTCGAGGGCGACGACGTGCGCAGCACACGGCGCTCTTCATCGGGATTGAGGTCCCTCCAGCTGATGTAACCCATTTTTCGGCGCTCGGCGCGCATCATGCGTAGCGCCGAGGCGCCTGTTAGGATTACGGAAGCCGCCAGCTGTTCGTCTGTCGGCTCGTTGCGCCGCTCAATCTTCACTGCCACAAAACCACCCCTACCAAACGCGTGCGATAGCGAGGCCATCAACGGCCACGGCACCGGCGCGCTTGAGTTCCGCCGAAGCCGCTGCCATCGTCGCACCCGTGGTGATAACGTCGTCGATAAGCAGCAAGCGGCGGCCGTGCACGTCCTCAACCGTCTCGTACATGCCTTGGGCACGCTCGCGGCGCTCCTCACGACCGAGTTCGCGCTGGTCGCCATGCCCGTACTTGACGAGAGCATCGAGCAGAGGAACACCCGACAGCTCGCAAAATGGGCGCGCAATAGCCTCCATATGATCAAAACCACGCCGCCGAAACGCTGCCGCCGTCGCAGGCACAAACACCACCGCATCCGCACCGGAAAGCACGCCTCCGTAGCGATCGGGAGCTACGACCTGGGCATGCAGGGCGGTGTCGTAGAGCAGCTCCGCCAGATACGGAGCCAGACGTCGCTCGCCCGCATCCTTGTACGCTTTAATGATGCGCGGCAGCGGATGCGCATAGACGGCGCACGCCAGGCAGCGGTCGAGCGCCTCCGCCATTGCCGAAGACGTGCCCTCGACCGAACACTCAGTGCACAGCAAATCCCCAAACGGGGCGCCACATCGGGTGCAGCTATGACGTGGGTCGATGAGCGTGAGCGCGGCCAGGCAGTCTTGGCAAATAAGCGCACCGGCGCGCTCGCAGCCGGTACATCGTGTTGGCGACAATGCCTCGAGCGCCTCGTACGTCGCGCGCTCGGCAAACGGTAGCAATTCGTCCGCAAACGGTAGGGCACCGGCACTCTGCAGACGGCTCAATATGTTCAGATGGCTCTTCAAGACACAACCCTCCCTACGCTCGATCGCAGGGAGGGTTGTTGATTCGGCGCTATGATACCCCGATGCGCTCGGGGCAAGGCGGGTTAAATCCGCTCGCGGGCGTTATTCGCCGGCGGGCGGTTGTGGTGCGGACGAAGACGGGGTCGAGCCCTCGCCACCATCCTGGCGCGGCTTGCGGGAACGACGACGGCGACGGCGCTTTTGACCCTGGTCGGCCGAGCCCTCGCCACCGCGATTCTCGCGCGGCTCGCGCTCGTCGCGAGCGGCGCCACGCGAAGCCTTGGCAGCCGCTCCCCCGCCATCCCCGGGACGACGGCGCGTGACCTTGACCTCGCCATCCGAGACCTGATCGGCCACGGAGGGCACTGAGGGCTTCTGTTGCGCGCCCGAGGAATGGCGACGGCGCGGACGCGGCGCGCGCTCCTCCTCGCCACGTGACTTGCCGCTCTTGTCGACAGGCGCATCGGAGGCTGAGGCGCCCTTGGAAGCGGCACCGGCCTCGCGAGCAGCTGCGGCGCGGAAGGCGTCCTCGCGCTCCTCGCTCGACAGATGACGGCGGCGGCGACGTGTGGGGTTCATGCCGCCGCCGCGATTCTGCTGCTGGGGCTGCTGAACCTCGCGCTCGCGAGAGGCGTTCTTGCCCGCGGCTGCAACCTCGGTAGCATCGCCCGAGCCCGCGCGCTTGCGACGGCGACGGCCATCGGCCGCCCCCTCGGCCTCAGGTGTCTCGGCCTTACCGCGGCCTTTTCCGCGGCCACGGCCCTCGCCCTGGCCCTGACCGGCGCGAGCATCGGATTCGGCATCGCGACGACGGCGCTTGGGCATCGATATGCCCGCCAGGCGATCGGCGTTCGACAGGCCATCGCCCACGTCGACGCCGTTCTCGCGGTCGAGCTCCATGAGCGCCAGGCGCATCTCGGGCGACTCGATGCGCTCGAGCACGTCGCGCGTCACGCAGTCGGGACGGCAGTTGCAACCCTGCTCGGCTGCCTTCTTTTTGCAGCCCTCCGAGCAGGTCATATCGGCCAGGTTGACCTTAAAGACTTTGCCGTTCTCCAGGCGCAGCACCAGCTGCTCGCGCGGTGTGTCATATTCCTGGATACGCGCCTTGCCAAGCGGCGTATCGATGAGCGTCTTCTTTTTGGGCGCACGGCTCTTAAAGTCCTTGTACGCCTCGAACTCATAGCGCAGGCAGCACATCAGGCGGCCGCAAACGCCGCTGATCTTGGACGAGTTGAGCGGTAGGTCCTGCTCTTTTGCCATGCGAATCGAGACGGGCTCAAACTGTCCGCCAAAGCGCGTGCAGCAGAGCTCCTGTCCGCACTGGGCATAGCCGCCCACCAGGCGGGTCTCGTCGCGCACGCCGATCTGACGCATGTCGACGCGAATGTGCAGCGTCGAGGACAGGTCCTTGACGAGCTGACGAAAATCGACGCGTTCCTCGGCCGCAAAGTAGAACACGGCCTTCTCGCCGCCAAACAGGTACTCGACGCCAACCGGCTTCATCTCGAGGTCGAGCTCTTTGACCAGACGGCGGAAATCGACCATCGCCTCGTCGCCCTGGATGGCAAGATCGTCGGCAAGCTGCAGGTCGATGTCGCTCGCCACGCGTAGCACGGGCTTGAGCGGCTGACCGATCTCGTCGAGCGGCACCTCGAAGGGATCGGCCGTGACCAGGCCGATCTCGGTTCCGCGCTCGGTGGAGCAAATGGCATAATCGGCCTCGAGGATATCCAGATCCTGCGGGTCGAACCACAGGTCGCGCGAGGCGTAGGTAAACTTAACGGGTACGACTAACGGCATTTCAGTGCCTTCCTGATATCGAGCAGCATGACCTCGATGGCCAGCTGGGGAGTAACGTTTCTGGCGATGTTGCGCTCGGCGGTCGCGACCGCCTCGAGCGCCCGGGTGGCACCCGCAACATTCGTCGCGGCGGCAAGCCGACCGATCGTGTCGCGCACGTCTTCGTTCACGACGTCGGCCGCCTCGTCCTGAAGTGTCAGCAGCACGTCGCGCATGAGCGTCCGTGCGCTCGCCAGCGCTTCCATGATACCCGAACGCTCGCGCGCGTTGAGTTCGCGCTTGTTACGGTCCTCAAGCTGCTTCAATGCTCCACGCGACAGGTAATCGGCGTTTTGCTCGAGCACCTTTTCCTGCGTGGACTTGACCTCGGCGAGCGGCGCCTTGACGGCGACGATGAGCGACTTGGCGCGACTGAGCACATCGGCCTCGTCGGCAGCGATGAGAGAATCGATGGCGCGGACCATCTGGCGGCGAGCATCCTGGCGCTCGGCACTCTTAAGGAACTCGATGCCGCGTGTGGGGCTTCCCGCCACGGCGACCGCCATGCGGCAACGCGCGAGATCCTGACCCGTCGCGCGGCTCACGGCCTGCGCGGCCACGGTGGGCGACACCAGCCGAAACGGCACGCACTGGCAGCGGCTCACGATGGTGGGCAACATCACGTCTGCCGAGGTGCCCAGCAAGATAAACATAACGCCCTCGGGCGGCTCCTCGAGTGTTTTGAGCAGTGCGTTGGCGGTGTTGGCGCGCAGCTGCTCGGCACGGTCGATGATGTAGACCTTGGCCTTGGAACGGATGGGCGCCAGAGGCACGTCGTCGAGCAGCTCGCGGGTCTGGGCGATGAGGTAGCCCGTGGCGCTCTCGGGCGTGTAATAGTGCACGTCGGGGTGCGTATGGCGGGCGACGCGCACACAGCTATCGCATGAGCCGCAGCCATCCTGCTCGCACAGGAAGGCCTGAGCGAGCGCCCACGCGGCGTCGAGCTTGCCCGCGCCGGGCGCGCCCAAAAACAGGTAGGCGTGCGATGCGCGGCCGCTGGCGACGGCATTGGTCAAAAAGTCGCGCACGCGCTCTTGGGTGTCGAGCTTGGCCAGCAGGCTTGCCTGAGCGGGGGCCATGTTACTCGGCCTCCTTGGCAAGCGCGGCGGCGGCGACATCTTGCGGAATGTCGAGGCCGTAGGCGCGAACCTGCTCGACCGTCTGCGCGAAGACGTCCTCGATGGACGCGGTCGCGTCGATGAGCTTTACGCGGTTTGGTTCCTCGGCGGCAATGGCGCAAAATCCCTGGTAGACGCGCTCTTGGAAGGCCATGCCTTTTGCCTCCATGCGATCTGCCGCGCCACGGGCTGCCATGCGTAGCGCCGCCTGCTCGGGTGTGATGTGGTAGACGAGCGTGAGCGCCGGATGCGTACCGGCGACAGCCAGGTTGTTGGCGTCGCGCACCATCTGACGGTCGAGACCATCGGCAAACGCCTGATAGCAGGTCGTGGAATCGTAGAAACGGTCGCACAGGACCACCTTGCCGGCCGCAAGGGCGGGGGCGATGACCTCGTGCACCAGCTGGGCACGCGCTGCCTCGTAGAGCAGCAGCTCGCAGGTGTCGCCCATCGCCGTGTTGGCGGGGTCGAGCAGCAGAGCACGGATCTTTTCGCTGATGGCGGCGCCGCCCGGCTCGCGCAGAGTTACGACCTGATAGCCAGCGAGGTCGAGCGCGCGGGCCAGCAGGCGCGCCTGCGTGGACTTGCCGGCGCCGTCGACGCCTTCGAGCGTGATAAAGCTATGTTGAACGGGCTCAAAAGCCATGGGCGCAGCCCCTTCCTACAAGGCGCGTAAATGCGATTTATAGCAACCAAGCCATGATACCCCAGTGCTCGGTGCGTCCCCAATGGCTAAAGGTGCCTTTCCAAAGTTGCGGTGAAATAGGGACTGATTGAAGCTCTGAGACCGCCAAACAGTCCCTATTTCACCGCAACTTATGATGGGGAATTTTGGACGCTGGGTATAATCGTCGTATTGCATTGAAATGTGGCGAAAGGAGTGGCAATGTCTCGGTATTGCGCCTCGTGCGGCAAGCGTCTTGCAGATGATGCCAAGTTCTGCACCTCGTGCGGTGCACCCGTTGAGCAAACAGCCGCGAGCGATAGCCAGCCCGCTTTTGAGCAGACCGGCTCCCTTGATGCGCCGCAAGCCAAGGCGGACGACCCCCTCGCCTATAGCCCCGACCCCGCCGCAAGGACCGAGGCCGTCGAGACCACGCAGCGCATACCCGTCGCGAGCGGCTCGCCCCAACAGCAGCCGGCTCCCGCATACGCGCCCGCTTCGCCACAGACCCCCGCTTCCAAAAAGAGCGGCACCGGGCCGCTTATCGCCGTTATCGTTGTGCTGGTGGCGATCATCATCGCCCTGGTCATTTTCTTTGTGATCAAGCCTTTCGACAACGCCGGTACGCAGACGACCGCCGAGGTTACCAAGCTGCACCACGATGTTGACGATGATGACCTTGAGCCTCTCGGCGATCCCAATAGCCTTTACGACGATGACGATGATGACGACGAGGATGGCGGCGAAGCAACGCTCTCTGAGCAGAACCTCTACCGCCGACTGAGCGAATACTACGACCTGCTCGAAGATCTCGACAGCCAGGTCCGTGGCTGCGCGCAGAACTTCAACGGCAACTATCTGGAAGAGGATCGAACCACCCGTCAAAATCTCGCCGACGTCGCCGAGCGCACGGAGGACACCATCGAGCAGTATTACGACATCGTCGAGGACCTGGACGTCCCGACGAGCTCCAAGAACTACAGCTCCTGGAAGGACATCATCGCCCTGTACGACGACCTGGATCACCGCATTGACGCAATCTGTGATGCCTGGGAGATCAGCCTGAAATACGCCAAGCCTGCGGACCACAAGAATGAGATCGTGGCGCCGCTGTCGCGCGACAACGTGGCGGGCACCAATGACAATAAGTACCGCCTAGACTTTGAGGAGCGCTATCCCGGCGCCAAGCCTGTCGAGGTGAACTAGCGCTTTGTCGTTCCCGAGCCGGCAGTTAGGGACGTTCCTAAACTGCCGGCAGAAAAAGAACGTCCCTAACTGCCGGTCAAAAAAACGAGCGAGGATCGCGGGGTCCTCGCTCGTTTTTTTGGGCAATGTTTCGACTGCGCCGTTACTTGTCGGCGGCTGTTTTCTTGGCAGTCGACTTCTTCGCGGTCGTCTTTTTGGCGGCAGTGGCTTTCTTAGCCGTCGTCTTCTTGGCCGCCGTCGTCTTCTTTGCCGTGCTCGCCTTGGTTGTGGTCTTGCGACCGCGGGCGGGCTTCTTCTCCTTGGTCGGGCAGTCCATGTTGACGCAGATACGCCACGGACCGCGCGCCGTGTTGACCACCACGATGGGGGCGCCGCACTCGGGACAGGTCTCGCCCGTCGCCTCGAGCTTGCCACGCGCCGGCAGCGGATAGCTCACGCCGCAGTCATCGTAGTTGGTGCAGCGGATAAAGCGCTTGCCGCTCTTCTCGCTCTTGTGCGCGATCAGGTCGCCATGGCGTCCGGCCTCGGCACACACCTTGCACTCGCCCACTTTAAGGTCGGGCTCGTAGTTGGTGGGGCACGTCGGGTTCACGCAGATCTCGAAAGCCTTCTGGCGGAACGGCTGACACTTGATGCGCGGCGCACCGCATTCGGGGCACACGGCGGCCTCGCCCTCGAGCGGGCTCACCTTGACGCCGCTCGGGACCGGATAGGTCACGTCGCAGTCGGGCCAGCCCATGCAGCCAATGAAGCTGCCACGGGTCTTGGCGCTCGTCTTCATAACCAGGTCCTTGCCGCACTTGGGGCAGGCGCCCACGCGCGCATCAGCCGTGACGGCGTCGCTGATGGCGTTGCCGAGCTCCTGCGTATGCTTGAGCAGCTCGTCGAGCACGCCGGCCAGCAGCGCACGCGAGTGCGTCACGACATGCTCTTCGGTGTCCTCGCCGCGCTCGACGCGAGTCATGTCGCCGTCGAGCTCGCTGGTCATATCGGGACTCGTTATGCGCGGGGCAAACTGCGTCAGCGCGTCGATGATGGCGATGCCCAGCTGGCTCGGCTCAACGGGATCGTTTTTGAGATAGCGCACGGCATACAGGCGCTCGATGATGCTCGCGCGCGTGGACTTGGTGCCCAGGCCGCGCTTTTCCATCTCCTGCACGAGCTTGCCCTGGCTGTAGCGCGCGGGCGGCTCGGTCTGCTTGTCCTCAAGCTTAATGTCGAACACGTCGACCGTGTCGCCCTGCTCTAGCGGCGGCATCTGCTCGTCGCGCTTGAGTCCGTACGGGTACGCCTCGCGGAAACCCGGGGTCACGAGCACATCGCCCGAAGCCACGAACGGCTCACCGTTCACGTCGAGCTCGAGCTTGGTATTCTCGATGGTCGCGGGACCCATAAGCGTCGCCAGGAAGCGGCGGGCGATGAGGTCGTAGAGCTTGCGCTGGCCGCCATCGAGCGTGGACGGATCGCCTTCGCCCGTGGGGTAGATGGGCGGGTGGTCGGTGGTCTCGACTTTGCCGCGCGTGGGCTTCATGGGGCCGGCGAGTACCTTTTTGCACACGGGCGCCAGCGCCGGGTTGATCTTTGCCAGGTCGCTCACCACGGCGCCCAGATCGAGCGTCGCGGGGTACACGGTGTTGTCGACACGCGGATAGCTGATGAGGCCCGCCATGTAGAGGGACTCGGCGATGCGCATCGTACGCGCAGGCGAGATGCCCTCGGCCGCGGCGGCAGCCTGCAGCGAGGTCGTCGCAAACGGCGTGGGCGGCTGCTGCTTGCGGGAGCGCTTGGTCACCGCGGCGACGGTTGCCGTCGTAGCGCCGTCGACGTGGCCGTACGCCGTCTCGGCAGCATCTTTATCGGTAAAACGTGCCGTCTTGTGCGCAATCTTAAAGCGGTCATCCTCGGCAGCACCCTGAGCGGCACCCATGCCGCGAATCTGCCAATAGTCCTCGGGCACAAACGCCATGCGCTCGCGCTCGCGCTCGACCACCAGGGCAAGCGTCGGCGTCTGCACGCGGCCGGCGGAGCGCACGTTGCCAAAGCCGCCAAACTTGGCGAGCGTCAGGTAGCGCGTGAGCACCGCACCCCAAATGAGGTCGATGTGCTGGCGGCTCTCGCCGGCGTCGGCCAGATTCTGGTCGAGCGAGACAAGATTATCGAAGGCCTGCGTAATCTCGGCCTTGGTAAACGAAGAATACTGAGCGCGGGCGACCGGCAAGTCCGGCGCGACCTCGCGCACCTTGTTGAGGGCGTCCGAGCCGATCAGCTCACCCTCGCGATCGAAGTCCGTGGCGATGATGACGCTGTCGGACTTCTTGGCAAGGTTCTTGAGCGAACGAATGAGCTCCTTCTCGGCCGGCAGCTTAATGACGGGCGCCCAGGTAAGGTAAGGCAGGCTCTCAAGCTTCCAGCCCTTGATGGAGATACCATCGGCAAGGAACGGCTTGCGCTTGGTGTCGTACGGCGGGCGGGCCAAGCCATCGGGCATATCGGCCGGCAACATCTCGCCGTCCTCGGTGACCGAATACCAACCCAGCTTTTTATCGAACAGCACACTGTCGCAAAAATCGGGTGCCAGGATGTGACCGGCAAGGCCGATGGTCACGCACTCCTCGCCCTTCCACTCAAAACGGTAGATGGCGGTGTTGTACACCTTGTCCTTTTTGGGCTTACCCGTGGACAGCCGCTCGGCGATTTGACGCGCGGCATCGTTTTTCTCGGCGATGATGAGCTTCAAAAGAGGCTCCTATCTCGTATCTCTGCGGCTACGCCCGCCCGTATGGCGGCCGACTTACGCCCTTGCTTGCTCAATCTGCCCGATGAGCCAATCGCACCAGGCATCCATGCCCTCGCCCTTGCGCGCGCTCACGGCAAACCGCGGCGCTTGCGGATTGAGGTCATCGAGTGTCTTAGTATACCTATCCATGTCAAAATCGAAAGCCGGGGCCACGTCGACCTTGTTGAGCAGCTGCGCGCCGGCGTGCTGGAAGATGCCCGGATACTTGATGGGCTTGTCGTCGCCCTCGGGCACCGAGAGAATCATGATGGACAGGTTCTCGCCCAGGTCAAAGTCGACCGGGCAGACCAGGTTACCCACGTTTTCGATAAAGATGACGTCGATGTTCTCCAGACCCACAGCCTGGTCGAAGGCATCGACAGCCTCCATGATCATGTTGCCCTCGAGGTGGCACAGACCGCCCGTGTTGATCTGGATGGCGGGCATGCCGGCTTCCTTCATGGTGATGGCGTCGACATCCGAGGCGATATCGCCCTCGATGACGGCACAGCGTAGGCCGGCCTTGTCACGCAGGCGCTCGTTGGTGCCCAGAATCGTGGTGGTCTTACCCGAGCCGGGGCTCGACAGCACATTGATCACGTAGGTGCCTGCCTCATTAAATCGCTGACGCAGCTGATCTGCCAGGCGCTCGTTGCGCGACAGGATCGGCGACGCGATATCAATCGTTTTCTCGGCCATACTTAGCGCTCCTTACTTTGGCCCCTTTATACCCCATCATTAGATGGCTAGCGGGCTAATCGTCGGGGGTTTCGATTTCGATACTTGCGATATCGAGCTCGCGGCCGTGCAGCAGGCGCACGTTGGCGCCGCCACACTGGGGGCAGCGACAATGGAAACGGTCGTGCTCAAAGACCTCGCCGCAGTCCAGGCACTCGCTTTGTGGATGGACCTCCTCCACGGCAAGCTCGCAGCCGCGCGTGAGCGGGTCCTCATCGCGAAACGTCTCCCACGCAAAGTCGAGTGCCTCGCGCACGACCTCGGTCATATCCCCGATACGAAGCGTTACCAAAACGGCGCGCGAGGCCCCCGCCCCACGCGCCGCGCGAATCACTGTATCGAGTATGCCGTTGACAATGCCAACCTCGTGCATACCGATTTACTCCTCGTCGTCCTCGTCGTCCGAGAACAGGTCCAGACGGCTCACGAACAGACCCTCCTTGCCCTCGCGCGCGGTAATGACCACGCGAGCGATGGCGAGCGAAATCTCGTAGAGCGAGAGCAGGGCGCCATACATGAGACCCAGCGTAACGGGCGAGCCGTCGGGCGTAATCACAGCCGAACCCACGAGCAGGCCTACGTACACGTAGCGCCAGGCGCTGCGGAAGGCCGCATAGGACACGATGTGGAAAACGGACAGGTAGAAGATGATGAGCGGCAGCTCAAACGCCACACCAAAGCCGATCATAAAGAGCAGCTCCATGTTGACGTAGTTCTCCAGATCGGGCAACGCCGTAGCGACAGCCGAGGTCTCGCCGATGAGCCACTCAAAGCCCGCCGGGATGATGATGAAGTAGCAGAAGATGGCACCCAGGAAGAACAGCACCGTCGAGGCGAGCACCGTGGGCACAACCCACTTGCGCTCGTTGGGGCGCAGTGCCGGCAGGAAAAATGCCAGAATCTGCCAGATGATCATGGGCGTGCACATGACCACGGCCATCTTGATGGCAAGCGAGAAGCGCAGGCCAAAACCGCCGAGCGTGGTGGTGATGTAGAACTTACCGTCCGGCACAAACGAGCGGATGGGATCCTCGAGGATATCGAGCACCACGGGCGTGGCAAAGTACAGCACGATGGCGGCGGCAAACACCGACACGACCACGATGGTCAGGCGGCGACGGAGCTCTCCCAGGTGATCGAAGAGCGGCATACGCGCAGGTCCGATAGG
Source organism: uncultured Collinsella sp. (assembly GCA_900540935.1). Lineage (GTDB taxonomy): Bacteria > Actinomycetota > Coriobacteriia > Coriobacteriales > Coriobacteriaceae > Collinsella. Next base: position 3,020 of record UQHW01000031.1, on the reverse strand, counting down.
CATTACTCATCGCCTCCCTTCGGGGCATCGGCGGCAGCAGTCTCGGCAGCGTCCTCGGCCTCGAGCTCGCGAGCGAGCTGGTCGACGACAGCCTTGCGCTTGCGGGGACGGCGGGCGTAGAGGTCAGCCGTCGTGGGCTCTGCCGGCTCGGGCTCGGGCTCTGCAGCAGGCTCGGGCTCGACGGCAGTAGCAGGCTCTGTACCCTCGGCCTCATCAACAGCGCCTTCGCCCTCAGCAGCACCCTCGCTTGCGGCCTTCTCGGCAGCAAGACGGGCGCGACGCTCGGCAAAGGTCTCCTTCTTGGCGGGCGCTGCCGTCTCGGCGGCATCCTCGTCCGCATCGGAATCGTCGTCGGTCGCAGCAGTCTTCTTGGGCTTGACCGGGGCCGACGCGGCCTCGCTCACCGGATCGATAATCTCGGACTGAACAACGGCCGTCATCTTTTCCTGCGTCTCGCGGAACTGACGGATGGCACGGCCGATCGTGCGGCCCATCTGCGGGAGCTTATCCGGGCCAAACAGCAAAAAGCCGAAGACCACGATGATCGCGAGCTCACCCTCTCCAATACCAAACACACATACCTCCAAGGCTCGATGTGAGTCGAGCCCGCACCGCGCCATTCGGCCGGAACTCGTCTATTCATTCGGTCAAGTATAGCGCCCGGACGCCAAAACGTCCGAGCGCATCACAAACATATGCCAAACGGCACGCCCTTTTGGGGGCAAAGATTATGCAGCGGTGATCGAAATCTCCTGGTCGACACCCAACAGCTGAACCACGCGCATCACCGGGGGCTGCACATTCGTGCAGCTAAAGCGCTTGCCGTGGTCAACCGCGTGGTGCGCGGCGCCCACGAGCACGCCAATGCCCGTCGAATCGATGTAGCTCACCTGGGCAAAATCGAGCTCAACGGCCTCGGTGGGCTGCTCGAGCGCCAGGTCGATGGCATTGCGCAGGCTATCGGCGTTAGAGATATCGATCTCGCCGGTTACCTTAATGGTGTAGAGCTCTGGCGTGGGGTTGGTTGAAATACCCAAATCCATGTATACGCTCCTTTACGTATCGAAAGTGCGGATAGTACTAGGCGCGGACTTGCGGGGCCCTACGCGTTAGGCGCGCTCGGCACGCGCAAGCTCGGCAGCGACGAGCTTGACAGCCAGCACCAGCACATCGAGCGCAGCCTCCAGGTCCTCGACCGTGGGATAGCTCGGCGCGATGCGGATGTTGGTGTCGCGCGGATCCTTGCCATAAGGCCAGGTGGCACCAGCCGGCGTGAGCTTGACGCCCAGGTCGGCACAAAGCGCGGCGACCTTCTGGGCCGAGCCCTCGGGGCCATCAAAACTCACAAAGTAGCCGCCATGGGGATGAGTCCAAGTGGCGCAACCCGTGTTACCCAAGCCCTCGGTGAGCTTGCGCTCAACGGCCTCAAAGCGCGGACGCAAAAACTCAGCATGCTTTTTCATGTGTTCCTTGACCGCCTCGATAGTGGGAAGGAAGCGCACGTGACGCAGCTGGTTGAGCTTGTCGGCGCTAATAAGGCCAGCCTTCAGGCGCTTGGAGAACTCGGCGATAACCGCGGGGCTCGCACCGATAAAGCCGATACCGGCGCCCGGGAAGGTGATCTTTGACGTCGAGGCGAATGCCACCACGCGATCCTCGGTGCCCGCCGCGCGAGCGAGGTCAAAGATGTTGGCGAGCTCGTCGGTCTCGTCGTACAGGTCGTGCACGCAGTAGGCGTTGTCCCAGAAGATGCGGAAATCGGACGCGGCCGTGGGCATCTCGACCAGGCGGCGCACAGTGTCCTCGCTAAAGGTGATGCCCGTGGGGTTGGAATACTTGGGCACGCACCAGATACCCTTGATGGAATCGTCGGCGGCAACCAGGCGCTCGATCTCGTCCATGTCGGGGCCGTTGTCGGTCATCGCGACGGGGACGTTCTCGATGCCCAAGTCGGCGGTGATGCCAAAGTGGCGATCGTAGCCGGGAACAGGGCACAGGAACTTGACCTTCTTGCCGTCGTGCGCGGCCTCGTAGGCGTCCCAGGGCTCGCTACCGCACGAGCCGCAGCGCCAGAACATGCCGGCGATATCGTGCTCGATCAAAAGGCTCGACGAACCCAGCACGAGCGTCTGCTCGGCGGGGCAGCCCAGGAACTCCCCTGCCAGCTTGCGAGCCGAGGGAATGCCCTCGAAGCAGCCGTAGTTGGAGCAGTCGACATTGCCGTCGTGCAGATCGGCATCGGCATTGAGGATATCGAGCATGGGTCGAGAGATGTCCACCTGGGAGGGCGACGGCTTGCCGCGGGCCATGTCGAGCGCCAGGCCCTTGGCCTTGACCTCGGCGACCTCGGCTTTGAGCGCCTCGATGGCGGCATCGAGTTCGGTGGTTTCCATCTTCTGGTAGATCGTCTGCATGGGGTGCGACCTTTCGCGAAGCGGTACGTTGCAGTTCGTCTAAGTATAGACCGCCATCGTCGCAACGTTATGAAGCCGTGATAGATTAAGTTCATCGCAATCAATTACGAATCGCCGCGCATGCCGGCGTGGAGCGCCCAAGGAGGCACTATGGAGTACGGATCGTTTCAGGCCGAGGAATTCGGCGACTTGCAGCGCCTGGTCGACGGACTGTTTTACGACCGCCACGCCATCGACCGCCTGGATCTGATCGTACAGGCCGAAATCTTGGACCTGGCGCCCGACCTCATGGAGATCGTGAATCTTTTGCCGCCCGGCTACTACGACCGCCAGTCACTTTGCGATCAGCTCAACTCCGCCTTGGCCGCCCACGGCTGGGGCGCCGTCTACGGAACGGTGGAATAAGCCTCGAGGCCGGCGATTTGGCCCGCTTCCCGACCTTGGCGAGGCTTGTTTTAGGGCTTGTGGCCAAAAAAGGGCAAATATGAGTACTGTTACCTTTTTAGTAGCAGCGATTCTTGGTCGAAATCGGCAAAACTCGACTTGAAACTGGTCGCGCGCGCAGACGTGGTGTAAGAGTGTCCTGAGGTCCGTCGCTGCAAGTCC
>UQHW01000030.1 GCA_900540935.1 uncultured Collinsella sp. | reverse complement strand
AACCTCCAGTCCGGACCGCTTCACGGTCCAACTTTCTGTCCGCACCCCCAAACAGGAACTATTCCACCGCAACTTCTGGGTAGTCATTGGGGATGTTCTTAAACGACTGGTCGTTGGGGACACTCTTCGGCCACTCATTGGGGACGTACTTAAATGAGTAGCAGTTGGGGACACTCCATGCCGAATGTGGGCGCCGTCCTTGTTATGCCACGGTCACGGCGACCTGGGCGTAGCGGGTGCAGGGACGCTCGGCGCGCGTCTGCACGCCGAGGGTGAGCACGATGCGGTCACCGGGTTGTGCATCGGTGGGTACGGTGAACGTGGCGTTCGTCGCGCATTCCTGCCACAGCGACAGATCTTGAGCGCCTGCATAGCGCGACGGCTCCACGGCGACATCCCAGTGCGCGTCGAAGCCCCTACCATCGGGGTCGACGATGGTCGCTGCAAGAGCAACGCGCTCGCCGGCCGCGGCGCTCATGTCGCCCGTGACCTCGGCAACATACGCCGGATGCGAGCAGTCCGCGGGCCCATGGGCGCACCACTGCGCACGAGCGGCGAAGTCTTCCTGATAGGCGCGCAGATGGGGATTAGGATTGCCATCGACGGGCGTGCCTATGGCTGCAAAGCCGGCAGGTGCGTCCGAGTCGGGATGCCCGTCGAGGAACATGCGGCCGAGCAACGTGTCAAAGTCGCGGTCGTCAGCCCCGCGCAGGCCAAACGGCAGTAGCGGAATATAGGTCATCGAGTCGCCCTCGGCCATAAAATCGCCGCGCTCAAACTGCATCGCGGGCATGCCTTCTAAGCCCCAATCCAGACGGGCATGCTTGCCAAACTGAAAGCGCTCGGGCTCGTTTTCGTACACCTTGCCATCGCCATAGAGCATATAGCGCGCCATGAGGGGGCCGTTGCCCTGCGTGAGATTCTGCTCGGGCCAGGGAGCCTGAAAGAACGGCAGCGTATCGGGCTGAGCCATCTTGGCATCAACGTAGCCGCCATACATATAAGGCACGCACCAAAAGATGAGATCGGGGAAGAGCTCACGCCCATGGTCGAGCCAAGAATTGTCCTGCCCCACGCCATCGGCAACGCCCATCACGCGCACCTTCTGATAGACACGCTGCTGCACAGAAGGCCATTCGGGCGTATCACGATAGCGCTCAGCAATGCTCATGAGCGCACGAACAATGGTATTCATGCCGCCCCAGCTGAGCAGCCAAAGCGTACGCGGGTCATCATCCAAGATTGCCTGAGCAATCACGCGCGAACCCTCAGTCTCCTCACGCACATCGCCCTCAAAGGCAACGTTGCCCACAAAGGTACGCTCAATCATCTGAGCCGGCGAAGGAAACGGCGGCTCACCGGCAGCGGCCGCATTAGCCTGCAGCTGAGGCCAAGCCTGGGCATATTCATTGCTCCAGAGGCTCTCGATCCAATGCTCAGGAAACGGTCGATACTCACGAAGCTCCCCAGCCGTGGGATCAGGTTCATGGGGCACAACATTCCACTCATAAGAGCGACGCCCTTTAGTCCGCCAATGCGGATTCACCTCGCCGAGCGTATGGACGCCATCCCCAAGAAAGTGATACTGCGAAGCCGTATACACCACAGCCTGCACATCAAGCACGTTAAGATACAGAGCCAAATGAACGAGCGAGTTCATATCATCGACTTCCATATCAGTAGTAACAATCACCCGAGTTAAATCGCGAGTCATAAGAAAGCTCCAACCAAAATCATTTCAGCCAGTTACGCGCAAGGCAAGACGGGACCCACGTCCCCATCGCCGTCAACCCGGCGGCCCGCCGGAAGCGGCCGACCAGCGTTTCGAACAACGTTAACTTAGGGGGCTCTGACCTTTAGTTTTGTAAACATTCCGCAGCGCGAGCTCCGCTTATCCGATGCTCCGAAGGAGCAGGATAAGCGGAGCTCATGCGCGAGGACGTTTACAAAACTAAAGGTCAGAGCCCCCGATGGGACGGTTACCTCGAAACCCTGGCCGACCACTCCCAGCAGCCCACCGGCTCGCCGTCGATGAGTACGTTGCCCCCGTCGAAGTCTTGATAACACAGGTCGTTGAATTGGTGGATCCACACGCCATGGTTGAACGTCTTCTTGGGCGAGCCGTCGGCCTCGCGGTAGCGCCCGGTCAGGTCTTCGACATGGCTAAAGTAGGTGAGATGCACGTTGGCGCCGGCAGCGCGCAGGCGAGCCGTGAGCGGCAGCACGGTCTCCTGCGGGATCACGAGCTCATCGCCCTTGGAGTGCGTAAACCACAGCGGCGTCTTGGCAAGGGCGGTCACGTCCTCGTCCGTGGCGTTGTACCACGGCGCGCAGCAGGGAAGGCCCGCCGCGAAGAAATCGGGGTAGTCGGCGCACAGGCGCAGCGTCATAAAGCCGCCGTTGGAAAGGCCAGCGACCACGATACGGTCGGTGTCGATGCGGTCGGCATGCTCGGCGACAAACTCGTCGATGAGCGCCTTAATGACGGGGGAGTAGATGCTCTGGTTGGAGTGGCCGAGCTGCTCAGTGCTGTTGTCCATCCAAAACGTGGGCGACTGCGGCACGAGAACCCAGGCAAAGCCGCCAAAGTAGCGTTGGATCTGCGCCTGGCTAATGGCCGTCACGCGGTTGCCGATGTAAGCGCGCGTGGCGCCCTCGCCTTGCGTAGCGCCTTTGCCCTCGCCGGCGCCGTGCAGGTACACCACGAGTGGGGCCTTCTGGGGCACGACTGTCGTCTCGGGCGCGAAGGGATTGAAGCAGGCGGAGTCCTCGGCCTTAAAGCTGGGCTCAAAGAAGCCGTACTCGAGCGCGATGCCGTTGACGGCGGTCTTTTGCGTGGCATTGCTCCAGCCCTTGAGCGCGGGGCAGATGTCGCCGCTGCAGGTGTCAAAGACCAGGCCGCAGGTGGGGTCATCGCCGTCGTTGCCGGGAAGGGCCGCGAGCTGCGTGATGCGCAGCTGGTCGTCGAGCAAGCGCGAGCCCATCACGCTGCCCTCGATCTTCTTGGTCAGGCGCTGCTCGGCGATCTCGAGCGCCACATGGGTGCCAAAGGCGAGCTTGCGTCCGCACTCATCGCACGGATAGGCGGCGAGGACGTCGACATAGCCTACGGAAGGTGCGGCGTGGTCGGCGCCGCGCTCTTTGCGCATCAGGATCTCGCCCGTGCGTTCATGGCGCTCTACATATATATGGAAGGTGCGCGCATCGATATCGTTGGCGTGAACGGTGCACGGCAGGTCGAGCACGACTTTGCTGATCCAGGGGCCAAAGTCTCCCAGCGTGGTGACGGTTGCGTAGGTGCACGATTTGAGTTCCATGAGCTGCCTCCTCTGCGCCGCGAGTGGTAAACATCAGCGGCAATACAACTTAAACATGTTTAGTTTAATGCAGAGCTACAGAACAGGCAGATGAACTCGGTAAACGGTCAAAATGAACACTCAACAAATTACTAAACATTCGTTTATCACCATTTAGCAGGGCTTTTGTTGATGGGTCAACAAAGAATAGAGGTGTTTACCAAATTAAAAGACCACGTAAATAGGCATTTAGCAGCAGAGCGTCAAATAGACAATCCCTTACCGTTCAAGTACGTTCACCCCCGATTTCCTACCGTTCGCCGGACTACAGACGGCAAAATTGCCACAAATTAGACGTTCCGTGTAAACTAAAGCCCGTAAACGTTCAGTAAACACATTGTTTACGACAGCGTATCCAAGGGTTCGGTGGCCGTAAGGGGTTATAGTCGCCGAGCCAAAGGCGTGCCTACGCCCAAACGAGTAGGCACACGATGATATGGGGAGGGGTCCCATGGCAGTAGATAACAAGCAGATTGCCACCGATGTCCTCGAGCTCGTGGGCGGTGCGGAGAATGTTTCCGTCGCCACCAACTGCATGACGCGCCTGCGTCTGACGCTCAAGGACAACAACAAGGCCGACGTGGAGAAGATCAAGAAGGTCAAGGGTGTTCTGGGTTGCCAGTTCGCCGGCAGCCAGCTCCAGGTCATCATCGGCCAGAACGTGCCCAAGGTGCTCGCCGAGTTCGTCGCCATGTCCGGCGTCAAGCAGGGTGCCGCGGTCGACGAGAACCTCGATGCTCCCAAGGAGAAGTTCGAGCTCAAGAACCTGCCGAACATCATCCTCGACTATCTGTCGGGCTCCATGACCCAGCTGATCCCGCTGCTCATGGCCGGCGGTCTGTTCCGCACCATCGCTGCGGTCCTCGGTCCCACCATGCTCGGCGTTCTCTCTGACACCGATCCGACCTACACGTTCCTCTACACCACCCTGTACGAGGCCACGTTCACCTTTATCCCCATCTACCTGGGCTATGCCGCCGCTAAGAAGCTCGGCGCCTCCCCGGTTCTGGGCATGCTCCTCGGCGGCGCCCTCATGGCCCCGTCCGTCGTGAGTGTCGCGACCCAGGATGGCGGCGGAATCATCTCCGTCTACGGCATTCAGATCGCCGCTGCCAACTATCAGCAGTCCGTCCTGCCGATTATCCTTTCGGTGCCTGTCCTCTACTTCGTCGAGAAGTTCTTTAAGAAGGTCATGCCCGACGTGCTCTCCACGGTCTTCACGCCGTTCTGCACCATGATCGTTACCATCCCCATCGCCTTCATCGTCCTCGCCCCGCTCGGCAACGAGATCGGCAGCCTCATCGCCAATGCCCTCTTTGGTCTCGCTGACATGGGTGGCGTCGGTATCCTGATCGTCATGGCCGTCCTCGGCGCCTTCTGGCAGCTCTTCGTGGTCTGCGGCATGCACATGCCCGTCATCCTGCTCGCTCAGGTTCAGATCATCGCTGCCGGCTACGATCCCTTCGTCTTCGTTTCCACCAACTGCGCTATGGCCGCTGTCTGGGGCTGCGCCTTCGGTGCCTTCCTCAAGATGAAGAACCCCGACGAGAAGGGTCTCGCCCTGGGCTACGTCATCTCCGCCATCGCCGGCGGCGTCACCGAGCCCGCGCTCTTCGGTATCCTCATGCGCTTCCGTCGCACCATGTTCGGTATGTTCATCGGCGGTGCCATCGGCGCCGTGTTCTCCGGCCTCATGGGTGTTACCTACTACCTCGCCGGTGGTGCCTCCAACTTCCTGGTCTTCACCAACTACCTGCAGGGTGGCCAGATGAACACCGTCTGGGCTATCGTCGGTATGGCAATCTCCTTTGTCATCGCCGCTGCCGTCGTCTTCGTCGCCGGCTTCTCCAAGGAGGAGCTCGCCGAGATGGAGGCCTAAGGCCAAGCCATTCGGTCGCATACGACCTTACCTACACGACAGGGCCCCGTCAGGCGCAAGCCCGGCGGGGCCCTTCTTGCAAGGTAGACTGGAGTGGGCAAGTGGTGTCCGCCCGCAGGGGTTTGTTAAACGGCGGGGGCTTTCGCATCAGGGGTTACCGCGAAAGCTTCTGCCGGTTCGCAATTCCTTTATCGAGCGAAAGGACATGCAGATGAGTTTGGGAAAACTGACCGTCAACGGTCGTCAGGACGGTTTTTTGTGCGAGGGCAAGCCGTTCTTTTGGTTTGCCGATACGTGCTGGAGTGCGTTTACCAGCATCCCCGAGGCCGACTGGGACTACTATCTGACCCGCCGCGCCGAGCAGGGCATGAACGTGCTGCAGATTAACACGCTGCCGCAGTGGGATCGCTGCTGCCCCGATCTGGGCATTTGGCCCTATGCCAGCGAGGATGGCGTGCGCTTTGATTGGTCTCAACCCAACCAGGCGTATTGGGATCGCGCCGCCGCCATGTGCCGCGCTGCCGTCGAGCACGGCATTCGTCCGGCGCTCGTGCTCATGTGGTGCAACTACGTGCCCGGTACCTGGGGCGCTAAGATCGCCGAGCGTTGCGGTGCCGAGGTTATGCCGCGCGAGGAGGTCCGTGCCCACGTTGCCCGCGTCGTCGAGAACCTGGGCGAGTTCGATCCCGTCTATGTGGTGACGGGCGACACGGACTTTGCCGGTGACGAGGCGATTGCCTATTACGAGGATGCGCTCGACGAGGTTGCGAAGCGCGCGCCCGAGGCCCTGCGTACCATGCACATCAATCGCGGTAACCGCACGATTCCCGCGCAGTATTTGGACCGCCTGGACTTCTATATGTTCCAGCCCGGCCACAACTACGAAGGCCAGCCCGAGGCCTGGCACCTGCCGCAGGACTTTATCGCCAGCTATCCCAAAAAGCCGATGGTCAACTCCGAGCCCTGCTACGAGCAGATGGGTGCGTCGCGCAACGTGTACTGGCGTTTTACCGCGCAGGACTGTCGCGCGAGCGTGTGGTCTTCGATCCTTGCCGGCGCCAGCGCGGGCGTGACCTACGGCGCCCACGGCGTTTGGAACTGGCAGACATCGCGCAGCCAGGGTTCGGTGCTGGGCGAGGGCTTTGACATGCCGTTCCGCTGGCAGGAGTGTCTGCAGTTTGCGGGCGTGTGGGATTTTGCCGCCATCGAGCACGTGCTTGCCGGCCTGGGTGCCACGGCTAGCGACGACGCTCTCGCCGTTATCCCGGCACAGGAGCTGCTCGATGACGCGCGCGAGTCCATCCGTGTGGCGCGTATTGGCGAGCGTGTCGTCACCTATCTGCCGCGCACCACGGCACTTACGTTTAAGCTCGATAGTGCGCGCGGCTGGTCGGCGACGGCCCTCGACATGGAGGCCAAGCGTATCGCCAAGCTGCCCGTTCGCGACAATGGCGACGGCACCGTGCGCGTGGCTCAGCATTCCTTTGAGCACGACGCCCTGGTGATCCTGACGCCCGAGCACTAACACCCGAGCACTAACACCCGAGCACTAACACCCGAGCTTCACCCTTTGGCCCGGGTACCTCCCTCCCTTTCTCCGACACCAACAACCCAGTCCCCTTTATAAGTTGCGGTGAAATACGGTTTGATTTCGGCCTTATCGGCAGTAAACAGTCCGTATTTCACCGCAGCTGCTGTTGGGGCATTTGCGCCGGATGCGTAACAGTTCGGGCATTGCGTGGATACTAAGACCCGTTCTCCATTAAAATGGTTTTCCGGACATCTAAGCGGGTGGGGGTTACCATGAGGGACCTGGGAGACACAACCGCATATTTGCGCCGGGGCATACGGGAGATTCTGTGCCTGGCGCTTTTCTTTTTCACGTTTTTGGCCGGCGAGTACCTCTTTGACGCACGCGTGGCCGAGTTTGTGCCAGCGAACGAGGTTGTTATCTACGAGAGCATCGTCGTCGGCGCGAGCGTGATTGGCTATTTTGTGCGTCCCCTCCTGTACTACCGTCGCCCCCAGGCAATCGATGCGACGAGCGATATGACGGGCGTGCTGCTGGTGTCGGCATTGCTGCTGCTGATCATGGCGGCACAGTTCCAGGTTGTGATTGCCGGCGGTTTGGTGGCGTGTTGCGCCTTGGGCTACTGCGGATCGACCGCCCATGCCAATCTGGCGCGGCGTTTTGCGCAGACGCCTTGTCTGGCACGTGCCGTGGCGGTTTCTTATTCTGCGGGCATTTTGGTACAGGTGCTCAACCATACGGTGATGCCTGCTGGTATTCCCCAGCAGTTTGTTCTCATCGCCTGTGCGATTGCGCTGGTTGGGCTGCTTCACGGTACCCGCCGAGCTAAATTGCGTGACGAGTCCGCGCCCGAGTTCGAAGCCGAGATTGCCGAGCTATCGGTCGATGCGTCGGAGCATGGCGCTAAGTGGCGCGATAATCCCGAGGCAAAGGCGGCCTTCCAAGGTGCCGTAGTGCGCTTGACGGTGGCGACTGCCTGCCTTACCGGCGTATTCGCAGCCCTCAATGCCGGCCTTACGACCTCGCATGCCGCCGGTGCTATCGACCTGGGCGACTGGCCGCGCTTGCTGCTGGTTGTAAGCGCCCTTGCCGCCGGCGCCCTGTATGACCTGCGAGGACGCTCGTATATGAATATCATCATGACGTGCGCCGCCATGCTGTCCACGCTCTCGATCTTCGTGCTTATCACCGATGGCAACGGCGGTAATGCGCTCGCCGCCACGATTATCTTTTACCTGGGCACGGGCTTTTTCGTGGTGTTCTTCACCGCGAAGTTCGCCGCGATTTCGATGTATGCCCGCTGGTCGTATCTGTGGCCGTGCATGGGCCGCGTCATCAACAACATTTGCTCAATGCTTTTGACGGCTCCGGCGGTGGCGATCATCTCGAGCCAAAACGTGCTGGTGGCGGTGGGTGTCGTACTCGTGCTGTTTGTCGGCATTGCGATCTCGCTGCTGGGGCAGTTTGGACAAGGCGTTGAGGACGAAGCGGGTCACAGGGGGCTGGCGTTTGCCACCGACGATCTTGGCGTGAGCCGTGCGCCCGATCAGACCGACACGGTGCCCCTGGAGATGCCGGAGCTTTCGTTTGACGATCGACTCGACGGTTTTGTAGCCGCCTTTGGACTTACCAAGCGCGAGCGCGATGTACTGGAGGCGCTGGTCGTATCGGACGACAGCGTGCAGGACGTTGCGGCAGCGCTCTTCCTTTCGCGTTCTACGCTCTACCGCCATATCGCCTCGATCAACAAAAAGACCGGTGCCGCCTCGCGCGTGGCCCTCATCAATTTCTTCTGGTCCTGGACACCCCAAGACTAGCCAAAACCACCACGAAGGGGACAGGCACCTTTGTGGTGGTTTTACCTGCAAAAATATGAATATGAGACATTTGTCACCTGCCGTTTTGGCGCTCAAAGGCATATGAATGTGATGTTGAGCGGAGCAGAACGGAAGGGGTGGGCCTATGGCGTCTCGTGGTTGCTCGTCTAATAAAATTGCGGGCGCGCTTATCGCCGTGGTGGTCCTTGCTGCGGCGGTGACGCTTGTGCGGGCATACGGCTTTGGTGCCCGTGCCGACCAGGGAAAGAACGCCGCGCAAGCGTTGCTGAACGATTGTGCTGCCGATCCGGTGGCAGTCAAGCTTATCGAGGACGGCGAGGCGCGGACGATCTATGAGACCGACGATGCCGAGCTGGTCGCATCGACTTTTGCCGCGCTCGACGATTGCACCGTGGGAGGTGCGGTGGATGAGCGGATGAGCGATGCCGGTCGCACGCTCGTCTTTGTCTATGAAGACGGCTCGGAGCAATCGGTGGAGTTCGAGGGCGGGAATATCGTGCTCGACAAGACGGCATATCGCCTTGACGGTGCCGATGAACTGTGGCGACAGCTAGCCGCCATCAAGAACAACCAATGAAATGAGGGGTGTACGGGATGAGTGATTTGAGATTCTGCCCGGCGTGCGGGATGCAGCTGCCGCGGGTCGCCGGCGTGCCGGTGCGATTTTGCCCGGGCTGCGGTGTTCGGCTTGAGAGCGTTGAGGATGACCCGGGTGTCGCGGAACACGCAAATGGGGCGGCTGCCGATGATGGCGCGGGCGAAGGTTGTGAGCCGAGCGCGAACGCGCCGGTCGATGTGCCGATGCAGGATGCCGACGCCGCGTCGCCGGTCCGCGACGTGGCCGCAGCGGATGCTCCCCGCGTCGGCGACCTTGAGCTCCACACCGCATGCGATGCCTCTGGCGGCCAAGCGCTCGCGCAAGTGGCGCTGCCGCGGGGATGGCGTATCGAAGAGGCGCATCTTGAGCGCAGCAGTAGTTTCGACTGCCCGATTTCAGTTGGCGTGACGGCGGCAGGCCCGGCGGGCGAACGCATCATGTATCGCTCCGAGCTCTGCTACGTGGACGCGGGCGCCGTTGCCAAGCGTATCCCCACGCAAACCGAGCGCAAGGCGTTTCTGCATGTGGAGGCGGCGTGCGACGAGCTGGCTCAAGCCTGCGCGACGCAATTGGGCGCACGGGCGGAGGTTGTGGCCGAGCAGCCGTACCCATCGAGCGCGGCGGTCGATATCGAGCACGAGCGTGCCCGCGTAAAGCGCGAGGCTGCAAACGACTTTGCGATTCAGGGCTTTTCGATGGAACCGAGCGATGTGGTCTATGAGTGCCGCATGCGTCGATATCGGCTCGCGGGCGTCCCGGCGCCTACCGAGCTTGCAGTGGCGGCAAAGGTCGAGGGCTATGTAGTCTCGATCGGTGGAGTCGCGGGTTCTGTGGGTAAAGGCGTTGCCGCCGGGGCCGAGGCGCTGCTGGGCGCGGGCCTTTCGAGCGGACTGATCGGTGGCGTTCTGGGTAAGCGCCTGCGCGAGCGCCAGGCGGCTGCGGCGGCGGGTCAGCGCGCCGCGAAAGATCAGGCTCCGGATCAGGGCGATTGCCCAGACGGGGCGCCGTTCAAGCTGGGCGCGGCAGACCTGTTGCAGTGGCGTATCAGGGACAGCTTCTGCCTGGTTGCGCCGGAAGGCCGTCTGGACGAGGCGGCCTCCACGGCGCTTGCCTCAATGGCGTCGACTCTGCGGCTCAACCCGTCGATTGCGCGCGAAGCGTGCGCTCAAAAGCAGCAGATGGTGCTCGAGCAGCGTCAGCGCACGCAGATGAACATCGCCCAGCAGCAACAGCAGTTCGCGGCCTGGCAGCAGATGCATGCCTCGCAGCAGGCGGCGTTCGACAGCTACCAGCAGGCTTGGTTTGAGCGCAGCGATCGTCAACACGCCGCGAATATGGCCGCCAGCGCGACCAATTTCTCCAGCGCAGGTGTGGGAACGGGCGCGGCGTCGTATTCCGATGCCATCCGCGGGGTCAACCATTACACCAGGCCCGACGGTACCGATGTCGAGGTTTCGGTGATGGCGGATCAAGCTTGGGTGAACGGCTCGGGCGACGTGATCGGCACGCGCGATGGCTTTGAGCCCGGTTTTGGCTGGACGGAACTGCCTCGTCAATAGCGTGGGGTGGCTTATGTGTGAATCGATGCCGGGTGTGTTTCTCGGCATTGTGCTAAAGAACGGGAAAGGAACAATGATGGGGGAGACGGTACTTTCGCGCACGGCATTTGTCGCGGCGGCGGGAACGGCGCTGCTGACGCTTGTGGGGTGCGGCGGACGGCGGACGCAGGATGCGACGGGTTTTAACGACGACCGCCCGGTAAAGGACAAGATGGACGCGGGTGCGACGTCGGGCGATTCCGGCGATGCGGACAGCGGCTCGGGCGCGGACAGCGGCTCGGCGGATGCGTTCGATACGTGGTCGGATGATTGCTGGGATGCGCACCGCAACATCAGCATCGCGGCGCTCCTCGAGCTTAAGGGCTGGCAGTTGCAGGAGTTTGCCTCGCAGCAGGGCTATACCTGGCAAGACGCGCTCGAGATGTACGAGGACGAGGCGGGACACGTGCTCAGCGTCTGCAATATCAGCAAGGACGGCGCGACCGAATGGCTCGGCGAGGACGAAATCGGAAAGCTCGACAAGGGCGGCACCGGGAGTACCGTGATGTTTACGCTGCAGCTTGCGGGCTATTCGAGCTGCGAGGATGTTATCGCGGGCTTTTCCGTTCCGGTTGAGGACCGCGCGCAGATTACCTCGGGCTCGTGGATTGCGTGCGTCTACGGTTCCAACATGGCGCGTCACGTTGCCATGGTGAGCCAAATGGAAAACGGCGACTACCGCCTGGACCTCATTACCGAGGAGGCCATCAAAACCGGTACGTTTACCCAAGGCGGCGGTGCCCCCACGATTAACGAATTTTGGCAGGAGAAGACCGGGCGCGCGCTCGGCTAAGTGCGATGCGGCCAATAGCATAGCGAGGGACGAACATGATGAACGAGATGACGATGAGCCGTGCGGTCTTTGTGGCGGGCGCGGGCGCGGCGGCTTGCGCGCTGGCTGGCTGCTCGGGCACAACGGGCGGCGCCAAAGCAGCGAGCACGGCGGACGCCGCCTGCGTGGACGACAATGCCAACGTGACGGTCTATGCCGCGATCAACTTGGGTGGTGCCGATCTGGTGCGCCTGCTCAAACATCAAAATTATGAGTGGCAAGGCGAGAACGTGGGCTACGGCGCCGTCGATGACGCGGGATTTTTCGCTTTTACCTTTTCCAAGGTTTCGGACGATGTGGACGAGCTTGCGAACAGCGCGATACCGCTTTCGGAGTCCGAGTACGAGGAGCTTGAACCGGGCGGCGGAGACGAAAACATCGCGATTCTGCTCTCGGTGGGCGGCTATACAAAGGGCGAGCGGGCGCTCATCGGCGCGATTGGCGATGCGGCGATGGTGCAGGAGAAATGCACGATCGATGATACCCAGTATTGGCTGGTCAAGGCGCTTGACGGCCACCGCTACGTGATTATGGCCAACGACACCGAAGACGATGGCGATAGCGCTCATGACATCTATATCTACAATGAGGCTTTTATTCGAACCGGCTACTTGAGCGGCGGCGACCAGATCGATATCGATGAGCTCTGGAGCCGCCTGACCAACGCCTCGTAACGCTCCAAAACCACCACGAAGGGGACAGGCACCTTTGTGGTGGTTCAATAAGTTGCGGTGGAATAGTTCCTGAATAAGGCTTGGGGGTCTTAAAACAGGAACTATTTCACCGCAACTGCTGAGGGGACGGGTTGTGGAAACGGCTGCCGTGGTGGACTCGGGCTGTCTGTTACAGCAGCTCACCGTGACGGGCGATGTAGTGGCGCTTGGCCAGCTGGGTCAGCGCAATGTAGGCGGCGACGATGCCGATGAGCAGCGTAAAGAAGCTCGCCGGCAGCGGCATGAGGCCCAGAGCCTCGGCGATGGGGCTTGCCGGCAGCCAAGTGACGAGCGTCAGGCCCAGTACGGTGAGCACGCACAGCGCGGGCGCGGCGTGGTCGCGCGGGCTCGGCAGGTGCGGGGAGCGCAGCATGTGGATTACGAGCGTCTGCGACCACATAGACTCAACGAACCAACCGCTCTGGAAAATCGCCGCAAAGGTTGCCATGCCGGCAACATTGCCCGCGGCGGCAAGCTCGGCCCAGCTCGCGCCCACGGTGGCGGGGCACACTGCAAAGAAGAGCGCGGCGAAGGTCACGATGTCAAACAGCGAGCTCACGGGGCCCAGCTCGAGCATAAAGCCCTTGATGGACGCAGCGTCCCAGGCGCGCGGGCGGGCAGTCCAGGCATCGTCGACGGTGTCCCACGGCAGCGCGATGCACACGATCTCGTAGACCAGCGACAGCAGCACCAGCTGCAGGGCGCTCATGGGCAAAAACGGCAGGAACAGGCTCGCGACGGTCACGGACAGCACGTTGCCAAAGTTGGAGCTCACCGTGGTCTTGAGGTACTTGAGTAGGTTGCCGTAGGTGCGACGGCCTTCGATGATGCCGCGCTCGATCACGCCCAGGTCCTTCTGGAGCAAGATGATTTCGGCGGATTCTTTGGCGATGTCAACGGCCGAATCGACCGAGGTGCCGCAGTCGCTCGCACGCATGGCGGCGGCGTCGTTGATGCCATCACCCATAAAGCCCACGGTATGGCCGAGCAGTTCACGCATGACGCGCACCAAGCGCGCCTTCTGCAGCGGCGAGAGCTTGGCAAAGAGATGGGTCTGCTCGGCGCGCTCCGCCAGCTCGGCGTCGTCGAGCGCATCGATCTCGGAGCCCAGCAAAACGTTGCTTGCGTCGATGCCAATCTGCTCGCAGACGGTGGCGGCGACGCGGTCGTTGTCGCCGGTCAGGACCTTTACCGCCACGCCCTTGGCCTCGAGGGTGGCGACGGCGCCCGCGGCGCTCGCTTTGGGCGGATCGAGGAAGGCCAAAAAGCCCATCAGCACCATGTCGCACTCGTCGGCGATGCCAAACTCGCCCACGGTGCGCGGGTTGGTCTTCTGCGCCACGGCGATCACGCGCAGGCCCTCGGCATTGAGTCCTGCCACCTGCTTGCGAATCTGGGCAAGCTTCTCGTCGGTAAGCGGCTGAGCGGTGCCGTCCACCTCGACGTAGGAGCAAATCTCGAACATTTCCTCGGCAGCGCCCTTGGTGACCATCTGGGTCTTTCCTTGGGCGTCGGCGACGACCACGCTCAGGCGACGACGCGAGAAGTCGAAGGGCACCTCGTCGACCTTGGCGTAGCGGTCGCGCAGGCTCTGGCCCAGCATGGAATCGGGCACGACGGTCGAGAGCGTAACATCGGCGCGGTCGATAACGGCCAGGTCGATGAGGTTCTTGAGGCCGGTCTGGAAGAAGCTGTTCAAGAACGCATGGCGCAGCACGCGCGTATCCTCGTTGCCGTCGGTGTTGAGGTAGCGCTCGAGCACGATGCGGTCCTCGGTGAGGGTGCCGGTCTTGTCGCAGCACAGCACGTCCATGGCGCCGAGGTTTTGGATCGCAGACAGTTCCTTGACGATGACCTGGCGGCGGGCGAGGTCCTTGGCTCCCTGCGACAGACTCGTGGTCACGATGACGGGAAGCATTTGCGGCGTGATGCCCACGGCCACGCTCGTGGCGAACAGCAGCGCATCGATGACGTTGCCCTTGGTGGCGGCGTTGATGGCAAAGACTGCCGGCGCCATGACGAGCATCAGGCGCACCAGCAGCATCGAGACGCTCGAGACGCCGCGGTCGAACGCGCTCTTCTCGCCGCGCCCGTTGAGCATCTTGGCGATGCCGCCCAGGTAGGTGTCCGAACCGGTGGCCACGACAAGCGCCATGGCGGTGCCGTTTTGCACGGAGGTGCCGGTAAAGACGATGTTCTTGCAGGCGGAGAGCGGCAGCGTGGAGCTGTCGGCGCCTTCGACGACGGTGGCGACGGCGGTCTTCTCGACGGCCTCGCTTTCGCCGGTGAGGGCGGACTCGATCACAAACAGGTCGCGTGCGGTGATGATGCGGGCATCGGCCGGCACCATGTCGCCGGCGGAGAGGCGGATCACGTCGCCGGGGACGAGCTCATCGAAGGGTATCTCGATGCGCTCGCCGTCGCGCAGGGCGGTGCAGGTGTTGGAGACCAGGTCCTTGAGGGCCTCTGCCGCATTGCCGCTGCGTGCTTCCTGGATAAACTTCATGCCGCCCGATACCAGTAGCATGATGCCGATGACGATGACCGTGGAGGGGTCGCGCTGCGGCTCGGGCACGGCGAGCACGTCGATGTAGAGCGAGACCAGCGCGAGCGCGGCGAGGATGCCGGCGAAGGGGTCGATGAAGGCGTCGGCGATGCGGCGGGCAAGTGTCTTGGTCGGCGCCTCGATGGTGTTGGGACCGGCGGCGTCCAGGCGCTCGGCGGCCTGCCCGGCGGTGAGGCCGTCAGCCGTGGCGTCGAGCAGCACGAGGGAGTCCTCGGCGCTATGGGTTGCGGCAAAGATGGTGTTCTTGGCAAGGCCGGCGTGAGCGGCAGGGCGCGCCGTGCGGCGGCGCTTGGAGATGACTTCGAGTACCGTGGCGGTTTTGAGCATCAGCATAGGGTCCTCCTTGTTAAAGGGAGTTAGCGTACGTGTCGTATTGAATTGCAAAAAACCTAGATGTCGCTCACGTCATGCTCGCGAATCACCACAAGGGGGGCAGGCACCTTTGTGGTGGTTTTGGTGATCGACTGTTGGCGCTTATGCGTGCGCGGAATCCTCGCGGCGTGCCGAGGGCGACATGCAGGTTTTTCGACTATGGCTGCCTTCCATGGCACACCTCCTTAAGGCCGGGCGCGGCGCGCTTTGGGTATCTCGTACCCGTTTCAATCCGCCGGTATTTTTGACGAGGGGGTTTGCCGTGTCAACCCCATTGTTCGGAAAATCATCGCCCCTGACAAAGCCCTTACAGAGCGCCATGGCTTCAAAGCGCGCCCGCATCGACGTCCTACCTGCGCTAAACTGTGAAGCACATACGCGATTACGAGAGGAGCCCGCATGGAGGCTTACAAGCAAGAGTTCATCAAGTTTATGGTCGAGTCCGACGTTCTTAAGTTCGGCAGCTTTACGCTCAAGAGCGGCCGTCAGTCCCCGTTCTTTATGAACGCCGGCGCTTACGTGACGGGCTATCAGCTCAAGAAGCTGGGCGAGTACTACGCCCAGGCCATCCACGATAACTTTGGCGACGACTTTGACGTGCTGTTCGGGCCTGCCTACAAGGGTATTCCCCTGGCCGTCGTGACCGCGATTGCCTACCACGAGCTGTACGGCAAGGAGGTCAAGTACTGCTGCGACCGCAAGGAGGCCAAGGACCACGGTGCCGACAAGGGCAACCTGCTGGGCTACGAGCCCCAGGACGGCGACCGTGTGGTCATGGTCGAGGACGTCACCACCAGCGGTAAGTCCATCGATGAGACCTATCCCAAGGTCAAGGCTGCTGCCGATGTCGAGATCAAGGGTCTGATCGTGTCCCTCAACCGCATGGAGGTCGGCAAGGGCGGCGTGACCACCGCACAGAAGGAGATCGAGGCCAAGTACGGTTTCCCCGTCGCGAGCATCGTCTCTATGGCCGAGGTCGTCGAGACCCTCTACAACCACGAGATCGACGGCAAGGTCGTCATCGACGATGAGCTCAAGACCGCCATCGACGCCTACTACGAGCAGTACGGAGTCCGGGAGTAGTTACGCGGTTTTCCAAACCGCGTAACGGCTCGACGCTGCGCGGGCCGCATTTGGACAATCTGACGTTCAACTTCAAGGGCGCGACCAGAAGGTCAGCGCCCTTTCGTTTCACGTCACCTTGCCTCAAATGCGGCCCGCTCGCTGTCCGTCCTCTGCCTGCGGCGTTGTCTTGCTCCAAATGCGGCACTTGGGGACGTTCCTGTTTGACTAGTCGTTTAAGAACGTCCCCAATGATCAGTCTGAAATGAGCGTGGGTAATCTCCCGGTTTTGGCCTGTGTGGGGGCTCAAAGTGGGAGATTATCCACGCTTGTGATTTGAGTGTCCGAAAATCCACGCTCGTTTGGTCGGTGCATGTCTACGCAGCGTAGGTTGTCGAGGGCTGTCTTCAAATGGATACTGGCTCTTGAACCGGTTCGCTCCATTCTTCCAATCTGATCGGACATCTCATGAACCAGACACCGCAAAGCAATGTCCCCCATACTTTTTTGGCAGCACATGCCATCAAGCGGCTGCGCGAAGATCGCGGCCTCACCCAGCGCGCCCTGGCGGAAAGCCTTGGCGTGACCGATAAAGCCGTCAGCAAGTGGGAGTCCGGCCGCGGCCTTCCCGACATTTCCCTCGTTGAGCCTTTGGCCCAGAGACTCGGCATAAGCGTGGCTGAGCTTTTGGCTGGTGACATTCGGGCCAACGCCAACCGTGCAGGCAATATGCTCAAAGGCGTCTTTTACGTTTGCCCTATCTGCGGAAACGTTGTGCACGCGCTCGGAGAAGGCAGCTTTAGCTGCTGCGGCTCCACGATGTTTCCCCAGGAGGCCGAAGAGCCGGACGCGGACCACGCCTTTTCCATCGAGCGCATCGAGGACGATTGGTACGTCACGCTCGACCATCCCATGACCAAGGATCATTACATTAGCTTTGTGGCATATGCGACTATGGATGGCATCTGTTTAAAGAAGCTCTATCCTGAGCAATCGGTGCAACCGCGCTTTCATATCATCGGACGCGGCAGAATGTACCTCTACTGCAACCAGCACGGACTCTTTGTTTTGCCGACGCCGCCTATCCGCAGATGGCGAGCGGATGACTAGCGTCCGTCGTCCCCTCCTGCGTCAGCGAGTTGCGGTGGAATAGTTCCTGAAAGTGTTGCTCGGGGCCCTTTTGATCACTTCCAAAAGCGAAGCAGTCAAAATAGAGACACGTCCCAAATTAGCTACTCTTGCACCAAAAATGAGCGTCCGAAAATCCGCGCTCGTTGCTACCTGAGGCCTGGGAGGCGGGTGTAGGGGAATGAGCGCTCTAGGAACTCGGCGCAGCGGGCGTAGTCTTTGGCGAAGTAGCTGCTGTAGAGCGAATCGAGCACGTATTGCACGGCGATGTGGCTGGCGAACTGCGTGATGCGGTGCGTCATGCTCTCGTGGTCGCTCACCGTGAGGTAGGCGGCAAAGCCGGGGTGCAGGCGCGCACAATAAGGTGTGCCGATGACAATGACGGGAACATGTCGGCTGCTGAGGATCGGCAAGATTTCCTTGAGGTTGGGCGCAAGGCCGCTGTAGGAGATTACGATCGCCACATTGCCGGAATCCGAGGCGAGCGCCGTGCGCACCTGGGCCTCGGTGCTGCTGTAGCATGTGGCGCTCTTGCCGGACGAAAGCAAGCGGTCGCGGAACATCCCCGCTGGATAGAGGTTGTGCGAGCCGGTGTAGATGTCGACCTGCCGTGCCTTCGCGATCAGTTTGGCGGCGTGGTCGAGCTGTGCGGGGTCGAGCAGCTCCTGCGTCTCGGCCAGCGTGGTCTGGTAGAGCCCTTCCATGCGCTCCATAACCTGCGCAGGCGTGGACGTGGCATCGAAGGGAAAGTTGATATCTACGTCGCGGCGGTTGCCTGCTTCGGTCGCCAGACGGATGAGCTCGACCTTGAGATCCTTAAAGCCCTCGAGGCCGAGCTTTTTGCAAAAACGGTGCACGCTTGCGACCGAAACATTGGCGCGGGCGGCAAACTCCTTAATGGAGAGTCCGCGGATGTCTTCGCCCATGGCGAGGGCCGAGATGCCGAGCTGCTGCTCGGTAGGGGTTAGGCCCTGTGCCTCGGTAATCTTGCGTTTGATATCCATTCGAACTCCCGCACTCGCCAAACCTGCCAAAAAGGGACGGGTTTATTTTGGCAGGTTTTGCCCGAGAAGGGTAACGGGGCCGAGGACACCGCTGGGCGCGACGGGCTCGGTGAGGGCGAAGATGTCGGGAATCGCATGGTCGAGTGTGTTGATGACATCGATGGTGAGCTCGTGCGTGCCGGCGGCAAGCGCGCCTGTCGCAAAGCGATAGGGCGGGCAGATGCGCGTGCCGAGCGTTTGTCCGTCGAGCGTGAGTGTTGCGACTTCGTAGACATCCCCCAGGTCAATGGCGGTGTGGGCGAGGTCGTCGGTCAGCTCGAACGACGTGCGATAGTGGAACGTGCCGCAGATGCCGGCGAACTGCTCGGCCGTGAGGTCGCACAGCTGCTCGAGCTTTTGCGGCTCGCCAAAGGTTCCATCGCTGCCGGCAGGGGAGAGGGCAACGGTCCACGGTCCGTCGATGCTAAGGCAAACCGCATCATCCGCATTCGTGTTCGCCCCGTCATCGAGTCCGACCTCGTCGCCCGTTCCCAGAACAACAACGCAGCTCTCGAAGGGCGCCAGCTCCAACGCGCCATCAAACGCAACGGGTTCGGTGCCGTTCAGCAGGTCGAGGCGCGTGCCGCAAAGGCGCTCGCCTCGAGCAAGTGCAACCGTACAGCAAATACTTTCACGCGGATGCTCGTTGACTAGCATCACATAGGTCTCGCCCGCACGCTTGTAGCGAAGTGCGCGCAGCCAGGGCTGTGGCCTATCGGTCACAACGGTCTGCAGCCCCGCGTCTGCCAGCGCGTCCGCCACATCGGCAAGTGGCGTTGCCGTAAGCCCGTCCAGATCGGCTGCGCCATCCGCGTCATAAAGAGCGCCGGGCACTTCGTCAGCAGCGAGCACCGTGACACCCGCGGCCATCATGCGCCTCACCTCTTCCGCTGTAGCCGCGCCAATAAACGATGCCCCGGGCAGAACAAACGCCTGGTAGCGACAGCCGTTAACAGCCAGCATTCCATCGGCAATCGAAACCTCGTAACGCCCCTCATCCTCAAAAGCCTCGGCAGGCACAAAGTCAAAATCGATCTGCACGCGCGTGAGCTCGGCCGCCACGCGCTCGACGGGCATGGCGTTGCCGGCCCATTCGGCGTCGGCATGGTACAGAATGGCGACGGGGCGAGCGGCAGCGCCTTCCGAAAGGAGCGTCGCCGTGCGATTCATATAGCGCATGAGCTGGCCAAAGTGCGGCCATTGCGGGTTGTTGCCGTGCGCGTAAAAGTGCGGCGGGCAGTCCCAATCGGGGAAGGGCGCCATGCTAAACGCGTGCGGCGTAAACCAGTTAATACCGCGGACGAGCATATGGTCGGCAATCCATTTCATCTCGCTCAGGCCCTCGTGCCAGCCAAAGGCGCCAAAGACCTCGGCCATGCAGCGCCCCTGCTTTTTGGGGTCGAGGCGCGCGGCCGAAGAGCCCAGCTTGGCAAGCGCGTACGTAAAGAACTCCATGTTCCATGCGCCGTGGAAGTAGCTGTAGCGCCCGCGGTCAATTCCGGGGGCAAGCTGGTTGATGACCACGTCGACACCGGCCATGTCCTGTCCTGCGACCGCGCGGAAGTAGTGCCCAGCGCCCTGACCCAGGCGCGTGTGGCAACTCTTGTCCTCGATCACGTGGCCAATGTGCATGACGCCGTGCGCGCAGCACCAACCGCCAATCTGCTCGTCAAAGCAGCTGCGGTAGAGCTGCGTAGCAAGGTCCATATAGGCGTGGCGAACTTGGGCGCCGTTTGCCTCGCGCGTCCAAAGGCCGTGCAACTTAGCAAGCCAATTCTCGCCAAGCGCATCGCGCAGGCGGTGGGCAAGCTCGTTCGACCACGGCAGCGCTAGGTCGCCTCGCCCGATAAAACTGCTGGTAGAAGCATCGTCGAGCGTGGTGCCCTTCTCGTTCATAAAGCCGGGCTCGTCGGTGAAAAAGCCCAAGATCGTTTTGCCAAACTCGTCGCCCAGATGCTCAAACGTGGGCTCGTAGACGGCGTCGATGAGCGCGTGGCACGAGGCGGCGTCGACCATGTTGATGTACTCATCGCGAAAGCCGGTCTTTTGGCTGGTGGCGTACAGCTCGATCGTAGTGACGCCGGTGGGGGCGTCAAAACGCAAGCGGGCGGGCGTTCCATCGTCTCCGTGCTCAACGGCGAGCGCAAGGTCGAGCGGCGCACCAGCGGCATCAAAAGCCGCCACGCCCACAAAGCGCTCGGTGGGGTCCATGAGATTACCGAGCTTGATAGTCGTGGACGGTTGGGGACCAACAACCGTAATCGTGCGATGCTTGAGCATGGTCTTCTTGAGCGCGGGGTCGACGTCATCGCCCGCAAGCGCGCCGTTGGCATAGCCTGCGGGGAAGTGTGCGTCGTCGAGCAGCCAGATCTTTAACCCCAGGCGCTTGCACTCGCCGATGATAAAGCGCAGGTCAGACCACCAGCCGTCGCGACAGAAATCGGGATGCGTGCGCGATTCCAGGCAAACCTCGTGGATGTCCGCCCCGGCGATCTGCTCCAGATACTCGGTGATCGTCTCGCGCGCCTCGCCCTTGAGCCACAAGAACGGAAGCACATGGTTGTCGTAGGTGCCGCCAAGCACCTGCTCAAAATACGTCGCCATATACGCTCCTCCAAAACCAGCCTTTCAAATCCATTGAAGTTAGGGTACGCCGAGCGCGTCGCCCTGCTAATATCAAAACCACGGCAGAATATGACCAAATCAACGATGGGAGCACTATGGAGCTCGCGCGTTTGGATAACCTGCTGCTCGAGCTGACCGACAGTGAACGCGCCTATCGTGCGGGCGCCCATTACGACTGGAGCGATGCACTCGGTCAAGGTAATCAGGCAGATATTGATGGCCGATGCATTCGAAAAATTGGCAACCCAGCGCTCGCCCTACGACAAGAAGGCATGCCCGATGGTCTATCGATTGTTCGCAACTCGCGCTTCAATCCCGTGCCGGAACATGTCCACGATTATGTCGAAATCAGCTATATCTATCGAGGACGAGCGCCGCAGATCGTCAACGGCGCGCCGCTCATGCTCGCTCAAAACGAGGTCCTCCTGCTCGATGTCGCCTGCCCGCATGCCGTAGGCGAGCTCGGCGAGCACGACATTATGCTGAGCGTTATCATCTCGCGGCCAATGCTGCGCCGTAGCCTGGAGCAAAGCCTTTCGCCCACAAGCGCGGTCTCGCGGTTCCTGCTCAACGCCCTCACGGACGAAACCGACCACCGCGGACACGTGCATTTCCATACGGGCGGCAGCCGTCGCGTGCGCCGCTACATGCAGGAGATGCTGTGCGAGCGTCTGGACCCCACGCCAGCGAGCCCCCAGATTGTCTCGAGGCTGTTTGAGCTGCTGCTGGTTGAGCTCATGCAAAGCTACGAGGCCGGTCTTCTGCGGTCGGACGCGCCCGCGCTGCCATCGGCGCAGGTCGCGGCTGCTATGGGCTATATCGAGCGTCACGCCTGCGATTGCGCGCTCGACGACCTCGCCCGCCATCTGCACCTGAGCCCCAACTACGCAAGCGCCCTACTCAAGCGTCAGACAGGCCGCACATTCATGCAGCTCGTGCAGGAGGGCCGCCTGGCGCGCGCAGCGGCACTGCTCGACGCCGGTGCCACGGCAGAGGCGGCTGCGCGCGAGGCGGGCTATGCCAACATGAGCTTCTTCTACAAAAAGTTTGCCGAGCGCTATGGCTGCACGCCGGCTGCCTATCGTCAGCGTTTTCCCAGATAAAACCGACCAAAATAAACCTGTCCCTTTTTGGCAGGTGTCAGGAAGTGTCAGGGGCGGGCAGGCGGCGGGGTGCCGCTGCGAAAAGAAGTATCGGGTTTGGCGCCCCCGCCTCCGCATGTCTCCCGCATGGGCGATACTCGGCTTATCGACCCACGATGCAAAGGAGATGCTCATGGCAAACATCAAGTTCCCCGAGGGTTTCTATTGGGGCGGCGCCACTGCCGCCAACCAGTTTGAGGGCGCTTGGAACGTGGACGGCCGCGGCGCTTCCGTCGACGACCACTTCCTGGGCGGCAGCTACAAGGAGCCGCGTCAGATCACGATCGACATCGACCCCAACCGCTTCTACCCCAACCATGACGGCATCGATTTCTACCATCACTACGAGGAGGATATCGCGCTGTTCGCCGAGATGGGCTTCAACATGTTCCGCATGTCCATCTCCTGGAGCCGCATCTTCCCCAACGGCGACGATGCGCACCCCAACGAGGCCGGCCTCGCCTTCTACGATCGCGTTTTCGACTGCCTGCGCGCCCACAACATCGAGCCGCTCGTGACCCTCTCGCACTACGAGATGCCCTATCACCTGGTCGAGAAGTACAACGGCTGGGCAAGCCGCGAGCTCATCGGTTTCTTTGAGAAGTACTGCCAGACCGTCTTCGACCGCTACCAGGACAAGGTCAAGTTCTGGCTGACCTTCAACGAGATCAACTGCGGCACCATGGACATGGGCGCCATGATGGAGACCGGTCTGATCCAGGGCTTCGAGGGCCCGGCGAGCGCCATCAAGACCACCGCTCAGCAGCGCTACCAGGCCCTGCACCATCAGTTTGTGGCCAGCGGCCGCGTCGTGCGCTACGCTCACGAGCACTACCCGCAGTTCAAGATGGGCAACATGGACTGCTTCATCCTCTCCTACGCCGCTACGTGCGATCCGGTCGACGTGTTCGCCACGCAGCAGCAGATGAACTCCATGAACTGGTACTGCTCCGACGTGCAGGTGCGCGGCAAGTACCCGTTCTATGCCAAGCGCTTCTGGGCCGAGAACGGCGTCGAGCTCGCAATGGAGGACGGCGACCTGCAGGATATCGCCGACGGCAAGGTCGACTTCTACACCTTTAGCTACTACATGTCCGGTACCGTGGGCACCCACAAGGACCACGAGATGACCGAGGGCAACATGACTTTTGGCGGCAAAAACCCCTACCTGGAGTCCACCGACTGGGGTTGGCAGATTGACCCGCTGGGCCTGCGCATCGCCCTCAACGAGATTTACGCCCGTTACGAGATTCCGCTGATGGTGGTCGAGAACGGCATGGGCGCCTACGACGAGGTCGAGGACGATGGCTCCATTCACGATCCGTACCGCATCGCCTATCTGCGCAGCCACATCAAGGCCATGGGCGAGGCCGTCGCCGATGGTGTTGACCTGATCGCCTACACCTGGTGGGGCCCCATCGACCTGGTGTCCGCCGGTACCGGCGAGATGCGCAAGCGCTACGGCTTCATCCATGTCGATAAGTACGACGACGGCACCGGCACCTACGAGCGCCGCCGCAAGGACAGCTTCTTCGCATACCAGAAGATCATCAAGTCCAACGGCACCGAGGGCTTGGAGTAATTGAGTTCCGGCGATTGAGTTCCGGCGTTCTGACGAACGCCGGACCGGCGGCCGATTTCGTGACCACGAATGTCGACGACGACGGCATCTGGAACGCCTTCGTGCACCTAGGGCTCATCGAGGGTTAATCAACAAAACGGGCGCCGATGGACAAAGACGTCGGCAGAGTTTTCGATTCGACTCCCCACCTTAGTTTTTGGTCCAATTGGCACTATAATCACCATAGGCATGCGCACTACGTTGCGCTTAATCAAGAGGAGAAAACGTATGGGTCTGTTTGACATGTTCAAGAAGAAGGCTGAGCCCGCGGCTGCCGCTGCTCCTGCCTCCATCTCTGCTTCTGCCGGCGCCGACGTGCTGTGCTCGCCCGTCAAGGGCAAGGTCATCAAGATGGCCGACGTGCCCGATCCCGTCTTTGGTGGCGAGGTCCTGGGCAAGGGCTGCGCCGTGTGGCCCGAGGACGATCTGGTCTACGCTCCCTGTGACGGCAAGGTTACCGTCACCATGGGTCACGCTGTGGGCCTGCAGTCCGATAGCGGCATCGAGGTCCTGGTGCACGTTGGCGTCGATACCGTCAACATGAACGGCGACGGCTTCGAGGGCTTCGTCAAGGCCGACGACGTCGTGAAGGCCGGCCAGCCCATGCTCAAGATCGACCGCGCCAAGATTGCCGCTGCCGGTTACAAGGACTGCGTCGTCGTGGCCGTGTCCAACACCGCCGAGTTCGCCGATGTCGAGCTTGCCGTCGAGGCCGACTCCGCTGTCGCCGCCGGTGACGCCATCGTCAAGGTCGTCCGCAAGTAAATCGCGGCATCGCATGATGTCTAAGGGTGGTCGGATTGTCCGGCCACCCTTTTTTATTTTCAAGACTTTAGTCTGCTGGCCGCGCAGCGGCCAGCTTTAAACCACCCGCTAC
>UQHW01000029.1 GCA_900540935.1 uncultured Collinsella sp. | reverse complement strand
CAGTTTGGTAGCGCGCCTGCTTTGGGAGCAGGATGTCGCAGGTTCAAATCCTGTCGTCCCGACCATATCTTGCGGGCGTAGTTCAATGGTAGAACCCCAGCCTTCCAAGCTGATGACGCGGGTTCGATTCCCGTCGCCCGCTCCATAGGATAGTTTTAACGGCTTTGGCACCATTTGGTGCCAGAGCCGTTTTCATAAGCGTGCCGGACGACGGGAATCGAACCCGGCAGGGTGCGAAGCTGAGAAAATGCGTGAGCATTTTCCAGCGCAGCACGCAAGGGCCAATGACCCGCAGCGAAACAAGGGTTTGCGAAGCAAACCCTTGGACTTCCCGTCGCCCGCTCCATAAGATAGATGAATGGCTCTGGTTGCTTTTGGGACCAGAGCCATTTTCGTAAGTGTACGGGGTGACGGAATCGATGTCGCCCCACGTCCCACCTAAGCTGCGGTGAAATAGTTTCTGAAAAGCCCGAATAAGCCTAATAACCCCAAATCAAGGAACTATTTCGCCGCGACGTAGAAGGGATGGGGTTAGTGGCGACCGTGGTGGCGGAGCTTGTCGATGGTGGAGTCGGTGCTTCGGCTGCGGGCGTCGGCGGCGGTTTGGCGTTTACGGCGGTAATCGATCATGCCTTGGATGATGGGCTTGCCAAAGCTCACGACATCATCGTTGTAGATGGCGGTTCGGGCTGCGAGGAGGCAGTCGGTAAAGTCCATATGGGTCTTGCCGAAGAGTTTGACGGCAAGGGCGACAACGGTGGGCTCGTCGACCATGACGTCATCGAGCAGTCTTTTCATGGCCGCAGCAATTTCAACGCGGGGAACCTTATAGACGTCGCGCAGCGTGACCACGACGCGCGTGATGATTTCGGGGTAGACACGTGCGGTGCGCGTGGCGATGACCTTGGCGGCGCGCGGTGACAGGACCTCGTCGTCGTCAAGCAGGTAGCGAAGGATGACGGTCTCGTCGATGATGGTGCTACTCATGGATATCTACTTCCTCGGGACCCAAAACCGACTCGTCGCTTTCTGTGGCTAGGTATTCAATCCAGGCATTGCGCTCCTCGGAGCGGCGATTGGGGTCCCCATATGCTTTGAGCAGTCCATAGGCGGCCGTGCCGTCCTTGGAGCGCACGGCGACCGGCTGAAAGGGGAGCTTGCGCATCAAAATACTCTGCGCGACAAATAGACGGACAGCCTCGGCGAGCGATGTGCCCATGGCGTCGTAGAGACGTTCGGCATGCTGCTTGTCTTCCTCGCGAATGCGCACCTGCAGGATGGCTCGTTTTTGAGTCGATGACATCACTGGCCTCCCTTAATGAGCGTGCAATTTGAATAGTCAAATACAACATCGGCTAATAATAGCCAATCTTACAACCACTACTTTATTGCACTAGAGTAATTGAGTGTAAACGATATTACAAACGTACTACATCCTTCAGAAACGAGCGTGAAATCTCCCTTGGATGTACGCATGTAATACACTCACCTTTATAGCTTCTAGAGAATAATTCCAACCTGCCAAAACCCCTGCAATACACCCGTATTGCAGGGCCTATGCTCAAGTTTGCCACCTGCAACTGCGTATATTTAACCTGTATATCGTTGGAGGAATTCTATCGAAGTGCCTGTTTCGCCGCATGCACTCGATACGCCGATGCCGGACCACGGGCGGTCCGGGGCAACGTCGACAGGGTCTCTCCGGCATGGGATTCAGGAGGGAGTGAACAACATGGGCAATAAACGAGTCGTAGCCGATTCCTCACGCTGCATTGGGTGCCAAACCTGTATGGCGGCGTGCATCGAGGCGCACGACATCCCCGGCAACATCGCCGCGCCGCGCCTGCGCGTGACGCGTACGTACGAGATCTCCGCACCGGTGGCTTGCCATCACTGCGAGGATGCCCCGTGCGCGAAGGCCTGTCCTACGGGCGCCTTGTTCTTTGATCCAAAGAACCATCGTATCGGCGTTAACGAGGACAACTGCATCGGCTGCAAGAGCTGCGTCATGGCATGCCCCTTTGGCGCCGTGAGCGTGGCGACCACGCAGGTTCCGGTCTTGATGGGCGACGTTCGCGTGGGTTCGCAGACCAAGAGCTTCGTGCTCAAGTGCGACCTGTGCGTGGACCGTCCCGGCGGTCCGGCGTGTGCCGAGGCGTGCCCGACCAAGGGCCTCACCCTGGTAGACGAGGAGCGCCTGGCAGAACTGACTGCCGAGCGTGCCCGCGCCACCATCGAAAACGAGGCGTAAGCGTTGGGGCGACAAGCCCAATGATTGTCAAATAAGTACCGAGCATTCGGTAGCAGAAAAAGGAAGGAGGGTGTCATGGAGAAGCATAAAGTGATCTGCCCGTACTGCGGCGCCGGTTGCCAGTTTAACCTCCTGGTCCAAAACGGCCAGGTCGTGGGCACCGAACCGCTCAACGGCATCACCAACCAGAGCGAGCTGTGCCTTAAGGGCATGAGCGGCTACGACTTCATCAACGACACCAAGATCTTGACTCCTCGCGTACTGCACCCGATGATCCGCCGCACTAAGGGCGCGGATCTTGAGCGCGTAAGCTGGGACGAGGCACTGGATTTCACCGCATCTAAGATGCAGGCCATAATTGACGAATATGGTCCTAATGCTGTCATGACCACCGGCTCTTCTCGAGGCGGCGGCAATGAGGCGAACTACGTCATGCAGAAGTTTACGCGTGCGTGCATCGGCACCCACAGCGTGGACAACTGCGCCCGTACTTGACACGGCCCTACTGTCCTCGGTCTGATGGACACGGTTGGTTCAGGTTGCATGTCATGCTCCATCCCCGGTATGGAGGATGCGGGCTGCATTTTCCTCTTCGGCTATAACCCTGCCGATTCGCACCCCATCGTCGCAAGGCGTATCGTGCGAGCCAAAGAAAAGGGTTGCAAGATCATCGTCGCCGATCCGCGCCATATCGAAACCGCGCGTATCGCCGATCTCTACCTTCCGATCAAGAACGGTTGCAACGTTGCGTTCCTCAACGCCTTTGCCAACTGTCTGGTCAACGATGGCCTCTACGACAAGGAATTCGTCGCCGAGCACACGAACGGCTTTGACGAGTGGTGGGAGACCATCAAGAACTACACTCCCGAATCTGTACAGGACATCACGGGTGTCGAGCCCGCGTTGATCCACCAAGCTGCCGAGATGTACGCCACGGCGAAGCCCTCTGCCATCATTGGCTGGGGCATGGGCGTATGCCAGCAGAAGCAGAACCTGAAGACGGTGCACACCATCGCCTCCATCGCCTGCGTTGCCGGCCAGATCGGCAAACCCAATTCCGGCCTCGCGCCCGTGCGCGGTCAGAATAACGTCCAGGGCTCCTGCGATATGGGCATGCTGCCCAACCTGTACCCTGGCTACCAGAAAGTCACCGACCCCGCAGTGCGTGCCAAGTTTGCCAAAGCTTGGGGCGTGCCCGAGGAAAAGCTCCCGCTCGAGGAGGGCTACAAGCTCACCGATCTGGGCCACCTGGTCGACGAGGGCAAGGTGCACTGCTTCTACAACTACGGCGAGGACCCGGTGCAGACCGAGCCCGATTCGGCCGGTATGCGCAAGACGCTCTCCGAGCTGGATCTGTTCATTTGCCAGGACATCTTTATGACGCAGACGACCATGCTCGCCGACGTCATCCTGCCCGCTACCTCTTGGGGCGAGCACGAGGGTGTCTTTACCGCATCCGACCGTAGCTTCCAGCACTTTGACGCGGCCGTTCCGCCCAAGGGCGAGTGCCGCCACGACTGGGAGATCTTCGCGGACCTGTCCACGCGCATGGGCTACCCCATGCACTACGACAACACCGAGCAGATCTGGAACGAGTGCATTAGCCTGTGCCCCAACTTTGTGGGCGCGACCTACGAGAAGATGGCTCCCGAGGGCGGTTACGCCCAGTGGCCGGTCAAGAGCACCGATGTGAACGACCACGGTACGCCCGACATGTTCGCTGGTGGCAAGTTCACCACCAAGGACGGCCGCGCCAACCTGATGGCGCACGACTGGGAGGCGCCCTCCGAGCTTCCCGACGATGAGTACCCGCTCATTCTGTGCACCGTCCGCGAGGTCGGCCACTACAGCTGCCGTTCGATGACCGGCAACTGCAAGACGCTGGCGCTGCTTGCCGATGAGCCCGGTTTTGTCCGCATGAATCCCGCTGACGCCCAGGCGCGCGGCATCAAGAACGGCGACATCGTCTCGATTCACAGCCGCCGCGGTCAGGTATACAGCCGCGCCGACGTGAGCGACCGTATCAACAAGGGCACGGTCTATATGACCTACCAGTGGTGGATCGGCAAGTGCAACGAGCTGACCATGCACAAGGTCGACCCGGTCTCGCACACGCCCGAGGACAAGTTCTCCGCCTGCCAGGTCGACGCTATCGCCGACCAGGTCTGGGCCGAGGGCGAGGTCGAGCGTCAGTACACCGAGCTCAAGCAGGCTCTGGTGGACGCCGCCGCTCCTCAGGACGTTGAGCCCGGCGCCGCCAAGTTCGACGACGAGGCGCACGTGAACCAAATCGTGTAGTCCCGTTCTCGTTGGCTTTTTGGGCCGGGCGTCCCGTACGTTCGGGAGCCCGGCCCGTTATTTTGAAAGGAAGTGGGGATGAACCGCTTCATCGACATCAACCCGGAGAGGTGCATCGGCTGCGGAACATGCCAGTCCGCCTGTGCCGACGCCCACCGGATGCAGGGTCTTCAGGATACGCCGCGCCTGGCGCTCGTGAAGACCGGCGGTATTTCGGCCGCCCTTGCCTGCCACCATTGCGAGGGTGCCCCCTGCGCCGAGGTTTGCCCGGTGAATGCCATCGAGCACGATGGCGACCGCATCCACGTCAAGGAGCAGGAGTGCATCGGGTGCAGGCTGTGCGCCATCGCGTGCCCCTTCGGAGCCATCCATCCCGATGGCACGTCTATCGCCGGTGTCGCAGGCATGTGCGATCCGACGCCTTCGTATCCTAAGTCCCTGAGCAGCCTTCTTACGTGGGCTCCCGGCCAGTACACCTGCGCTGTCAAGTGCGACCTGTGCGCCTTCGATCCGGACGGCCCGCATTGTGTGGCGGCGTGCCCCACCAAGGCGCTGACCGTCATGGGCGGCGCGGCCGATCGCGAGCTCGACGAGGCCAAGCGCCTGCGCTCGATCGAAAACGGTCCGGTCGTCGACGTTACCGCTGTGGCCCAGGGCTTGTCCGAGAAAGCAGAAGGGAGCGTAAAGAATGGATAGCATGACGCTGTTTATCGCATCGCTTGCCGTCTCGTGCATCGGTGCGCTCGCCTCGGTTCTGCTGATCAAGGCCGATAACGCCGCCAAGACCGCCGGCTGCCTTATCGGCGCCGTCGCCGCGGTGCTTTCGTTTGTGGCCGGTATCCAGGCCGTGCTGGGCGATGTCACGTCGGTCGACACCATCGTGTTCTTCCCGTTTGCCCATTTCCAGCTGCTGCTCAATCAGCTGTCCGGCCTGTTCGTGGCGCTCATCTCGGTGCTCGCGTTTGCCGGTTCGATCTACGGTCTCAACTACTTTGATGAGTACCCGGGCAAAAAAGGCCGCGCCGGCTTCTTCTTTAACACCTTCGTGGCGTCCATGATGCTCGTCATCACCGCCGACAACGTGTTTTGGTTCCTGGTCGCCTTTGAGCTCATGTCGCTGACCTCGTACTTCCTGGTCGTGATCGAGGAGAACGAGAACTCCATCCACGGTGGTTGGCTCTACTTTGTGATCGCGCACGTGGGCTTTGTGCTCATCATGGCGAGCTTCCTCACCATGACCAACTTCGCCGGTGGCTCCTTTGCCTTTGCGGATTTCCGCGTCACACAGTTTAGCCCCGCGGTCGCATCCGTGTGCTTCGTGCTCGCCTTCTTTGGCTTTGGCGCCAAGGCCGGTATCATCCCGCTGCACGGCTGGCTGCCCAAGGCGCATCCCGAGGCGCCGTCCAACGTGTCGGCCCTCATGTCCGGCGGCATGATCAAGATCGGTATCTTCGGTATCCTCAAGGTTGGTCTCGACCTGCTCTCCGCCTCGGGCGTTCAGGTCTGGTGGGGCCTTATGGTCATGGTCTTCGGTGCGATCTCGTCGGTCCTCGGCGTGGCCTTCGCCCTGCAGGAGCATGACATCAAGCGTCTGCTGGCCTATCACTCCGTCGAGAACATCGGCATCATTCTGCTCGGTGTCGGCGCCTCCATGGCCGCCATGGCGCTCAACTCTGTCGGCATCGCCGTCCTAGCTCTGATGGCTGCCCTCTACCACACGTTTAACCACGCGATGTTTAAGGGCGAGCTGTTCCTGGGCGCCGGTGCGCTGCTGTACTCCACGGGTACGCGCAATATGGAGAAGATGGGCGGCCTGTTCCGTCGTATGCCGGCAACGGCCATCTGCTTCCTCGTTGGCGCGCTTGCCATCTCGGCCATCCCGCCCTTTAACGGCTTTGTTTCCGAGTGGTTTACCTACCAGTCGCTGTTTAATGCCGCCATGCAGGGCGACAAGGCCGTCATGATCGTGGCCGTGTTCGCTGCCGTCGCGCTTGCCATTACCGGCGCGCTGGCTGTCACGTGCTTCGTCAAGGCCTATGGCGTCTCCTTTGCCTCCGCGCCCCGTTCCGAGGCTGCGGCCAATGCCAAGGAGGTTCCCGCCCCCATGGTGTTTGCGCAGGGCCTGCTCGCGGCCATCTGCGTCGTGCTGGGCATTGGCGCTCCCGTGATCGCGCCCGTGCTGGTCGATGTCGCCGCGTCCGTGCTGCATCCGTACGGTGGCGTGTTTGCCGCCGAGGGCATGGAACTCATGAACCAGTACTCCGGCGCTGCCACCTCCACGCCCGCGATCGCTATTGCGCTCGTGGTGCTTGTCGGCCTTGCCTGCGGCTATCGCAAGCTCAAGACCGTCGGCAAGGTGCAGAAGTCCCAGCCGTGGGCATGCGGCTATGCTCCCAACGAGCATATGCCCGTCGTGGCCACGACCTTTGCCTCCGAGGTGTCCTGGTTTATGCAGCCGCTCTACACGCTGCGCGACCGCTGCACGGCCGTCTGCTGGTCCATCGCGCACTTCTTCCAGAAGCTCACCGGTGTGGCCGAGGCTGTGGAGCCCGTACCCGACAAGGTTCTCGTCGATGCCCCGCATAAGGGTGTCGAGAAGCTCGCCGACCTCGCGACTAAGCTCGAGGGCGGCAACTACAGCATCTATATCTGCTACATCGTCGCGGCACTCGTGGTGTTCCTCGTGCTCGCCGTGCAAATGGGTTAAGGAGGGGAGAGCATGAACAACATCGTACTTGCCGTTCTGCAGGGCGTGGTCGTCATGGCCGTCGCGCCGTTCTTCTCCGGTCTCGGCCGCGTGATCCGCGCCAAGATGCACAACCGTCGCGGCCCCAGTATCATGCAGGACTATCGCGACCTGGCCAAGCTCTTTGCGCGCCCCGAGTCCCAAAGCGAGGATGCGAGCTTTGCGCTGCGCATCATGCCGCCGCTGTTCTTCGCCGTCGCCTTTATGCTCGCGATGGGTCTGCCGCTCTTTACGGCACAAAGCCCCATTCCGGTCTTTGGTGACGCCATCACCATCATGTACAGCCTGGCGCTCGCCCGCTTCTTCTTCGCCCTCTGCGGTGTGGATTCGTCCAACGCCTACGCCGGTATCGGCGGCGTTCGCGAGCTGCTCATGAGCGTGCTCATCGAGCCGTCCATGCTGCTGGCGCTGTTTGCCGCCGCCCTGGTTTGCGGCTCCACCGACATCGCCACCATGGGCCAGCACATCATGACGGGCGCCATCGACGCGCCGGTCGCCGTGATCCTCGCCGGCATCGCCTTTGCGATTGCCTGCTACATGGAGCTCGGCAAGCTGCCGTTTGACCAGGCCGAGGCCGAGCAGGAGCTTCAGGAAGGCCCGCTCGCCGAGCTTTCCGGCCCGTCGCTCGCCATGGCCAAGCTTGCCATGTCTATGAAACAGGTCCTGGTCGTCGCCTGGTTCTGCGCGATCTTCGTTCCCTGGGGCGAGCCCGCGACCGTGGGCGCCGCCGCCGTTCTGGGCGCGGTCATCTTCCTGGTGAAGTGCCTGATCGACTTTGTCGTGTGCGGCGTGATCGAGAACTCTTGCTCGCGCTCGCGTTTTAAGGTGCTCGGCAATCAGACCTGGGCCGTCGTGGGCATCGCCGTTCTGGCGTTTGTCTTCGTGGTCGTCGGCGTGTAGGAGAAGGGAGAAACAATGTCATTTGCAGTCAGTCTGTCCCTTCTCGGCTTGGTCGCTATCGCGGCCCCGATGGTGGCCTCGGTGCTCGTCGCCCTGTTCCCCCGTCCGTACGCCAAGTGGTTCAGCGTTTTGGGTGCCGCCGTCTCGACGGTCTGCACCATCGCCCTCGCCGCGAATTTCGCTGGCGCCGGCATGCCCGACACGCAGGTCCCCCTGATCTCGTTTGGGCAGACCCTCGTCATGGGATTCACCTTCGATCGTATGAGCACGCTGCTCGCGCCCGCCTTTGTGGGTATCGGCCTGCTTGTCGTGATCTATTCGATTCCCTATATGAGCGAGAATAACCGTGAGCATCCCGACGCGCCGCGTCGTCGCTTCTACGCGTACCTCGCGACCTTCATCGGCGCCATGGCCGGCCTCGTGTACAGCTCGACCCTTTTGGGCCAGCTCGTGTTCTTTGAGATCACGGGTGCGTGCTCTTGGGGCCTCATTAGCTACTACATGTCGCCTACGGCCAAGAAGGCCGGCATGAAGGCTCTGATCATCACGCATATCGGTGCACTCGGCCTGTATCTGGGTGCCGCCATCGTGTTTGCCCACACCGGCACCTTCGCCATCACCGCGATTGCCGGCCTCGACGCCAAGCTCAAGGCTATCGTCCTTTTGCTCGTGTTGTTTGCGGCCTGGGCCAAGTCCGCACAGGTCCCCATGTACATGTGGCTGCCTTCGGCCATGGAGGCGCCGACGCCTGTTTCGGCCTACCTGCATGGCGCCTCGATGGTCAAGGTCGGCGTGTGCGTGTTCGCTCGTGCGCTCGTCTCTGCCGGGGAGATTCCCGAGATTGTGGGCTGGGTCGCCATTATCGACGCCATGGTCACCATGCTCTTTGGTTTCCTTATGTACCTGCCGCAAAAGGACATGAAGCGTCTGCTGGCCTTCTCCACGATCGCCCAGCTCTCCTACGTGTTCTTTGGTCTGGGCCTTTCGGTCTTTGGTAGCCAGCTCGCCTTCGATGGCGCCGTGTGCCACATCTTTAACCATGCCTTCGCCAAGACGCTGTTCTTCCTGATCGCCGGTTCGTTCTCCTTTACGCTCGGCACGCGTATGCTGCCCAAGCTTCGCGGCATCGTAAA
The DNA here is from genome assembly GCA_900540935.1 of uncultured Collinsella sp. Lineage (GTDB taxonomy): Bacteria > Actinomycetota > Coriobacteriia > Coriobacteriales > Coriobacteriaceae > Collinsella. The sequence goes on along the minus strand of UQHW01000029.1, from coordinate 16,455 downwards.
GAAGTACCCGATCTCGGGCGTGGGCTTTGGTGTCGCGGCACTCGCTATTGCCGGCGTGCCGCCCATGAACACGTTCTTCTCGAAGTTCCAGATCATCGCCGGCGGCTTCTCTGTGGGTGCCGGCAATGTCGCGATCCTGGTGCTCGTGTGCATCATGGTTGCCGAGACCGTCGCCACCTTCGCCTGGTTCCTCAAGTGGATGGGCTATTGCCTGCCCGGCGAGCCGAGCGAAGAGGTCGCTGCGGGAGCCCCGCTTCCCCGCGCGATGGCGTTCGTGTTCATCGTGCTCATCATCATGGTCATCGTCAGCGGCCCGCTTTCGGCCAGCTGGATCGGTTAGGAGGTAGAACGACATGGGTTATTCGATCGTCAACATCCTTGGCGGCCTTCTGATCGTCACGTCCACCATGGTGGTCGTCTCCAAGAACATCAAGCACGCCATCCGCTGGTATGCGGTGCAGTCGCTGGTGCTCGTGGGACTGCTCGCTACGCTCGGTGCCACTACCGGTGCGCAGGAGCTGCTTATGTGGGCCGGATCCGCCTTTATCACCAAGGTCGTCCTGGTTCCTTATATCCTCAACCGCGCATATAAGAAGATGGGCGAGCCGAGCGATGCATCGCTCAAGGCCGGCCTTAAGCCCGCGTGGGCCATTTGCATCATCGCCGTGGAGGTCGCGATCTGCTTTGCCGTCGTGACGCAGATCAGCCTGCCCACGGCCGAGGTCGCAACGCCTGCGCTCGCCATTAGCTTCGCTCACTTCTTTGTGGGCCTTACCTGCATCATCTCGCAGCGCAACATCATGAAGCAGATCTTTGGATACTGCCTTATGGAAAACGGCAGCCACGTGACGCTCGCGCTTTTGGCCCCCACCGCTCCCGAGATCATCGAGATCGGTATCGCCACCGACGCCATCTTTGCCGTCATCATCATGTCCATCGTCGTGCGTCGCATTTGGGACGACTCCCACTCGCTCGATGCGCGCGACCTGTCCGAGCTGAGGGGGTAGTCCATGGAAACGTTGATTCTCGCCCTGCTCGCGACTCCTTTGGTGTTCTCGCTGGTCATGGCGTTTTTGCCCAAGAACACGTCCTATAACGTGTTTGCCGGTCTCAACCTGGTCTCCGTCGCAGCCGTCCTGGTGCTGTCGATTATGACGGCCGGTGACGTCCTTATGAGCGGCGAAACCGCGAGCGCTCTTGGCCTGTGGTTCCACCTCGATTCGCTGGGTGCCATCTTTGTGCTGCTCATCGGCTTTATCGGTTTTCTTACCGGGCTGTTCTCGCTGCCCTATGTAAAGGCCGATATCGAGGAGGGCTCCATGCCCGCCGAGCGCGCCAAGCAGTATTTTGCGCTGTTTAGCCTGTTCGTGTTCACCATGCTGCTCGCGTGCCTGTCCAACAACATGATCCTCACGTGGGCTGCCGTGGAGGCAACCACGCTTTCCACCGTGTTCCTCGTGGGTATCTACAAGAACAAGACGGCCCTCGAGGCTTCTTGGAAGTATGCGATGGTCTGCACCGCCGGCGTGGCCTTTGGCCTGTTCGGTACGCTGCTGATCTACGCCAACGCCGCCGACGTGATTCCCAACGCCCACGAGGCCGCATTCCTGTCGTGCGTGCTGCCGTATGCCGACCAGTTCGACCCGACGCTCATGCGCCTCGCCTTTGCATTTGTCGTGATCGGCTTTGGCACCAAGGCCGGCCTGTTCCCCATGCACACTTGGCTGCCCGATGCCCACTCCCAGGCCCCGAGCCCTGTCTCGGCCCTGCTCTCGGGCGTGCTGCTTAAGTGCGCCATGCTTGTGATCATGCGCTTCTACGGCTTTACTATCCAGGCCGTGGGCGCCGAGTATCCGCAGCTTTTGCTGTTGATCGTCGGCACGCTGTCCATTTTGGTAGCGGCACTTTCTATGTTCCGCCAGGACGACCTCAAGCGCCGCTTTGCGTACTCGTCTGTGGAGAACGTGGGCGTTATCGCCCTGTGCCTGGGTATCGGTGGCCCGCTGGGTATCGCCGCGGCCCTGCTGCACTGCGTGTTCCACGGCTTTACCAAGACGCTTGCCTTCTGCGTGTCCGGCAACATTCAGCACGCCTTTGGCACGCGTAGCCTGGCCAAGATCCAGGGTGTCGTCGAGGTTGCCCCCGCAACCGCCACGCTCGCCGTCCTGGCGCTGCTCGGTCTTGGTGCCTTCCCGCCCTTTGGCATGTTTATCTCCGAGTTCCTGACTTTTGTCGCCGGTGTTACCGCCGGTCCCATGTGGCTGGTCGTCGTGGTCGCCCTCGGTCTTACCGTGGCCATATCCGCGCTCACCCGCATCGCACTCAAGTCGGTATTCGGTCATGCGCCCCAGGGCATGGATAAGCATGAGGCCCCGGTGCTCATGCTTATCCCCGAAATCATCCTGGCTGTCATGATCTTGTGGTTTGGCATCGCCACCCCGCTGCCCCTCGTGCACGGTGTGGAGACCGCGACCGGCATCGTGCTCGAGCAGAGCACCGAGGAACTTCACGCGACGCCGATGTACCGCGCTGTGTTCGGTACCGAGACCGCTCAGAGCGAGGTGGAGTAACGAATGATTGAAACTGAGAACAAGGTGTATGCCCGTCGCTGCGAGAGCCATGTCGAGGCCCTGCGCCGCGCCGTTCCGGGCTGCATCGAGAAGGTCGAGTGGCAGTGCGAGGACCAGCTGACGATTACCGTCAAGCAGGACAAGCTGCCCGAGGCCGTCCACTACCTGTACTACGAGCGCTACGGCTGGATTCCCGTGATCATCGGTAACGATGAGCGCAGTCTGTGCGGCCGTTACGCCGTGTACTACGTCATCTCCATGGAGGGGGAGGATCCCGGCTGGGTGACCGTGCGCACCGAGGTTGATCCCGCCAAGATGACGTTCCCGTCCGTGACGCCGTTCGTCCCCGCCTGCGTGTGGGGCGAGCGTGAGCTGCGCGACATGTTCGGCCTGATCCCCGAGGGTCTGCCCGATCGTCGCCGCCTAGTGCTGCCCGACGATTGGCCCAGCGGCCTGTATCCGCTGCGTAAGGACTCCATGGACTACCGCTTCCGTCCCGCTCCCGCGAGCGACATGGAAAACTACGAGTTCTTGGCCGATACCAAGGGCAAGGAGACCACGCTCGTCCCCATGGGCCCGCTGCACATTACCTCCGACGAGCCCGGCCACTTCCGCCTGTTCGTCGAGGGCGAGACGATCGTCGACGCCGACTACCGTCTGTTCTACGTGCACCGCGGCATGGAGAAGGTCGCCGAGACGCGTCTGAACTATGACGCCGTGACGTTCCTCGCCGACCGCATCTGCGGCATCTGCGGCTGCGCCCACTCGGTGGCCTATGCCGAGGCCGTCGAGCGCGCCCAGGGCATTCATGTCCCGCCGCGCGCCCAGTACATCCGCGCCATCATGCTCGAGGTCGAGCGCCTGCACTCGCATCTGCTCAACATTGGCCTGGCGTCGCACTACACGGGCTTCGACTCCGGCTTCCAACAGTTCTTCCGCGTCCGCGAGAAGTCCATGGACCTGGCCGAGAAGCTCTCCGGTCACCGCAAGACCTACGGCCTCAACGTGATCGGCGGCGTGCGTCGCGACATTTTGGCCGAGCAGAAGCTCTCCACGCTCACGACCATCCACCAGCTGCGCTCCGAGGTTCAAGAGCTCGTCGACGTGCTGCTCTCGACGCCCAACTTTATTGAGCGTACGAGTGGCATCGGCATCTTGGACCGCAAGATCGCACGCGACTTCTCGCCGGTCGGCCCGCTCATGCGCGGTTCGGGCTATGCCCGCGACGTGCGCTTTGATCATCCCTTCGACGGCTATGCCGATCCGGATGTCCAAAAGATGCACGCCGCTACGGCCGACACCTGCGATGCCTTCGGCCGTACCGCCGTGCGCATCCAGGAGGTCTACGATTCGATCGACATGATCGAGACCATGCTCGAGAACTGCCCGTCGGGTCCCATCCTCACCACGGATTGGGAGTACACCCCGCACAAGTACGCCATCGGTGCCACCGAGGCGCCGCGCGGCGAGGACGTGCATTGGGCCATGCTCGGCAACAACCAGAAGTGCTACCGCTGGCGCGCCAAGGCCGCCACGTACAGCAACTGGCCGGTCCTGCGCTACATGTTCCGCGGCAACACCGTGGGCGACGCGGCGCTGATCGTCGGCTCGCTCGACCCGTGCTACTCCTGCACCGACCGCGTAACGGTGACCGATGTCGCCGCCAAGCGCGACCACGTGCTCGATAAGGAGCAGTTCGAGAACGTCTGGCGCGACAAGTCGCCGCTTGCGGGCGAGGGCACCGTGGCCGCTCCGCTCGATGAGGAGGCGCTCTAATATGCTGAAGCTTTGGAAGGTAAACGCCAAGGCCGGCGACGCGACGGTCAAGTACCCGTTTGCGCCGTTCCCCACCAACAAGGACATGCGCGGCAAGCCCGAGCACAATGCCGAGCTCTGCATCGCCTGCGGTGCCTGCGGCGTGGCGTGCCCGGCCGATGCCATTCGCATGGACACCGACCTTGCGGCCGATACCATTACCTGGTCGATCGACTACGGCCGCTGCATCTTCTGCGGCCGCTGCGAGGAGGCCTGCCCCATGGAGGCCATCAAGCTCACCGAGGAGTTTGAGCTGGCCGTCATGAGCAAGGACGACCTCACCAGCAAGAGCGTCTACACGCTCGAGCACTGCTCGCGTTGCGGCAAGCCGTTTGCCCCGCATAAGGAGATCGACTACGCCAAGCGCCTGCTGCAAAAGACCGGCGGCATGGAGGCCATCCAGGCCGCCCGTACCGTCGGTATGTGCCAGGAGTGCAAGCGCGAGCTCGACGCCCTGCGCGCCGCATCGGCCGTAAAGACCGGCAACGCGCACGGCATGGCTGCCAACGAGACGCTTGCGTCCGGTGAGCCTCAGGGCCCCGGCATGGAGTATCTGGGCGGCCACGGCGTGAACCCGGAGTATATCGACCGCGAGCTCAACCCCGATGCGCCCGAGATTCCCGCCGGTCCGGCGCCGGTCGAGGGCATCATCATGGATTTTGAAACGAAGGAGGAGTAACCATGGCCGAACCCACGCTTTTGCCCGAGCGGCTTCAGTACCGCCCGACCAAGATCGAGCTCGACGAGAGCATCGAGAAGGCCAAGGCGACCCTTCTTAAGAAGATCAAGCGCTCGGTGTACGTCTACCGCGTTGACTGTGGCGGCTGCAACGGCTGCGAGATCGAGATCTTCGGTTCCATCACGCCCGTCTTTGACGTCGAGCGCTTTGGCATCAAGGTCGTGCCCTCGCCCCGTCACGCCGATGTGCTGCTGTACACCGGCGCCGTGACGCGTGCCATGCGCATGCCGGCCCTGCGCGCCTTTGAGGCCGCACCCGATCCCAAGATCGTGGTGTCCTATGGCGCGTGCGGCTGCACCGGCGGAATCTTCTACGACAACTACTGCGTCTGGGGCGGCACGGACAAGATCTTGCCGGTCGACGTCTACATCCCCGGCTGCCCGCCCAGCCCCGCGCAGACCGTCTACGGCTTTGCCATGGCGCTCGGTCTGCTGGACCAAAAGCTCCATACCGAGACCACGGTGGAGGCCGCCGGCGAGCAGGCCGATATCCTGCACCCCGGCGTGCCGTACAAGCTGCGCGTGGCCATCGAGCGCGAGGCTCGCGCCATGAGCGGCTACCGTTACGGCCGCGATTTGGCCAACGAGTTTATGGACACGCTCGAGGGTGCGCCCAAGGGCGATATCCGCGGTGCCATGGCGCTGCTCATCGACAAGCAGGACGATCCGCGCCGCGTCGAGGTGTACTCGGCGCTGCAGGATCTGGTGCTGGCCGGAGGTCGCTAGATGGAGCTCACGGACCGCTCTGGTTACTTTGCGGGCCCCGGTATGCTCGGCGGCTCTTTTGGCGATGCCTCGCGCGCAAGCGACGAGGCCGCCGAGGGCGTCGCCGACCCCTGCCTGGGCCATACGCCCGACCAGGTGGTCTTCTATGAGCTCACGCGTAAGTTTGTGGAGACCGAGGAAGACGTTCCCCAGGAGGCCTGCGACGTGCTGTACTACACGCTCGCCGTGGGCCACCACACCGGCGTGCTCGACTGCTTTGAGCCGCGCCTGTCGGTGCCGGTGGATGTGTTCTATTCGCTCGTCGACGCGCTGCCGGAGGGAGAGGCCAAGACCAAGTTCGAAGCCATCCGCTCCTTTGGCGAGTGCCAGCTCGACAAGGCGGCGGTGCCGTCGCTGCTCGAGGCCTGCGATGCGCTGCTCGACGAGCGCGGTTTTCGTGGGTCGGCTAAGGCCGGCATCTCGGTGTTCGACGACGACTTTGGCCTGCATGCCCAGCAGGTCGCGTTCTTAATGAAGTTCCGCGATCTGGTTGAGCGCGTGCGCGATGTGTCGGGCGTGTATCTGACGGGAAGGTTGCAGTAATGGGTCGCGTTGTGGATGGACGTGTGAACGGCGCCCCGTTTGCGGGTATCGTACTCACGGCGGGAAGCGTGCTACGTGCCGACGATGCCGCCGGCCCCGTGCTCTCCAAAAAGATGGAGGACGCGCCCATCGCCGGTTGGTACACCATCGACGGAGGCCAAACGCCCGAGGATGACATCATCGAGGTCAAGCGCGAGCGTCCGCCGCGTCTGGTCTTGGTCGATGCCGCCGACATGGCGCTGCCCGTCGGGTCCATCCGCTTGCTCGACAAGCGTGATGTGGCACGCAAGTCGATGTTCACCACGCATTCGCTCCCTTTGTCGATTCTGATCGAAGAGATTGAACAATCGTGCGAAGATATCGTCTTCATAGGGATTCAGCCGGGCGATACGGAGTTCTACAACCCCATGTCCCCGGAGGTCTTTGAGGCCGTCGACGCCGTGTACGACGCCGTGGCCGCCAACGACTTTTCCCACTTTGTCCGCTTGGGGCAAGAGCAATAGGAGCGCTTGTCCCTGCTGATTAGGAAAGAAGTGATTGACATGGCAGATTCCAAGGTGGAGTACCCCGCTCCCGATTGCCTGGCGCCCGCCGCGATCGAGGCCAAAACCGAGGCCGCCGGCGTAACCAAGGCTAACCTGCCGGTCGCAAAGGCCTTTCTGTTGGCAATGTTCGCCGGTGCGTTTATTGCCTTCGGTGGCCTGTTTTTTACCGTGTTCTTGAGCGATAGCACGCTGGGCTGGGGCGCCCAGCGCGTCGTGGGCGGCCTGTGCTTTTGCCTGGGCCTGGTGCTGGTGCTGGTGTGTGGCGCCGAGTTGTTCACCGGTAACTCGCTTATGGTCTGCGCGCTCAAGAGCAAAAAGATCACCCTGGTCCAGATGCTCAAGGCTTGGGTCGTCGTATGGGTCGGTAACTTTGTCGGTGCCCTGTTCATCGTCTTTTTGGTGTACATGGCCGGAATTTACAAGCTCAACGGCGAGGCGGTCGCCAATTCCATGGTGAGCGTTGCCGCCGGCAAGGTGACGATCGACTGGGTGACGATCTTCTTCCGCGGCATCCTGTGCAACATCTTTGTGTGCCTGGCCGTGTGGATCGGTACCGCCGGCAAGACCGTGGTCGATAAGGTTGTGGGCATTCTGCTGCCCATCGCCGCCTTTGTGGCCTGCGGTTTTGAGCACTGCGTTGCCAACATGTACTTTTTGCCCATGGGTGCCGTGATGCATGCATGCGGTTATGGTGCCGACGTCGCCGGCGCCGATGCGCTCAACGCCGCGGGTATTGCGTTTAACCTGTCCGCCGCCACGCTGGGCAACATCGTGGGCGGCGCGGTTCTGGTTGCGCTCGGCTACTGGTTTATCTACGCCAAGAAGTCCGAGGCGTAAAGTACCGTCTGTTTGACGTTGGGCCTCCCGCGGGGCGTTGCCGTGCGGGAGGCTTTTTGGGCCTGAGGTTCGTTGCCGGGCTTTTGGCCTGTTGTGTTTGGCTGATGAAAGGGGTAATCGAGATGGCATCTGCTGTGAAGCGTGACGGTCGCGCCGTGGTGACCACATGCGGGGGATGCTATGCCGATTGCGCCTTTGCGGCCCATGTTGAGGATGGGCGTGTGGTGGCCGAGTTGCCGGTGCCGGGGCATCCGTGCGCGGCGCGTGCCCTATGCGCCCGCGGACGGCATCGCTTGGCAATGCCGTTTGACGAGCGCGATCGCATTGTGCACCCCATGCGCCGACGAACTAATGGCTCGGGGTTCGATGTGATTTCGTGGGACGAGGCGTTCGCGCAGATTGCAGCGCGCCTTGGGGGGATTGTCGACGGGCATGGTCCGCGTGCGCTGGGCATGACGCTCGGCGTTCCCTCGTTCGACCGCTACTGGGCGTATCGCTTTATGCATGCGCTGGGCTCGCCCAACGTGTACGGTGCCGATGGTGCCTGTGAGGTAAGCCGACTTACCGGTTGGGAACACAGCCTGGGCTACAGCCCCGCCTCCGACCTGTCACATACCGATTGCATCATGTATTTGGGGCGTTCCATTGTCGATTCGTCGACGATGGGAGCCGTTGACGCACTCAACGATGCACGCCGGCGCGGGGCGAAGATTATCGTGGTTGACCCCCGGCGCAGTGGCTCGGCCGCGCTTGCCGACCGCTGGCTGCGCGTGCGTCCGGGCTGCGACTTGGCGCTGCTGTTGGGTATTGCTCATGTCTTGATTGCCGAGGATCTGTATGACCACGAGTTCGTGACCCGCCATGCCACGGGCTTTGACGAGCTGGCGCAGGCGGCTGCTGTTTGGACGCCCGAGTGGGCCGAGTCGATGTGCGACGTGTCGGCGGACGATATCCGTGCGACTGCGCGTGATTTGGCTGTGGCGGCGCCTGCTGCGGTGGTGGACGCTGGCTTTCATGGTGGCATCGGCATTGCGTATGCCAACAGCACCCAGACCGCGCGTGCTATCTGCCTGGTCGATGTGCTGCTGGGCTGTATTGGACATGCGGGTGGCGCGCTCAATCCGCCCACGCCGCTTGTGTTGGGCGACCTCGATCCCACGCGCTTTGCGACGCCGCCGGTGCCGCGCGAGCCCAAGCTGGGGTCCGAGCGCTATCCACTGGTCGATCCGGTGCGCGGTCTGTGCACGACCATCGGCCAGTCGATTCTGGCCGGCGATTTGCGTGGGCTCATCGTCTATGCCAGTAACCCCGGTGCTGGCTATGGCAATGCGCAGGCTTGGTTGGGCATCTTGCAGCAGCTCGACCTGCTCGTGACGATTGATATTCGCTGGTCCGAGACAGCGCGCGCTTCCGACTTCGTGCTGCCCGATGTGACGTATCTGGAGGCCGACCGTGGCGTGGGAACGGTCGTGGGTGCCAATGATTCGCGCGTGTTCTACCGCAACGCCGTGCTGCCCATTTTGCATGACGACACGAGACCGGGGCGGGAGATCTTTGCCGGTTTGGCGCAGGCGTGCGGCGTGGGCGAGTACTTCCGGTTTACATCCGACGATCTGATGGCTGCCCAGGTGGCGCCTTTCGGGATCGAACTAGACGAGCTCAAGGAGCGCGGCTGGGCCGATACGGGCGTGGCGCTGTCGTCGCGTACGGGCGAGCCGGTGATTCCGCTTGCCGGCGGCAAGATTGCGCTGGCAAGCGACGTATGGGAGCGAGCCGGCATGGGTCGTGTGCCCAACTGGATCGCGCCGATGGTGGATCCTGGCCCGGGGATGTTTCGCCTCATTAGCGGCAATCGACCCTTTGAGTCGCATACCTCGCGCAGGCTCGCGGCCCAAGGTGCCGCCGAGGCCGGATCGGACCTGGATGCCGTGCAGATGAATGCCGATGTCGCCGCTCGCATGGGTATCGCCGACGGCGAGGTCGTTGAGCTCGTGAGCGATATGGGCCGCGACCGCGTGCGCGTGGAGACGACGCCGTATCTGCATCCGGCGTGCATCTTTACGTCGGCCGCCCCCGGTGGGCGTTCGTTTGGCCGCGATGCCGGTGACGCTCAAGCCTTGGGCGTGGGCCCGCTCGACCACACGCCGTTGCGTTGGGATCCGTTGACGGGTGCCGCGCTCACCCAGGAAAACGCCGTTCGCGTGGAAAAGATCGCGGTGCGCGAGGATAATAACGAGTAATTGACTCAGCTGATGTATTCGACTGATCCACGTTTCTTTTGAAAGGCTGCACATGAGCGATAGCCAGAACATGTCCGATGAGGTGCGCGCCCGCCTGCGCGCCATTCCTTCCGTCAACGAGCTGCTTGCCGAGTGGCCGGTAGTGAAGGCGGCGGGGGAGACCTGCGACGCGGTGGTGCATGCCGCCGTCACGGCTGAGCTCGACGAGGAGCGCGCCGCCATTCGCGCCGGTGCCGCCCCGCGCTCTAAGCGCGACCTTGCTTCGGCCATCGAGTGGCGTGCGCATCGCTCTGCGCTGCCGAGCCTGCGTCCTGCCGTCAACGCCACGGGTGTGGTCATCCATACCAACCTAGGTCGCGCCCCGCTCGCGGAATCGGCCGCCAAAGCCGTGGCCGAGGTTGCGCGCGGCTACAGCACGCTCGAGTACAGCGTCGACACCTGTTCGCGCGGGTCGCGCAAGGAGCACGCCGCGCAACTGATCCGCTCACTTACCGGTGCCGAGGATGCGCTGGTCGTCAACAACAATGCCGCCGCGGTGCTGCTGGTGCTGGCGACTCATGCCGCGGGCAAAGAAGTTATCGTCAGCCGTGGCGAGCTCGTCGAGATCGGTGGCAGCTTCCGTATTCCCGACGTCATGGCGGCCTCGGGCGCCAAACTCGTCGAGGTCGGCGCCACCAACCGCACGCATCTGGGCGACTACGAGCGCGCCATTACGTCCGAAACGGCCATGATCCTGAAGGTTCATCCTTCCAACTATCGCATCGAGGGTTTTCACGAGGAAGTGAGCTCAAGGGAGCTCGCCGCGCTGGCCCATAAGCACGGCCTGCTGTTCTATGAAGACCAGGGCTCGGGGGCGCTGTTGCCTGACGACATCCTGGTTCGCGGCGGCGAGGAGACTACGCCCGCTTCGGTGGCGTCGGGGCTCGATATCGTGTCGTGCTCGGGCGATAAGCTGCTGGGCGCCGCACAGGCGGGCATTATCATGGGCCGTCGCGATCTGGTCCAGGCCTGCGGGTCGCATCCGCTTATGCGTGCCCTGCGCCCGGGCAAGCTCGCACTGGCGGCGCTCGAGGCTACACTGCGCATCTACATGGATGGGGCGGATGTGGCCCATCGCGAGGTGCCGGTGCTAAACATGCTCACGCTTCCGCAGGCTCATCTGGAGCGCCGCGCACGCAAACTGCGCGAGCTAATGGTGGCGGGCCTCGATAAGGCGGGTTGCCCGCGCGCCGTGCAGGTGGAAATCGTCGAGGAGTCGTCGACTCCCGGCGGCGGCTCGCTTCCTACCGTCGAGCTACCCACGATGTGCGTGGCCGTCTGCCCGGTCGACGGGCGCCTGTCTGTCGACGCGCTCAAGCGCTCGCTCGTCCAAGATTTCGACACGCCGGTCGTCACGCGCGCCTCGCACGATCGCGTCCTGTTTGATGTGCGCACGCTCGTGGGTGACCGCGATATCGAGACGGCGGCGTCGACGCTTGCCGCATGCGTTGAGAAGGCGGTGCGCCGATGAGTGAGGCCGAAGCGTTGGTGGAATGCCCCGTTATCGTTGGCACGGCGGGCCACGTCGACCACGGTAAGTCGGCGCTGATCGAGGCACTGACCGGTAAGAATCCCGACCGTCTGGAGGTTGAGCGTCGTCGCGGCATGACGGTGGAGTTGGGTTTTGGCGAGCTGGCGCTGCCGAGCGGCAAGATCGTCGGCCTGGTCGATGTGCCGGGTCATGCTCATTACCTGCGCGCCATGGTGCAGGGTGCGACAGGCATCGACGTTGCCGTGCTGGTGGTCTCTGCCGTCGAGGGCGTAATGCCGCAGACGCGCGAGCACGTGCACGTGCTGGAGCTGCTGGGCGTCACGCATATGGTGGTGGCGCTGACGATGTGTGACCTGGCCGATGCCGAGATGACCGAGCTTGCCGAGCTCGATGTCGATGATTTTTTGTCGGGTACCGTGTTTGCGGGCGCGCCGATTGTGCCCGTGTCGTCCAAGACCGGCGAGGGGATCGATGGCCTGCTGGCTACGCTCGACGAGCAGGTTGCCGCTTGCTGGGATGCCTGCCGCGACCGTGCCGAGCGCACCGATGCCGCGCCGCGCCTGCCGATTGACCGCTGCTTTACGATTAAGGGCGTCGGCACTGTCGTAACGGGAACGCTGCACGATGCGCCGGTTGCGGTGGGCGACGAGCTGATGGCTTTGCCGTCGCGTACGGTCTGTCGCGTGCGCGGGATTCAGGTGCATGGCGATACGCCGCGCGCACTGCCTGGTCAGCGTGTGGCGCTCAACCTAGTTGGTGACGGTGTCGCGGCGCTTGACCGTGGCGAGATGCTGGGCGTGGCGGACCGCTTTGGCCAGACGTTGCGCTTTATGATGACGTTCACCTACCTGGGCCGCGAGGGCACCAAGCCGCGCGTGCTCGAGTCGGGCGCGCGCGTGCATGTGATGGCCGGCACGGCCGAGGTCGTCGGCCGCATCATGCTTTTGGAGGGTGAGGCCCCCATGGCGGTGGGCGAGACCCGTACCGTGCAGGTGCGCCTGGAGGAGCCGCTGCCGCTGTGTGCCGGAGACCATGCCGTGGTGCTGTCGTATTCGCCCGTTATGCTCATCGGTGGCGGGCGCGTGCTGCTTTCGCGCTGCCGTCGCTCGCGCGAGCTTTCTGCCGGAGAGCGCGCACTGTTTGTGGCGCTTGAGTCCGGCGATACCGCGGGCGGTGTGGGCGCTTGGCTGGCGCTGCAGATGCTGCCGGTTACGGCGGTTGATGTTACCGACGCTTTGGATCTTGGTGTAGGCGAGGTCGATGCCGCACTGCGCGGGTTGGTGTCGCAGGGCTCTGTTCGCAAGCTTGCTGTGGGTGATGCGGACTACTTGGCGGACGCCGTGGTGCTCGACGCCGCGATGGATGCACTGGCGGCGACCCTGTCAGCCATGCACGCGGCGTCTTCCAAGGAGACGGGCTTTACGCCCGGCGCCGTTGCCCATGCTGCGTGGCCTGCCGCTGATGATGGCGTTGCCGCGGCTCTGATTGCCGAGGGCTGCTCGCGTGGCGTGTGTGCCGCCGAGGGTGCCGAGGTATTCGACCCGCACTCCGCTGCCGCCGCGGCGCGTGTGGTGCGCGAGGCCTGCGAACGTATCGTTGCCTTGCTGGACGAAGCCGGCCTCGATGCACCGACGTTGCCCGAAGTGGGCGAGCAGTTGCAGCTCGATCGCGACACCATGACGCGTGCCCTGCGCGAGCTTTCGCTCAATCGCTCGATCGTTAAGGTCGAGCGCGACGTTGCCCTGTCTGCCTCCGCCGAGGTCCATGCGCGTGAGCTCGTCGCCGCCGCCATTGAGGCAGCCGGCGGCGCTGCCACCACGAGCGTGCTGCGTGAGGCTCTGGGCGTGTCGCGCAAACGTGCCATCAGCATCTTGGAGCACCTGGATGCCGTGCGCTTTACGGTGCTCGACAAGGACGCCGGCGGCCTGAGGTCCTTGCGCTAGATCGGCCTCCCCGCCCCACCTCCTCAGTTGCGGTGAAATAGTTCCTAGTTGGGGGCTTTGGCAGCAAAAACAGGAACTATTCCACCGCAACTTCTTGCTCGTCTTTTTGGGATGGAGCCGTTTCGGTTTGGTAAAATATCGCCGCACTTGGGAACGGATGGGCTCCGGTGGGCTCCGCGGTCCTCAAAACCGTTGCGAGGCGTGCAAAACGTCTTGGATGTGTTCGATTCACATACGTTCCCGCCACACGCTACCAGCGCTTTTGTGCTCGCGGTCTTGCTGCGTGCCGCAAAGGCGCTGTTTTGTTTTTGCATGGGTTTGCCGTGCCGCTCGCTTTATCGGCGACGGTATTTGGCTTCGTGTGCCGGGTTTTGAGCATGCCGATGGGGGTGGTTTGCCGTATGACTACCGTAAGACGGGCCGATCTTTCTTGTGTCGTCCAGGCGGGCGGGATGTCCTCGCGCATGGGCTGCGATAAGGCGCGCATGGCGTTTCGCGGCGAGCCACTCATCGAGCGCGTGCTGGGTCGGCTGGCGCCAGTTGCCGGCGAGTTAGTCGTGACGACTTCGCGTCCCAGCGAGCTTGTCTATCTTGAGCAGCGCGCGTTTGGCGGTCTGGTGCCGCGAATAGTGTCGGATCTTGAGGGACCGGCGGGTGCCATGCGCGGCATCGCGAGCTCGTTGGCCGCGGCCCGATTGCCGCTCGTGGCGATCGTCGCCTGCGATATGCCGTTTGTCTCGCCGGAACTCATCGGCGCGCTTGCCGATCATGTTGAGGCCGAGGCGCTCGATGTGTGCGTGCCGCGCGAGGAGCGGGGGATTGAGCCGCTTTGCGCCGTCTGGCGCCGTGACGCGTGTGCGCCGGTTGCCCAAGAGCTGCTCTCCTGCGACCGCCAACGCATTCGCTGCCTGATCAATCGCGTTCAGGCCGGTTATATGGATGAGCCGCAGATCGTTAAGGCCGCGGGCTCGACGCTCTGCTTCGAGAACGTCAATACGCCCGAGGAGTTTGCGGCGGCCGAGTTACTCGCCTAGACGATTGGAGTTGCCATGTCTCACGATATTTGCCCCGACACGGGAGAGCCTTGCACTTGCGATGGTTCCGAGCCCTGTACCTGTGGTTGCGGTGGCTGTGGACATACTGCGGAAGAGGAAGCGGCCGCCGCGGCGTATCGTGAGGCACACCGCGAAGGCCCGTCCGGTGATGCCCTCGACCATGAGCGCAAGATCATCGTGTCGTTTGACAGCACCTTCGATGTGATGGAATGCGAGCAGCTGTGCCTTGCCGCCGGTGTGCCCGGGCGCATCATGCCGCTGCCCGGCTCCATCACCGCCGGCTGCGGCCTGTGCTGGGCCATGCCGTTCTCCGGCGATGCGCTCGCCGCCTTCCGCGCTGCCACCGAAGGCCGCATAACCCCCGCCGACTACCATCAACTCGTCCTCTAACTACCACACCACCACAAAGGTGCCTGTCCCCAATGTGGTGGTTTGGAACACGTTGACGAAACAGCTTCGAAACACGCGATTTGTTCATCAGGTGCTCAAAAACGCTTCTACCTGCATCGTAATCAAAATGAAACATCTGCTCATCGGCTTATGCGAAACTTTGCAGCAACAGTGCGATATTATCCATACACGATAAAGCTCGCGGCGCATAGGGTGCCGCGACCAACATTTTTCGTTTCCCATCATTGGAGGAAGCATGAGCTACACGCAGAAAGTTCTCGAAGAGCTCAAGGCCCGCTATCCCGAGCAGCCTGAGTTCATCCAGGCCGCGACCGAGATCCTTGGCACCATTCAGCCGGCGCTCGACGCCCACCCCGAGTACGAGGAGGCCGCCCTGCTGGAGCGCCTCGTCGAGCCCGAGCGCATCGTCATGTTCCGTGTTCCCTGGGTCGACGATCAGGGCAAGGTTCAGGTCAACCGCGGCTATCGCGTCGAGTTCAACTCTGCCATTGGACCCTACAAGGGCGGCCTGCGCTTTAACCCGACGGTCACCCTGGGCATGCTCAAGTTCCTGGGCCTGGAGCAGATCCTCAAGAACAGCCTGACCACCCTTCCCATGGGCGGCGGCAAGGGCGGCTCCGACTTTGACCCCAAGGGCAAGTCCAACAACGAGATCATGCACTTCTGCCAGTCCTTCATGACCGAGCTCTATCGCCACATCGGCCCCAACACCGACGTTCCCGCCGGCGACCTGGGCGTTGGCGGCCGTGAGGTTGCCTACCTGTTCGGTCAGTACAAGCGCCTGACCAACGAGTGGACCGGCGTCCTTACCGGCAAGGGCCTCTCCTTTGGCGGCTCGCTCGCCCGTACCGAGGCCACCGGCTACGGCCTGGCCTACTTTGTGGACGAGTACCTCAAGAGCCGCGGCGACTCCTTCGAGGGCAAGAACGTCGTCGTTCACGGCTCCGGTAACGTCGCCATCTACGCGGTCCAGAAGGTCGCCCAGCTCGGCGGCAAGGTGCTGGCCTGTTCCGACACCCACGGCTGGGTCGAGGATCCCGACGGCATCGACTACACCGTGCTCGAGCATGTCTATAACAAGAAGCGCTCCGGCCACGACAAGGGCGTCACACTCGCTATGTATGTTGACGAGAAGCCCAACGCCGTGTGGCACGAGGGCGACGGCCGCGGCGTGTGGCAGCTTCCCTGCGACATCGCGCTGCCCTGCGCTCGCGAGAACACGCTGCTGCTCGAGGATGCCCAGGCGCTCGTCGCCAACGGCTGCAAGGTGGTCGGCGAGGGCGCGAACATGCCCACGACCATCGAGGCCACGACCTGCTTCCAGGAGAACGGCGTCGCCTTTATGCCCGGTAAGGCTGCCAACGCCGGCGGCGTGGCCGTGTCCGCCCTAGAGATGAGCCAAAACTCCATGCGCTTCTCTTGGACCTTTGAGGAGGTGGACCAGCGGCTTAAGACCATTATG
>UQHW01000028.1 GCA_900540935.1 uncultured Collinsella sp. | reverse complement strand
TCAACGATATGGCACCGTGGGGACACATGTATGTCAATCCTGGTCTAACAGAGCCTTATTTATAGAGCCGAAATCTCAGACCCTAAATATCAAAAGCCACCACAATGGGGGCTGTCCCCATTGTGGTGGCTTGCAGGCGAGTTAACTTGTTCGACTATCGTACGCCAGCCATGTCCGAGCCTAGAGCGTGGCAAGGCGCTTGGACTCGTGCGCGGCGAGCGCAATGGAGATGATGCCAGTAATGGCATCGGCCACCACCAGGGCGATCCACACGCCCTCGACACCCATCATGTTGCCGAGGAGGTACATAAGCGGCACCGAGCAGATCACATAGCGAAGCAGGCCCGTAAACGTGGCGACACCCACCTTCTCGACCGCCTGGAAATACATCGACATGGTCATGGCAAGATAGCCCAGGGCAACAGCCAGGATGACAGTACGCGTGGCGTTGGCGGCAACCTCAACGAGCGCAGGATCGCTGCCGGCAAAGAAGGCGCACACCGGGGTGGCGGCAAGCCAGAGCGCGACGGTGACCAGCGCCAGCGTCACAACCTGGTACTTAAGCGTGCAGGAGAGCGTCTCCTTAAGGCGTGCCCAAGCCTTTGCGCCGGCGTTGAAGGCAGCGATGGGCTGCAGACCGTAGGAGAAGCACTGGGCAACCATCATGGTAATGTAGAGGATGTAGCCGTTGATCACGCCAAAGGCTGCGATGTAGAGCGAGCCCATGTCGCCGCCGAGCGAACCCAAAAGCGAGTTGGCAACGGT
This sequence comes from uncultured Collinsella sp., assembly GCA_900540935.1. Classification (GTDB taxonomy): domain Bacteria; phylum Actinomycetota; class Coriobacteriia; order Coriobacteriales; family Coriobacteriaceae; genus Collinsella. The sequence continues at coordinate 27,626 of UQHW01000028.1, read as the reverse complement.
ATTAAAGATAAAGGTCGCACCCTGGACCAGGAAGAACGGGAAGCCGATCTTGAAGATCTGGCCGCAGATGGCGAGGTCGAGCTTAAGGTCGGCCAGGCTAATCTGGAGCTGGGACTTTTTGCCCCCGATGAACCAGAAGATACCGATGGCCCAGATACCGATGGAAAGCCCGTAGTACACGCCGGCGCCCATAACGCCAAACTTGAGCACAAACGTGGAAAGCGCGAGCCAACAGATGGCGACGATGGCCGAAACGGTCATGAGGTTGGCCTGGATCTGAACCTTCTCGTCCACACGCATCACAGCGGTGATCATCTGGCCAATGACCGTGAGCGGCAGCAGCACGGCGAAGGTGCGCACGCCGGCAACGGTATCGGCCATGATGTCGGGCGTGGCGCCAAAGAATGTGCAGATGGGCTCGGTAAACACTGCCATCACCACAGCAAGCAGCACACTCACGATCGTGGTGAGCCAAAAGCCCTGGCTAAAAGCCTTGCTTGCGCCCTTGATGTCGCCGGCACCCAAAAGGTTGCCCACCACGGCGGGCACGCCGGTGCCAAACAGGTTGCCAAAGGCCAGGTTGATGTACTCGACCGACATAATGATCGAGACACATGCCAGGCCGTGGGCACCTAGGCCCCAACCCATCACGAGGCCCTCAAGGACCACCATGATGATCTGGGCGAGCATGCCCTGGCCGGTGACGATGGTGTACTTACGCACCAGACCGGGAATCGGTTGGGAGGCGAGCTCGCGCTCCTCCTCCACGGCAGCGGTTACTTCTTCTGCCATTGTTCTCCCCTTTCCTTGAGAGAGTAGTGCTGAATGAATGTCAGGCGGCTGACAACTGGCACCAAGCCGCCCAATCAAACGATGGCGCTATGCCTCAAAGACCACCTTGCCGGCGATCATCGTGAGGGCTGCGGTAGCCTCGAGCACCTCGGCCGGCTCGCAATCAAAGAGATTGCGGTCGAGCACGCAGATATCTGCCTGTTTGCCGCACGCGAGCGTGCCGATGCGGTCCTCGGCATGCATGGCGTAGGCGCTGCCATAGGTGTAGGCGCGCAGAGCCTCGGCCATGGTAATGCGCTCCTGGGGGAACCAGCCCTCAGGGTTGGAACCGTCCTCGAGCATGCGGAAGACCGCGCCGTACACCTCCTCCATGGGCTCCAAGCCCACAACGGGGAAGTCACTGCCCAGGTGCACCACGGCTCCGCTGGCAAGCAGGCTATGCAGGGGCCACGAAAGCGCGGCACGCTCGGAACCCACGGCTTCGTCCTTGGCAAGGTCAGCCATATCGAGCAGCATGTGCCACGGCTGCATGCCGGGGCAGACGCCGAGCTCGGCATAACGCGGCATATCCTCGGGTTGAACCGTCTCGTTGTGCTCCATGGAGTGGCGACAATCCCGCTTGCCATGCAAGCGCTCGCCCTCCTCAAAGCAATCGAGCACAAAACGCACCGAGCGATCGCCGATTGCATGGATGCGCGTGTCAACGCCCCATTCCTGCGCCCTCAGGATGGCAGCACGGATGCGCTCCGGCTCCTCCGCGGGCTCACCACAGGTGTCGGGTGCGTTGCTATAGGGTTCAAGCATCCAGGCGGTATGGTCGGAGCACACACCATCATGGAACTGCTTAAAGCCGTGCCACTCCACCTGCGTACCCGGGAAGGCGTATTTCTCCTTGATCTGCTCGAGCGTCAAGGACTCGTTTTCGAACAGGTCGGTGTACAGGAACACGCGCAGCGGCAAGTCGCCCTTGGCATTAAGACCTGCCAACACCGCATACGGGTTTTCCATGCTCACAAACGTAGGATTGACCATGCCGACCGTAGTGATTCCCAGGGCATTGGCGCGCCGGGCGGTTTTTGCAAACGACGCGTCAACAACCTCGGGCGCTGGGTCGTAGACCTCGTCCATAAAGAAGGCGCCGGCGTTGTTGGAAAACACGCCCGTCAGATTGCCGTCGGCATCCTTAAGGATCTTGCCGCCTGCGGGATCGGGCGTCTGCGAAGTTACTCCCACCTTGTTGATGGCGCAGGTATTGGCACTAAAGGTATGCAAGTCAACCTGCTGCAGAAATACCGGGCGGTCGGAGATGTACTCATCGATCATCGCGGCCGTGGGCATCTCGGGGACATCCCACTGGAACTGGATAATCTGGCAGCCCAGAATCCACTCGTTATCGGGATGGTCGGCCGCAAACGCCACGACACGTTCCATCGCCATCTCAAAACTGGTGCAGTCGATGAGGTTGACGGCAAAATCGGGGTCGGTCATAAACGCGCCCTGGGCAAAATGCGTGTGCGAGTCGATCAGGCCGGGCATGACGAGCTGGTCGCCAAAGTCGCGCACCTCGGTATCGGGACCGATAAACGGTGCCAGGTGAGCATCGTCACCGCAGGCAACGATTTTATCGCCCCGCACGGCAACGCCGCCCTTAAACGGCTCGAGCCCATCGCCGGTAAAGACGGCGTCGCTCTTGATAACTACATCAGCCTTGTCCATGCGAGCCTCCTCAGGCATCTTTGGTTGTAACGCGGACGCACCGCCCGCGTGGGCACTCGGTTGGGAGCGTAGCGCTCCCGCATCGGCGCGTGCCTACAAGCCGTGCTCGGACGTCTGTCCCACGTCCGCGGCTTCGCGCTACACCCATTGATACACAGGGGCAAACCCGTGCCAAGGCCAGGGACCGCAAACGGTCAGTTTAAGCAGGTTTACACGCTTTACCTGCAGGTTTATTGTCTGAGATTATTACCGCTTCATTACGCCCAACGGTGTGGCCGCCCACACAGCAAGACCCGCATGCGAGGAAGAATGAGGCTAGGAACGCCAAAAGGTATCTATAAGGTCATCTCGGTTGGAGACGCCGCTTTTAACGTAGATGCGATGCAAGTGTGCCTTGACCGTGCCAGGGCTGATGACCAACTCGCTGGCGATGTTTTGGGCGTCGTTGCCCTTCAGCACCAGCGTGAGCACCTCCTGCTCGCGCCGTGACAGCTTATGGGCGTCGGCATAAATCACCACACGCGATGCGAGATCGTCCTCAGAGCTTGCGCTCTCGGCTGCCACGTCCTCATCGGCACGCGGATGACGGGCATACACACGCGGGATATGGCTAAACTGGCAAAAAAGCTGAGCCGCGCATACCACGAGCAGCACGTTTTCGGAGATATTGCGCTCGGACAGATACCACAAAAAGAGGCCGATGACGGGGTTTTGGGAGTCGGGGCGGCAGAACAAGATCATGTAGGTGTCCTCGGCGATCACGCAAAACACAAGAACGAAGGCCACCTTCCAAAAGAGCTTTGAGCGGTCGAGGTCGAGTTTCTCAACACGCGTTGCTCTGTACCGGTAATGCCAGGCGGCATAGGCAAGACATCCTACATTACCCAGGTCACGCGTGAGCCAAAAGAGATACTGCTGCACCTCTCCGGCAGCGCCGCTGCGAGGCACCAGCAGCAATTGCAAGATTGAAAACGGCACGATAGCGAGTCCGAGCATGCGCGACGTCGGTCTTTTGCGCAAGCGCGCAAACATCCATAGCACCACGCAGGCATAGATGGCAATACCAAGCACGCAGCGCAGCAAGGGGTGCTGCAGCGGCTCGCTAAAGGTAACGGCGTAGTCGTATTTGAGCCGATTGTACTCGTCAAAAAAGATGACCGACATATCGAGCATATAGAGCAAAAAACCCGCCGCGGCCACGAGGCTGTCGCGACGGCGCGTCATGAGCCAAACCACCAATGCCACGGCACTGGTCACCAGAGCCACACCCATGATAATCGTGGTGTAGATATAGAACGCGAAACTCATGCCCGCCTCCCCTGTCTAGATGCTGTGAGGATGTTGACAGATTCTTTGCCGCAAGATTAGACTCACCGATTAAACGTACTGTATCGTTTAGATAAACAAGCTGTGTCTCACCGATGAAAGGAGATGCCATGACACCGATCGCTCCGCTCAAGATGCTCGTCGCGCCCGCCGCCAAGGCCATCACCCGACTCGGTTCTTCCATGACCTACGACAATGTCCCCTGCGCCGTTGAGGCGCGTTCGGACAGCTGCCCCTACCTGGGCCACGTCCCCTACTTTGCACCCAAGCTCGCATCTGATCCCGAGCAGCGTGAGCAGTAATCCAAGATGCATCTAGCACCGCACAACTCGCGGCGCTACTGTTTTGGTGCAAAGCGACCTGTCCCCCTTGCGCCAACGCCGGGATTGTCGATGCTGCGGCCGCGGCGCGATATGAGGCGCGAAACCTCGCCCAGCAACACGCCGATCACCACACCCATGAGGATCGGCAACTTTGACATCTCGGCGGGCGAGCTGTTAAGCGGCACGATTGTCGCAACAATCGAAAGCACGAGTTCTACCACCGGCACCGCAAGCGCTACCGCAAGCACCTTGCCCTCGAAGGGCGCGCGAAACACACGCGGGCGGTCGTCGTATTTACGCAGGTGCCAAAACGCCGGGAACATCGGGATATAGCTCATGAGCAGAAAGACGACGTTCATCGAGAAGAAGACCCAAAAGACGTCGGAACCTTCACCCAGCGGAATCTGAAGTAGCAGCACCAAGCTGGCAAAACAACCGTTAATGAGTGCCGAGCCGTTGGGCATGCCGGTCTTCTTGGACACCAGCGCAAAGGGACGCGGCATGTTGCCATGGCGCGCGGCATAGCTCGCCACGTTGTTGACGCCAAAGCTCCAACAGATCATGTTGGCAAACAGCGTTACCAGAAAGGCCACGCCCACGACCATCGTCAGCGGGTGAGCGCGCCCCACCATGGCGGCAACCGCGTCCACAATGCCCGAATCGAGTGAAAGCTGCTCGGTGGGAACCGCGGCTCCAATACCGATGCCACAGATAATGTAGATCGCCGCGATGGCAACGCCACCGGCGATAACCGCCTTGGGGATATCGCGCGATGGGTTCTTCATCGTGCTGGCAAAGGTCGCGACCACCTCAAAGCCCATAAAGTTGAATAGGATGATTGAAAGATACGTCAGTGAGTTAGTGTCTCCCAGATCGGGGACAAATGTCTTAAACGACATATCGTTGGCAAAGCCGTTGTTGCAGGCAAACCAGATGCCGATGATTCCCACCACGGCGGTAATGAGCACCTTGATGACGGCGCCGCCATCCATGACCCAATCGGCCTCGGCCACCGGCTGCATTGCCATGACCGTGACGCCCCACACAAAGGCAAGCTCGATGGCAATTCGGACCCCAAGCGAAAATTCGATGCCCCATACCGCATTGATGACACTGGGGAACATGCAGGCGATACTTGCCACCCACAGTGGAAAGTTGACCCAATAGCACCAGGAGCAGCGTGCACACCAACGGTCTCCCAAGCCCAGGCGAACCCAGTCGTACAGGCCGCCCTCGGAATCGAACGCCGTACCGAGCTCGGCCACCACCAGGCCATAGGGAAGCAAAAACGTAATGATAAGGAAGATCCACCAGAAGAACTGCACGTTACCCATGGCAGATGCCGGAGCAGCCGCCTCGATGGTAAAGACAACGCAGATAACCGAGAGGATGACCTCGAACAGGGAGAACTTTTTACCTGCCATGGCACGCTTCCCCTACAGCAAAAAGGATGGCATCTGTACCGAAGGCGCAGCCCAAGGTAGGGTTGCAGGCCGCGTCACCGGTGCAGGTGCCATCCCAAAGAGAAGAGAGGATGCAATTGTTGGACCAACGCTCGCGGAACAGGCGCGTGTAGATAACGATACGCTGGTACATAGATACTCCGATCAAAACGGCCGCGATTGCGACCGGAATCTTTTGGCAATTGAAGACGCGTCTGACCTGGGATATTCAAGCGAACAATTGGCCTAACCCGCAATAAATCCCAGATCAGACGCGTACTCAATCAAAGAGGCGGGCACTCCGAAGTGGAGGCAACGGAGTGCCCAAAGAAAAACCCAGCCGACCAAGACATCGAATAAACCGACCATCAATGCCCCGAGATGGTCACGGTGCGATTCACCGACTGTCCGATTGATCGGCTGGGTTTCTGAGGTGCGGCAGATTGCCCTGAAAGAGGAGGGCATAGACCTTAAGGGTCATGCCCGACGATTGAAGGGCAAGGTGCCGTGCCTCGGGAAGACAGACAATTACGCGGACGGCTCCTGCTGAGTAATGCAGTGGATGTTGCCGCCGCCGAAGACGACCTGCTCGGACTGAACGCCGACGCACTTGTAGACGCCCTCGCCCCAGACCTCGTCGTAGATCTTCTGGAGCGTGTCGACGGCCAGCTGGTCGTTCTCGTCGCCGTACTGCGGGACGATAACGCCGTGGTTGGTCACGAGGTAGTTCATGTAGGAGGCGATCAGCGGCTCGTCGGGGACGCGAGGCTCGGCGTTCTCGTCGGCGTCAATGGTGTCGCAGGAAGCCTGGTCCATGAACAGCGGGTTCACGGGCATGCAGAGCTTGTAGACCTTCATCTTGCGGCCCTTGGCGTCAACGGCGTTGGAGAGGGTCTCATAGGCAGCGTGGCACTGCTCGTAGAACGGATACTCGGGATCGTCGGTCCAGATGCAGGCCATGACGCCCGGGGCGATGAACGTGGCGACGTCGTCGATGTGGCCGTTGGTCTCCTCGGGGTCGATGCCCTCCTTGACCCAGATGACCTTCTCGACACCCAGGTAATCCTTGAGGTGCTCGTCCATGTAGGCGCGAAGCTCCTCGCTCCAGGGCTCAAACTTCTTGTGGTACTTGGGCCAGATGGACTCGGGATCCTCTTCCTCCTCGAGCACCGCAGAGCAGGTGCGGCCCGGGGAAAGCAGGCACTGGTCGGTCACGACAAGGGTGCCCTCGCCGTCGACGGTGATGGAGCCGCCCTCGAGGATCATGTCATCGGGACGATAGCGGCGGCAGCCGGAGAGCTCAGCCATCTTGAGGGCGATCTGCTCGTCCTTGTCCCACGGGAAGTACAGGCCGTCGACGAGGCCGCCGTAGGCGTTGAAGTGCCAGTGGTTGGCGCGCTTCTCGCCCTTGCCGTTGATGACGTAGGTGGCGGCAGTGTCGCGGAACCAGGCGTCGTCGGTGGTCATCTCGATGACGGTGACGTTCTCGTCGTTCTCGAAGACGGCCTTGCAGTTGGCGTAGTCGACCTGGTTGGCGCACATATAGACCGGGGTGAACTCGGAGATGGCGCGGGCGATGGCGGCATACTGCTTCTGGGCCGGCTTGGCGCCGTGGGCCCAGGTGTCGGTGCGGTGGGGCCAGCCCATCCACACGCGATCCTGCGGGGCGAACTCGGCGGGCATGAAGAAGCCGTCGGCCTTGGGGGTGGACTCGGACTCGGTGATCGTACGCATAAGATTTCCTCCAAATCGAACGATCGCTTGCTGCGGGCGGGTTACCCGCAGCCTAAAACCAAGAGATGGTAGGCGCCCGTTCCCCGGCAAAGGTCGGGGCGCCCGGTGCCGGTTTTCACGGAATCGCACCGGCAAGCGACGACGTAACCAAGTGCGCGGAGACAAAACGCACGAAGGATACGGAAGAGAGATTGGGGTGGGCGGTGGTTACCGGAGCTATCGCTCACACCCACCCCGGGGGAATGGTTAGCAAACCTGTCGCTTGGACACGCCTCCGAAGAGGCTAGAGTGCCCGGAGTCGGGAGCGACAAGCCCGACGAAGCGCGCGTTGGTACACGAGGAGGGTTGGAGCCCCAGAACCGGGTGCTCTAGTTCTCCTCGGCCTCGGCGGCCTCCTCAGCGAGACGCTGGGCTGCGAGCTCAGGGGTCAGACCCTTGTACTCGGTCTCGCGGCCCTTAGCGCTGACGACGCGGACGACCTCGCCGATGAGCACGAGCACGATGAAGATAACGATCATCGGGACCTTGTCGCCAATTTCAGCAGCGGAGAACGGGATCAGCGTGGCAACGATGGCAAGAACCAGCTCGATGCAGGGGATGGCCAGCATGACCTTCATCATGGCGCCCTTAAACGGGAACGTGAAGATGCGCTCGCGGTCGGGGTCGTTCTTGCGAAGGTTGAGGAACGCCGGGAACATCGGGATGTAGGTCAGCAGCAGGAAGACGACGGAGGTGCCGAAGAGCATCCAGAAGACACCGTTGGAGATGGCGTCGATGGGAACCAGCTGCAGGCACAGCACCAGGGAGGCAACGATGGCGTTGACCAGGTTGGCGCCGTTGGGCATATCGTCATCCGAGATCATCGAGGCGAAGACCTTGGGCATGTTGCCGTGCTCGGCAGCGTAGCGAGCAACGGAGTTAACGCCGAAGGACCAAGCGGCCATATTGGCGAACAGGGTGATCAGGAAGGCGATGCAGATGACCTTAAAGATCATGGAGTCGCCCACCATGGTCTGGACTGCGACGATCATGCCGTAGTCGGGATCGATGGAGTCGGCCGGCACGGCGGCGCCGATGCCAAAGCCAGCGAACAGGTAGATCACGGCGATGGACAGGCCACCGACGATGATAGCCTTGGGGATATCGCGAGCGGGATCGGCCATGTCGTCGGTCATGGTGCAGATGACCTCGAAGCCCATGAAGTTAAAGATGATGATCGACAGGTAGCCGAGAGCGTTGGTGTTGGTGAGCTCGGGCAGGAAGGTGGCAGCGGACATGTCGTTCGCAAAACCGTTCTCCATGGCATACCAAATGCCCAAAGCGCCAACGATAACGGCAACGGCGACCTTGATGATGGCGCCACCGTTAAGGACCCACTCGGAGTCGGCCGCCTTGGAGCGGCCCATGAGGTAGACGATCCACACAAAGGCAAGATCGATACCCATCTTGGCGATCAAGTTGAACTCGACGCCAAAGACCATGCCCAAAATGTCGGGGAACATGGTAGCCAGCGAGGCGATCCACAGCGGGTAGTTGACCCAGTAGTAGTACGAGATGCGGGCGCCCCATTTGTCGCCCAGGCCATCGCGTACCCAGTCGTAAATGCCGCCCTCGCCGTCATAGGTGGTACCGAGCTCGGCGACAACCATGCCGTAGGGAAGCAGGAAGGTCAGGATCAGGAAGATCCACCAGAAGAACTGCTGGTTGCCAATGGCAGCAGCAGGAGCGGCGGCCTCGCAAACGAAGACGACGCAGATGATGGTCGAAATGACCGTCAAGAAGGAAAGCTTTTTCTTTCCGTCGCTCATGATGAGCTCCTTCGCTCAGTCTTGGACAGATCCGAGGCCCCAAGGACTAAGGCAATTGCTTGGGCCTCGGTGAGCGGGCGACAGGAGACGAGCATCCGCCGCCCGCAAACGTGCGTTTAGCAGCCTTGAGGCTTAGAGCTGCTCGAGAGCCTCGAGAGCGGCGTGGAGCTCGGCCTTGGCGGAGTACTCGACGCCCTCGTCGTTGAGCGGGGTGCGCTTGCCCAGGGCGGCAAGGAGAGCACGGATGGAGTGCTTGCGGTTCTCGGCCTCGACCCAGCACAGGGAGCGCTCGGGATCGTCCATGACCTCGTCGACGACTTCCTCGTTGCGGGTGGCCGGCAGGCAGTGCATGAACTTGGAGTTGGGACCGGCGAAGTTCATCATGTCCATGGTGACCTGATACTTGGGATAGAACACGTCCATGTAGTTCTCGCCCGAGACCTCCTCGTCGTACAGGCCATACCACACGTCGGTGTAGATGAAGTCGGCGCCCTTGATGCACTCGATGTCGTCGGAGATGACGATGGAGCCACCGGAGACCTTGCAGTTCTCCTCGGCGATGGCCATCATCTGCTTGCCGAACTCGGCGCGCTCCTCGACGGTGCCGACGTGCAGGCCGCCGTCGGGGATCTGGTGGCCCTTAGGTCCAAACTGGACAAACTTCATGCCGACCTTGGAGGCGATGAACATGAGGGAGACGCAGACCTGGGTGGCGTCGCCGATGAAGGCCAGGGTGCAGTCCTCGATCTTCTTGCCCTCGGGGAGGTTCTCGAGCATGGTCATGAGGTCGCCCATCTCCTGCGTGGGATGGTTGAACTCGGACATGCCGTTGATGACGGGCACAGCGGAGCCCTCGGCGAGGCCGACGACGTCCTTGTGACGGTCAACACGGGCCATCATGATGTCGAGCAGGGAGCCCATAACGCGAGCGGTGTCGCCCAGGGACTCGTGACCGCCGAGCTGGATGGTGCCAGGGCCATAGAACTGAGCATGGCCGCCGAGGTCGGTCATAGCGGTCTCGAAGGAAAGACGGGTGCGGGTGGAGACCTGCTGGAAGATCATGCCAAGGCTCTGGTTGCGGAGCAGGTGCGGATAATAACCGTCAACCTTGATGGCCTTCTTCATTGCCAGGCCAAGATCCTCGATAGCCAGGATCTGCTCTTTGGTGAACTCGTTGGTGTCGATGAAATCCTTAGGCAGTGCCATGTCGATTTCCTTTCCGTCGGTCTTGCCGACTATTACTATGAGGCGCTCGAACATCACGCCTCGTGTTGACAAGACCATCATTCACCCGTATGCAATTTTTACCTAGTTTATTCGGGATTAAAGACCGTTCACGGAGTTACACCCCCTCTAAACCAATATAAACCCGCAGGTAGCTGGCTTGCAGGGGGTTTACTATCTAGAACCGCGAACGGTATACAGCTATCCTGTATCTCGGCGCCTAATCTGCAATGGAACGAAGGGTCGAGACGTCTATACCCCACAGGATATACAGGATTCGGCCATAGATTAAATGAGATGGGACGGTGACAGATGAACACTCTGATGTTCTTCTATACCCTAGCAATACTCGTAATCTGTATTGTGACGGCAGTGCTTTCGCTTGCCGCCTATGCCTCGTCTCGTCGACGCTTCTTTATCTATGGCAGCGGCGTATTTATCTGCTATGCCATCGAGATGACCGAGATCTTCTTTTTTGAATACACATTGCAAAACCAGAGTTTTCCGGCCAGCGACTATTACTCAATTACCATGCCTGTAATGCGGACCCTTGTGGCGACCGCTTCGCAGGCTTTTATTTGGCTGATTGCCATGGACCTGCTCGACAAACATTCTAAAAAGCAGTTCGCTATCCCCGTCTTGACGTTTTTGCTGTGCGAGTCGCTGATTATCGTCGCTGTCCCCTCCGGCCCCATGCATCAGTGGCTCTACTACACGATGCGTCAGGTATTCCTTGTCTTTGTGGGACTGTATATCTTTTGGACGGCGCATAAAAGCACGAAAGTTGAGTTGAAGGCACGCGTTAACAACCAACGAAAGCACCTGATTATCGGCGCTATTCTGGTTGGTTGCATCGTTGCCGAGGACTTCTACAACATTCTGATTGTCCCCATGAGTCTGGCGCCCTCTTGGCTGCAGCTGTATCTATCCGAGCGCAACTTCAGCGAGAACTTCTTTGCGTGCTACTTTGCGATTCTGCTGATTATCTACTCCTACCACGTGCTTTCGATCCGCATGCAGGAGGCGCCCGAGGAAAAGAACGTCAGCGATCTTGACCGGCATATCGAAGAGCAGATGCCTTTCTATCGCAACGCCTACAAGCTCTCCAACCGCGAGACCGAAGTCATGCGCTTGGTTGTGCTGGGCAAGTCGAACCAAGAGATCGCTGACGAGCTATTCCTTGCCGTGGGCACCGTCAAGACCCACATCCACAACATCCTGGTCAAAACCGAGCAGCAAAACCGCACCACGCTCATCCTGCATTTTTGGAAACGATGAAGTTACGCGGTTTTACCAAACCGCGTAACGGCTCGACGCTGCAAGCGCCCCTAGGCGGCAATCTGACGTTCAATCGTCGGTCGCGTACCCAAAGTACGCTTCCCTCCTCTTTCACGTCACCTTGTTCGCCTAGGGGCGCTTTCGCTGACTTATGCTCAACTTACGATAATTCCGAGCTGAACGAGTTATTCGCTATAACGGGTGGCGATGGCAGCTTGTACCATGCCGGTGCTCATGAGGTAGGTCACCAGGAAGTAGCCGCCGTAGGCTGCCAGGAAGATCGCGCAGGTGAGGCCCACCGTGCCGCCGATGCTCATGTCGCCGAACGTACTCACCAGCTCGATAATCACCTTAAGTGCCACAAAGGAGTGCGCCAGGCCCACTGCCAGCGGGAACAGGAAGAACACCGCCTGCTGCGCCATCACCGAATGACGGATCTGGCGGTCATCGCAGCCAATCTGCGCCAGCACACGATAGCTGCGGCTGCCGTCGGCCACATTGGAGAGCTGCTGGATCGACAGTATCGCCGCGCACGCAACGACCAGTACAAAGCCAATGTAGATGGCCAGATAGCTAATCATGCCGTTCATTTGCGCTGCTTGCGTGTACATCTCGGAGCGTGTGATGAAGATTCCCCATGACCCTGGCTCCTTGCCGTCAACGAGCAGATTGTCGAGCACAGTGTATTTAATGCTCTCGTCTGCCTCGGTCGTATCCATCCCCTGTTTGTAGTTAACGAGCAGGCTACTGGAATACGGCTGCAGATTAAGTTGGGACAACAGCTCGTCGGCAACGACGACGGTACCCGGGTTACTGCCCATCGCCGAGTTGGCGATGGCCGCCGTGTCCTTGTCCGACTTATCGGTTGCGGGCTTGAGCTCATGCCCGCCCAAGGTGAGGGTATGGCCGCCGGCCATGTACTTGGTGTACAGGTCGCCCAGCTCACCGACCATATCACACGTAAGCAGGTACTGGTCGCGGCCAATGCTCACCGGCTCCTCGCCCATCATCTGGCGCAGTTTGTTGTACTGGCTCGCCGGCGTCACAAACAGACCCATCGTATCGGCATTGCTACCCCCGAGCGCCTTGGGGAGCTTTTCGCCCATGGTCTTGCACATCTCACCCGCAGACACCGAAGGATTCGAACCGCCAAACGGGTAACTCAGATACGAATCGATCTGCACATGCTCACCGGCAACATCGGCGATATTGACCTTCTTGCCGGTCTCGTCGTTGTTGTCCGCCGACTTGCCCTTGCCGTGCCATGCGGAGTACAAATCGACCGTTGTATCGGCTAGCACCATGCGGTCGGCTTCAGACGGATTGACATATTCTTTGTAGTAGTCGAGCGTATCGGGCGTGTAATAGACATACGTCTGTGACACGTCAACAGGGTTATAGCGCTCCAGGTTTTCGTTCATCACATTGGCAATCGACATACCGCACGTCACCGAGGTGATGGCCAAAAACAGGAGCATCGCGATGACGCCCATCGAAAAGCACACCGTGTTGACCTTGGCCGCAAGCTGGCGCACGGTAAACATGTTGAGGCCGCGCCAATACACGCCGCGCAGGCTCTGCAGCAGCTTGATAAGCATGCCCGAGAGTCCCCAGAACAGGGCAAAGGTGCCCACGGTAACCATAGCGGTCGTAATACCAAACTGGTTCATGGCCTCTTGCAGCTTGCTGTCCGTCGCGGTTAGCGGGAACCCATCACGTAGCAGACGGTAATAGGCCACGCCCACCAGCAACACGCCCACGGTAAAGATGGCAATCGCGATCCAGGGGTTGCGTGTCTTGATGCTCTCGTTGCGACGCTCGGCACCCATAAGCTCGATGAGTTTGGTACGACGTACGGCGCGAAGGTTCAGCAGTAGCGTGAGCACAAACATTACGAGCATGCAGGCAAGGGTCAGATTGAACGCATGCACCGAGAAAAAGAAGTGGAAATTGGCGATCTGTGTCTTAAAAAGCGAGGCCGTAAAGAACGTCATGAGCTGGGAGAGTCCCACACCCAGCACAATGCCGGCGACAAAGGCCACAACCGATACTATCACGGTCTCGAGCGCCATAATCGTGGCGACGCGCCCGCGCCCCATGCCGAGCACCTGGTACAGGCCAAACTCCTTCTTGCGGCGTTTCATGATGAAGTTATTGGCATACACCATCAAAAAGGCCATGACACCGGCCAAAAAGTACGTCAGGTCGCCGAGCATGCTGCCCATAACCTGCGCCAAGCCCTCTTCATCGATTCCGGCGATGTCGACCTGCATCGAGATGGTGTTAAAGGCATAGAAGACCGTGACGCCCAGGGTGAGCGTCAAAAGGTAGACGAGGTAGTCGCGGCCGGCGCGGCGGACGTTACCCCAAGCGAGTTTACAGAGCATCGGAGCCCTCACCGCCCATCATGGCAACGACCTCCATAATGCGGTCGAAGAACTCGCGACGGTCGGTGTCGCCGCGGCGCAGCTCGGTGAAGATCTTGCCGTCGCGGATAAACAGCACACGGCTCGTGTAGCTGGCGGCAAAGCTGTCGTGCGTGACCATGAGCACGGTGGCGCGCAGGCGGCGGTTGAGGGCCTCTAGGCTCTCGAGCAGCAGGCGGGCGCTTTTGGAGTCGAGGGCGCCGGTAGGCTCGTCGGCCATGATCATGGTGGGGTCGGTGACGAGCGCGCGAGCCGCGGCAACGCGCTGCTGCTGGCCGCCGGACATCTGGTAGGGATACTTGTCGAGCACCTGACTGATGGACAGGCGCGCTGCCACATCCTGCACGCGGGTCGAGATCTCTGCCGAGTTTGTGCGGGCGATGGTGAGCGGCAGGGCGATGTTCTCGCGTGCCGTGAACGTATCGAGCAGGTTGGAGTCCTGGAAGATAAAGCCGAGCTCCTCGCGGCGGAACTGCGAAAGCTTAGCCTGCTTCATGCGTGTTACGTCCTGCCCGTTGATGCGGATCGTGCCACTTGTAGCGCTATCGATGGTCGACACGCAGTTGAGCAACGTCGACTTGCCCGAGCCCGAAGCGCCCATGATGCCCACGAATTCCCCGCGGTTGACGGTAAAGCTGACGTCGTTGAGCGCGCGGGTCACGTTGCCCAGCGCCCCATATACCTTTTCGAGATGCGCGACCTCCAGTACCGGAGTCGCCATGTGCGTGGTTTGCATACCGAGTCCTTTCTTGCGATTAGTCTACGGCATCTATAGTCGCAAGAAGACGAGTCGGCTACCATCGATATGGCTTACGCTTGCCTTACCGTTGTGTAAGGTACGCGTAGCTACCCTGCCACGTGTTGATGTTGAGAGAGGACTCCTGTTGAAGACTGTTCATGTTGCCGCTGGGATCATTCGCAAGGAAGGATCTGATGAGCTGCTTGCCGTGCAGCGCGGCTACGGCGACATGCAGGGACTTTGGGAGTTTCCCGGTGGCAAGCTCATGCGCGGCGAGTCGCCCGAGGACGCCGTACGCCGCGAGCTTATGGAAGAGTTGCAGGTCAAAGTCACCAATCTGCGCGATTTCTATACCGTTGAGTACGACTACCCCGATTTCCATCTCTCCATGGAGTGCTACTACTGCTCGATGGCCAAAGAGTCCGGCGAGCCCCAGAAGCACGACCGCCAGCTCGATATCCGCTGGATTCCACGCACCTCGCTTGCCACCGTTGAGTGGATGCCCGCCGACAAAGGGCTTATCGATGCGCTGATTGAGTTGAAGGAAGACCGGCTCGAGGCAAGCTCCGCCGATGACGCCGCGCCCAACACAGCCGCCAAACCCAAGCGCGCACCTAAGCGCCGCAGCAAAAAGCGTCCCAAGCCTGGCCTGCTGGACGGCATCGACACCTCGGACCTTTCCGCCGACGAACGTGAACTCGTGCGCCGTCGCGCCGCTATAAAAAAGTCCATGAAGGGCAACAAGCGCGCCAACACCAAGCCCGAGCTGCTCGTTCGCCAGCGCCTGCGCGCCGCAGGCCTTACGGGATACCGTCTGGAATGGAAGGTGCCCGGCAAACCCGATATCGCCTTCCCCGGACGCAAGATCGCCATCTTCGTCAACGGCTGCTTTTGGCATCGCTGCCCTAAGTGCAACCCTAGCCAGCCCAAGCGCAACGTTGAGTTTTGGGAGGCAAAGTTTCGCCGCAACGTCGAGCGCGACCGCGCTGCCGTGGCAGCACTCACTCAAATGGGCTGGACACCCATAACCATCTGGGAATGCGAACTCAAGAAAGACCGCATCGACGCCACGATGGAAAAGGTCATCGAGCAGGTGCGCGCCGCAGAGCCGCAGCGCTAACAGCGAGTATTCACACGCTCCGCATATCCGCGCCACATCCACGTCACAAACCTTAGAAAGCCCTTAAGCTCGAAACCTTTCAAGAGTGTTACTCGATACCTCTGACCTGCAGTTTCATGGTTACATCAAACCTGATTAAGCCTTTCTTTAGCGCTTCCTTATCTGCACTCGCGGCATAATACTGCCAGCGCACGGGACCTAGCAGCATACCCCGAGCGCAATCTTTTGGTGGACATCGAGGAGGCCGCATAAGCATGCATTCTTCCAATGACGCAGCACAGCAGCCATCCCTAAATCATGCAAACCTTTTCTCCTTCCCCCCGACACAGAGAAACGGTCTCCTCGACTCCCCCACCACAAAAACCAAGCGCTCAGCCGATCAGAGCCTCAACTTACGAGCATCCTTCGAAAAGCTCCAAGCATCCCTAGACAAGGCGTTCCCCGAACAGGCAAGAGCAATCTAAGCCCATCGCGCTTTATACTGATGCCATGCGAAACATGGATCACATAGAATTGCACCGCGGAGGACGCGAGGAAGCGTTTCCCGAGACCGCCGAAGACTGGCCCTATATTGCCGAACGCGCAGAATTCGCTCGCTATCCGGGCAATTCCGTCCCCTGGCACTGGCATTCCGAAGTTGAGCTTTTCTACATGGAGCAGGGAGCGATTGACTATCGAACGCGCGCGGCTCATGAGCACGTACGCTTTGAGGAAGGGTCCGCCGGCTTTATCAACGGCGGCGTTTTGCACAGCACGCTGCAATCGCCCAATTCGGCGCCAGCCATTCAAATGCTGCATATCTTTCAGCCGTCGATGCTCGGCGATCCCGCGGGACGCCTTCAAAAACGCTATATCAATCCTTTGCTGCAATGTCGAGGCGTCGATGTGCTCAAATGGTCGCCCACCAACCCCGACGATATGCCCTTTATCGATTTGCTAAAGAGTTCCTTTAACCACGACCTTCAACGGCCGCAGAACGAGATGGCGCTTCGGAATAGCTTGTCAGAGCTCTGGATTCAGATTTACGCCAAGGCCGAACCGCTCTTTGCCTCCGACAACGCCTCTTGGATGACCAACCGCGACGTACAGTTCAAGGCAATCCTGGACTATATCCGCGCAAACTATGCAGCCGCTATAGATGTGCCCCAGATGGCATCTGCAGCCGGCGTAAGCGAAAGAGAGTGTTACCGCATTATCGAAGCTTGCGCAGGAACGACCCCGGCGGCATATCTGCGCGCATACCGCGTAAACCGTGCTTGCGAACTTTTGGCACACACCACGCGAACGGTCCAGACAGTCGCGCGCCAATGCGGCTTTGTGACAGCAAGCCATCTTGGCCAGGTATTTAAAGAACAAATGGGGTGCACTCCTTCGAGCTATCGAGCAGCGAGGCAGAATCTCGATAGCACCAGGCAGAAATCCCGCTAGCCTTTCTTCTGTCACCGCATCAAACTTGCAGGCAAACAACAGAGAGGAGCAACCATATGAAGCACTTTGACCATATCGTATTTGACGTTGATGGGACATTGGCAGATACAGAAGAAAGCGTTCTATCATCGCTTGTCCAGATTGTCCAAGAAGAGACCGGCAAAACGCTCCCCCGACACGAGCTTGAATTTGCCCTCGGCATACCCGGCAAGGATGCCCTTGAGAAACTTGGAATCTACTCGCAGGCAACGTTGAATCGTTGGTGCCAAGTTGCTGCCAGCTTTAAAAGCACCATCAGCGTGTTTCCCGGCTTGCACGAAGTTATCGCAACACTCTCCGACAACGGCTGCAAACTTGGCATCGTCTCCTCACGTGCGCGCGACGAATACACAGACGAAATTGCACCCCTTGGCTTCGATATGTTTTTTGAACACATCATCCTTGTCGAAGACACAACCGAACATAAACCCGCACCCGCTCCCATGCTCGAATATCTCCGGCGTACGGGCGCGAATCCTGGCAACGTCGTCTACGTTGGCGACACCGTCTACGACGAACAATGCGCAACTTCGGCAGGGGTCAGTTTTGCCCGAGCAGCATGGGGATCACACCAAGATATCCCAAACGCCACCTACAACCTCAAAACCCCCAACGACCTACTAACCCTAACAACCAAATAACCCACGCGTCCCACCCTTTCAGCCCCAACGCCACAAGGGCGATTGAGCAGGACGGTTTGGGCGGGTCCCGTACTTAGTTTCCAAAATCATTCCGCAGCGCGAAGGCCCCCGTTGTCAACGCTTCGAAGAAGCGAGACAACGGGGGCCTTCATGCGCGAGGACGTTTTGGAAACTAAGTACGGGACCCGCCCAAACCGTCCGGTGGAATCAGAGTACCCTTGTTGTTACTCTGCTTTGCCCACAGAGTTAAGGTTGGTCATGCGGATCTTAACCAGCTCGGTGATCTCGCGCATGCCCTCCTTGGCCGGCTTCTTGGGATCGAAGCAGGCGGGGTTCTCGGCCATGTATGCCATGAAGCCCTTGGTGTAGGCCTGACGCAGCTCGGTGGCGTAGTTAACCTTGCAGATGCCGTTCTTCACAGCCTCGGCAACCTGCTCATCGGGCACACCGGAGGTGCCGTGCAGAACCAGCGGCACGTCGACGGCGTCGCGGATAGCCTTGACCACGGACTGCTCGATGTGCGGATCGCTCGTGTACACACCGTGGCTGGTGCCAACGCCAATTGCGAGGGAGGTGCAGCCGGTACGCTCGACAAACTCCTTGGCCTCGGCCGGATCGGTGTAGGGGCTCTCGCCCTCAACCGCGGGACCGTCGTCCTCCTTGCCGCCAACCTTACCGAGCTCGGCCTCGACGGGCACGCCCATGGCGCGGCCAGCATCGGCGACGGACTTGGTCAGAGCGATGTTGTCCTCGAAAGACTCGTGCGAACCGTCGATCATGACGGAGGTGTAGCCCGTGCGGAAAGCCTGCATGCAGCGGTCATAGCCATCGCCGTGATCGAGGTGCAGGGCAACGGGCACGGAAGCGCGCTCGGCGGCAGCCTTGACCATGCCGTAGAAGTAGTCCAGACCAGCGGTCTTGATGGTGCCCGGGGTGGTCTGCATGATGACGGGGGACTTGGTCTCCTCGGCAGCGGCCAGAACGGCCATAACGAACTCGAGGTTCTCGACGTTGAACGCGCCGACGGCGTAGTGGCCGGCCTGAGCGTCCTTGAGCATCTTTTCGGTGGTAACAAGTGCCATGAGCGTTTGCTCCTCTCCCTCGCCCGCATCTGGACATCGGGCGTAGTTGTTCACAAGGTGTTTTACCTTGCGTTTTGCTGCGCTCATTGTATGAAATTCAGCGGGTATGCATGTGCGAGATATTGTCATCGCGCGAGGTCCAACCTTCATTTTTGAAAAGCAAACGGAAGGGGTCGAACCCGAGCGTGCGTGTTCGAAATTGAGTTTTGAGCTTTGATCATCTTTCTTTTATAGAAAAAGTAAGTAATCGAAAGGCGTTTTCTTACTTAAAAAGAAAATGAACGAAAATAGACTCAACACAATTCCTGCAAATTTCAGACGATGATGGAGCGGATATGGCCCATGCAACAACCCGAGCTTTCGCCGATGAGCGTCGCGCCGCCATTATGGAAATGCTCGAACATAGCGCCTCAGTGCAAGTGGCAGAAATCGCCCAGACTTTTGGCGTGTCCTCCGTTACCGCCCGCGCCGACCTAGACGCGCTCGCCGAGTCCGGCAAGCTGCGCCGCACGCATGGTGGCGCTGTGTCGCTCCAGAAGCGACTGACCGTATCCACCCAGGATCGCCGTATCAACGTCAATGTCGCCGCCAAGCAGGCCATCGCGCAAAGCGCCATCGAACTCGTCAATGACGGCGACACGTTGCTCGTCGACTCGGGCACCACGGCGCTCGAGTTCGTCCGGCTCCTCGATCAACGCGACGGTATCACCGTCATCACAGCAGACATTACCATTGCCGATTACATCGACGAGAGCATGCCCTCAGTCGATGTCGTCATGCTGGGCGGGGCGTTGCGCAAAGGCCATCGTTATTTGTACGGACCGCTCACTATGCAAGCGCTCCAAATGGTCCATGCCGATCTTGCCGTCATGTGCCCTGGCGCTTTTGTCCCCAGCTGCGGCTTTACGACCGACTTTCCGCAGATGGCCGAGACCAAAGCGGCTATGGTCGGTGCCGCCCGTCAAAGCGTCGCCCTCATGGACGCCAGCAAGGTTAACGGACGCGGCATGTACCGCTTTGCCGAACTCGCCGACGTCGACTCCATCGTGATGGACCGTGACCCCGATAATGCCGTCGCCACCTCAATCGCCGAGATCGTCGACAACGCCCGCCCAAATCTCCTCATCGCCGGCGCTTAAACAAAAACCACCACAAAGGTGCCTGTCCCCTTTGTGGTGGTTTTGACGGTAGAAGCGAGCCGTTGTTACTTGGACAGCTCGTCGGCGAGGGCTTCGATCTGGGCGCGCGATGCGTCGTTGAGCGAACCCAGGACGGTCACCTTGTTTTGCGCCATGGTGATGTCCTTCATGCCCCCGAGCTCCTTGGTCATAACCTTGGCAGCGGTGGGCGCCCAGGAGCCGGCCTCAACGAGCGCCACCGTACGGTTCTGATAGGCGTGCTCGGCAAGCGTGTGGATAAAGGTGCTCATGAACGGGAAGATCTCGCCCTGATAGGTGATGGAGGCGAGTACCAGACGGTCATAGCGGAACGCATCCTCAACGGCCTCGGCCATGTCGTCGCGAGCCAGGTCAAAGACGGAAACCTTCTGGCCGCGAGCCTCGAGCGCAGATGCAAGCTCCTCAACGGCAGCCTTCAGATGGCCATACACGCTCGCATAGGCGATCGTGATGCCCTCGTCCTCGGGCTGATAGCTCGACCAGGTGTTATAGGTGTCGAGGTAATAGCCCAGGTTCTCGGTCAGTACGGGGCCGTGGAGCGGACAGATGATCTGGATATCCAGATCGGCGGCCTTCTTGAGCACGGTCTGCACGAATTTGCCGAACTTACCGACGATGCCAAAGTAGTAGCGGCGCGCTTCGCAAGCCCAGCCTTCCGGGTCCTCGATGTCGTTGGCGCCGAACTTGCCAAAGCCGTCGGCACTAAAGAGCACCTTGTCGGTGGACTCGTAGGAGAAGATCACCTCGGGCCAGTGCACGTTGGGGGCGCCGATAAACGTTAGGCTGTGGCCACCCAGGTCGAGCACGTCGCCCTCTTTGACGACCATCTTACGCTCGGGGTAGTCGGTGCCAAAGTAGTTGACCATCATGCGGAAGGCGCCCATGCTGGCCACTATCTGTGCCTGGGGGTAGCGCTCCATAAAGGCGGCGATGCCAGCAGAGTGATCGGGCTCCATGTGATGGATAACCAGGTAGTCG
The DNA here is from genome assembly GCA_900540935.1 of uncultured Collinsella sp. Classification (GTDB taxonomy): domain Bacteria; phylum Actinomycetota; class Coriobacteriia; order Coriobacteriales; family Coriobacteriaceae; genus Collinsella. The sequence goes on along the minus strand of UQHW01000028.1, from coordinate 6,352 downwards.
GGCGTACGTCCATCGAGCGCGGCCTCGAGGTTGCCGAGCCACTCGTCAACAAAACCACCATCGACCGAATCGGCGACAGCGATCTTTTCGCCCAAGATAACGTAGCTGTTGTATGCCATACCGTTCTCGGACACATCGTACTGGCCCTCGAACAGGTCAATGTCGTGATCGTCGACGCCAACGTAGCGGATATCCTTGGTGATCTCCATCAGGCAAAGCCTCCTAGATAGACAAAATAACCCGTCTATCATAGCACTCGGCAGCATTCCAACTGTTATCTGCCGGCATCCTTACCGATTGTTATTGAAATACGATAAATCGCCGTTTACCTGCGCAAACTATGAGCGTGGTATTGCCGTGCTATGTCGAATAATGAGCTGGCCGGGAATACGAATGGCAACGGTTTTGCCCGCCGTACCCGCCTCGGGAACCGCATGCTCGAATACCTCGCGTCCGCGCTGATGTAGATCGAATCGCACGGTCGTAAGCTCGTTGTGTGCCACAAAATCATCGAGCGAATCGTCGACGCCCACCACGCTCACGTCCTCGGGCACGCGCAGACCGCTATCGCGCAGCGCTGCAATCGCGCCATTTGCCATCTGGTCGTTTGCCGCATAAATCGCCGTCATGGCGCGATCGTGCTCGGCCAGGTACCTGCCGGCCTCGTAACCGCTGTTGGCAGACCAGTCGCCCTCGAGCGGCTCTGCCGGCTCGATGTGTTTACGCTCGAGTGCATCCTGCCAACCGGCGCGGCGAAATTGTTCGTCGACCGAGAACGACGGGCCGCCAATATAGCGAATCTGCTCGTGCCCCAGCTCAAACAGGTGATCCATTAGCAAGAGCGAGCAGCCGTAATGGTCGGAATCGACCGTGGTCACGCGCGGATGCGCGTACATGGTAACGATGACCGTGCCAATGCCCGGCAACGGATCGAACGTCTCAAAATCGGGCGCCATGCGACTCATACCGATGATGATGCCGTCCACCGGCAATGCGGCCATACGACGCGTGGCCTCGGCAAGCGAGAATTCCTCGGTCTTGGACATCTCGACCAGCGTGATGGCGCAATTATGCTCGCGAGCAGCGCTGGCGATGCCATCGATCATTGAGAGGTTGCCAAACTTGGTGACATCGTTGACGCACAGGCCGACCGAATGGTAACGGCCGTCGCGCAGCGAGCGACCAGCATAACTCGGACGAAAGCCGAGCTCTTGCATAGCGGCCTGCACGCGCTGGCGCGTCTGCTCGTTAACGTTGGGCAAGCCGTTGGCGACGCGCGAAACCGTCTGCTGCGAAACGCCAGCAGCGCGGGCGACGTCGGCCATGGAGACCGGACGCGTACCTGTATCGTTGGACGGGCGCCTTGCCACAGGATCACCTTCACCCTTGCGAGATCTGAATAGCGTGAATGCCGGCCCGGGCAGAAATACATCCCGCGCCGAGGCCCGCTATCGTCGGACGCATGTTAACGTACTCTACTTTTTCTATCTGCATCTCTTCTGCTTTATAAGTCCATACGGCAGTGCCGTTCACGGCTGTATTTCTACCGATTACCAGATTCTCAAAAAGTGACAAGCGATGTGTTATGAGTACGTTAACATAGCCTGTAACGTGCGGTATCGTGAACACTTGGTTCATGCCGCTTCAAGTTGTTAACGTACTCATAACGACGCAAAACCCACCCGTGCGCGCCAAGGAAAGGACTCCCATGACCACCCCCGACGAAAAGACATTCGCCACGCTCACCAAGCTGTTCGAGGAGGAGTTTGGCCCCATCGGCGACCGCCAGGTGCTCTACGTGCACGCGCCCGGCCGTTCCGAGATCAGCGGCAACCACACCGACCACGAGGGTGGCCACGTTATCGCCGGTTCGCTCGATGTCGCTGTCGACGGCATCGCCGTGGCAACCGACTCCAACAAGGTTCGCGTCGCCGACGAGGGCTATCCTACGTTTGAAATCGCGCTCGACACGCTAGACGTTCAGGAGTCCGAGAAGGGCACGTCCGCAAGCCTCGTCCGCGGCATGGCCCACGAGATTGCAGCCCTTGGCGTTGAGCCCCACGGCTTCGACTTTGCCTTTACCTGCTCCGTCCCCTCGGGCGGCGGTCTTTCCAGCTCTGCCGCCGTCGAGGCCGCGTACGGTCGCGCCATGGAAACCCTCTGGGGCGCACCCGCCATCGAGCCCGTCGCGCTCGCGCAGATGAGCCAGCGCACCGAGAACAACTATTACGGCAAGCCCTGCGGTCTGATGGACCAGGCCGCCGTGTGCCTGGGCGGCCTTGCCTACATGGACTTTGAGGACCAGGCTCAGCCTAAAACCCAGAAGCTCGAGCTCAACTTTGAGGATCACGGCTATGCGCTCGTGCTCGTTAAGGTCGGTGCCGACCACGTGGCCGCCACCGACGACTACGCCGCCGTTCCGCGCGAGATGCAGGACGTTGCCGCCGAGTTTGGCAAGGCACGCCTGTGCGAGGTCGACGTTGCCGTTTTTGACGCCAAGCTCCCCGAGCTGCGCGCCAAGCTGGGCGACCGCGCCTGCCTGCGCGCCGTTCACTACTGGTACGAGAACGGCCTGGTCGACAAGCGCTGGGCTGCTCTGAACGCCGGCGACATCGATCAGTTCCTGGTCCTGACGCGCGAGTCCGGCGCCAGCTCTGCCATGTACCTACAGAATGTCGTTGCCAAGCTGGGCTCCGAGCAGCCCTCGATGTATGCCCTGGCACTGGCCGAGCACGTGCTCGACGGCCGTGGCGCCGTCCGTATCCACGGTGGCGGCTTTGGTGGCACCATCCAGGCCTTCGTGCCGCTCGACCTGGTCGACACCTTTATCACCAAGATGAACGGCTGGCTAGGCGAGGGCTCTGCCCGCCACTACGCAATTTCTGACAAGGGGGCTTACGCGGCATGGCTGTAATGACTGACGTGCGCGAGGCCGCGCAGAACCTGATCGAGTACGCTATCCACCGATCGATGATCGGCCAGGACGATCGCATCTGGGCATACAACACCATTTTGGAGTGCATCGGCGCCACGGGTCCCGCACTCGACATGGCTTGGGCGCTCAAGACCGAGAAGATTTCGCTCTTGCACCCCGATACACTCCCCAACTTTGACCTGGAGGGCACACTTGCCGTGCCTTCCGAGGCCGCCGTTGCCAACGGTGCTGCCGAGGACACGGCGTCGGGCCGCGACCGCATCGCCATGCGCATCATGGGCGCGCTCATGCCGAGGCCTTCGGTTGTAAACGAGGAGTTCAACGGACGTATGGGCGTCAACGAGCCTCGCGCCGCGACCGACTGGTTCTACGGCCTGTGCTGTGACGCCGGTTACGTGCGCCGCGCCGCCATCGCGCGCAACATCAAGTGGAGCACTTCCACCAACTGGGGCGACCTGGAGATCACCATCAACCTGTCCAAACCTGAGAAGGACCCGCGCGATATCGCCGCGGCAGGTGCAGCCAAGAACACGGGCGAGAAGTATCCCGCCTGCCAGCTCTGCATCGAAAACGAGGGCTATCCCGGACGCTCCGCCGCAGCCGACGGCGGCGCTCACCCCGCCCGACAGAATCTGCGCGTTATCCCCATCCAGCTCGACGGCGAGCGCTGGGGCTTCCAGTACAGCCCGTACGCGTACTTTAACGAGCACTGCATTGCCATGAGCTCCGAGCATCGTCCGATGCACGTCGACCGCAAGGGGCTGACCTGCCTGCTCGATTTTGTGGACCTGTTCCCGCACTACTTTATCGGCTCCAACGCCGACCTGCCCATCGTGGGCGGCTCGATTCTGTCGCACGACCACTTCCAGGGCGGCGCGCACGAGTTCCCCATGATGCATGCCACCGAAGTCTCGCAGTTTAGCGTGCCCGGCTTTGACCAGGTCAGCGGTACCGTGTTGCAGTGGCCGCTTTCGGTGCTGCGACTGCGCTCGCACGACCGCGCCCAGTTGCTCGACGCTGCCGAGAAGATTATCCTCGCCTGGCGCGAGTGGACCGATGAGTCTGTGGGCGTTATCGCGCACACGGCCGACGGCGTAGCGCACAACACCGTGACGCCCGTCATCCGCCGCGTCGACTTCCGCGGCAATGCCGGTGGCGAGATTTACGAGGCCTACCTGGCACTTCGCTGCAACATCACGACCGACGAGCATCCGCTGGGCGTTTTCCACCCGCATGCCGAGTATCACCATATTAAAAAGGAGAACATCGGCCTGATCGAGGTCATGGGCTTGGCCATTTTGCCGCCGCGCCTGGTTCCCGAGCTCGGCGCTGTCCGTGAGCACCTGTTGGCGGCCAAGACCGATGCCAGCTACGACCTTGCCGGTGCGCTCGAGGGCGACGACCTTTGCCGCAGCCACGCCGCATGGGCCGAGGACGTCTTTGCCCGCCGCGCCGACGAGCTTACGGCGGACAACGCCATCGACATCCTGCACGAGGAGGTCGGCGTGGTGTTTGGCCACGTGCTCGACAACGCCGGCGTCTTTAAGTGGGACGAGGCGGGACGTGCCGCCCAGCAGCGCTTTATCGACTCGCTGTAGAGCACAGACCCGGTCGCTCAACGGCAGCCCGCACAGCATAGACACCCACACGACAACGGCGCCCGCCGGCAACATCGCCGACGGGCGCCGTTTTCTGATGCAAGGGTAGCTAATTTGCACCAAAACAAGGAGTGTTCCAAACTGCCGGCAGAGAAGGAGCGCCCCAGGTGCCGACCTAAACCCCACATTATTCGATGGAAAAACGTGGTTACCTCCCACATTATTCGATGGAAAAACGTGGTTCACTCCCACATTATTCGATGGAAAGACCAAGACGGTCTTATACTAACCATGATCGTTAGGGGGCAGTATGCAGCGACAGCTAATGGACGAACTCATCGCTTGGAAATCTAGGGCAAACCGCAAGCCCCTCCTGCTTAAGGGGGCCCGCCAGACGGGAAAAACCTGGCTTCTCAACGAATTCGCAGGCCAGCAGTATCAAAACGTCATCCGTTTTGACTTTATGCTCGAACCGGGCGCACGTTCGCTGTTCGACGGAAGCCTTGACCCCAAACGCATCATCTCCCAGATAGAGCTCCTGCGCGGCCAGACCATAACGCCGACAGACACGCTCATCATCTTCGACGAAATCCAAGAGGCACCGCGTGGCATCACCTCGCTCAAATACTTCAACGAGCTGGCGCCGGAATACCATATCATGGCAGCCGGCTCCTATATGGGGCTCGCGCTCCGACGCGAAAACGAGTCGTTCCCCGTCGGCAAGATCGACCAGCTTACCATGCGCCCCATGGGGTTTGTCGAGTTCGTTCGTGCCGTCGATGGCGATCCGCTCGCAGATGCCATCCTTGCCGCAGACATGGACCTGCTGGCGAATGTTTCCGAAAAGCTCGAGCGCCTGCTCAAGGAATACCTCGTTGTCGGTGGCATGCCAGAAGTTGTCTCCGCTTTCGCCGCCTCCCACGATTTCATCGAGGCCCGCAGGCTTCAGCAGCAAATCATCGAAGCTTATGGATCCGATTTTGGCAAGCATGCGCCAGCCCGCATCGTCGAGCGCATGAGGCTGGTTTGGAAATCCCTTCCCGGCCAGCTCGCAAAGGAAAACAAGAAGTTCGTCTACGGTGCGCTCCGTCCCGGGGCGCGCGCACGCGATTTTGAGGAAAGCCTCCAGTGGCTCATGGACTATGGAATCGTTCATAAGGTGCCACGTGTTTCCGCCCTAAGAGCACCGCTCACAAGCTACGAGGATCTCTCGGGCTTCAAGCTGTTCTGCATCGACACCGGCATCCTCGGAGCACTCTCCGGCCTCTCGCCAGCCATTGTTCTGAACGGGCCCGCTGTTTTTACGGAGTTCAAAGGCTCGCTGACCGAGCAATACGTCGCACAGGAGCTTTTGCTCCAAGGCAAAACTCCCGCGTATTGGTCATCCTCCTCCGGCAATGCAGAGACTGACTTTGCCATCGACCATGCGGGGACCGTGCTTCCGCTCGAGGTCAAGGCGGCAGAGAACCTCAAAGCAAAGAGCCTGAGGATTGCCTGCGAGAAGTTCAAGCTCGAGCGCTGCGTGAGAACATCGTTAGCGGCATATAGAGACGAGGGCACGCTCGTCAACATTCCGCTCTGGGAGATTGGGCAAATCGACAAGCTGGCATAGGCGCTGTGGAGGGGGTGTCCCGTAAGGAGTGTCCCAAACTGCCGGCAGAAAAGGAACGTCCCTATCTGCCGCATTCCCGAAGCAAGGCAACGCCGATGTCTTGGAAACGACAGCGAGCGGGCCGCATTTGAGACAAGGTGACGTTCAACTTCAAGGGCGCTGACCTTCTGGTCGCGCCCTTGAAGTTGAACGTCAGATTGTCCAAAT
>UQHW01000027.1 GCA_900540935.1 uncultured Collinsella sp. | reverse complement strand
TTCCTTCCATTCGTCACCTTCATTACTCCAACGACGAATTCTAGGCGGTGTCCCCTCCCTTTCAAGAAAGAGAAGAGGCGGGGCATGCCCCGCCTCTTACACCACATCTCTGCGCGCTACCTTGAAACTTCCTAATCACCGTCAGCTAGCGCCAAATTGGAAGTCGATGGTCACTCATTAACTTACAGTTCTTATAACTTTGTTCATTATTTTCCGCACCTAAAATGATACGCCGTTTGTGACAGTACTCACAAACGGCGTTTTTTGACCACTGGCGTGTCTGGCAGGCGGCAAGCACCGCCCGAATCCGCATTTTGAACGCGCCCGAATCGGTTCTGGAGCCGGTTTTCGCACTCTTACTCGTCCTTGGTCGCGGGGTGCTTGCAGATCACACTCATGTAGATCATGCCAAGCACGGCTGCGGTGACCGAACCGGCGAGAATAGCGGCCTTGGCTGCAAGAACCTCAAACTGGGCCGTCGGGAAGGCAAGGCCGCTGATGAGAATCGACATGGTAAAGCCGATACCGCCCAGAATGCCCACGCCGGCAATCATGTGCCAGTTGACATTGTGCGGCAGCTCGCAGGCCTTAAGCTTAACCAGGGCAAACGTCATACCAAAGATGCCGATCGGCTTGCCCAGCAGCATGCCAAAGTACACGCCGAGCGTCACCGGATCGGTGAGCAGCGTGCTCATGTCCACGCCCACTAAGCGAACCTGAGCGTTTACGAACGCAAAGATCGGCAGGATCACAAAGTTGACCGGCGTGGAGATCAGACGCTCCATGCGGATAAGCGGCGGGGTCACGCGGTGCATGACGCGCTCGACCTTGGTAGTCGAGACGGTAAAGTCATGCTGGCCCAGGATGTGTGCCTCGTCGTCGTAGCGGTCATCGAGCAGCGGCAGGCACTCGCCCAGCCAATCGGTGAGACTATCGAGCTTGACGCCGCACTTGGCCGGAATGGTGAAGGCCAGGATGACGCCAGCAAGCGTGGCATGTACGCCGCTCTTGAACATGCAGAACCACAACAGCAGCCCCAGTACCGAATACGGGGCAAGGCGGTAATGCTGCGTCTTGTTGAGCCACACGAGCGCGCAGGTCACAAGCGCGGCGGCGCCCAACCAAAACGGATTGGGGCTCTGACCGTAGAAGATGGCGATGGCGGCGATGGAGATCAGGTCGTCGGCGATAGCGAGCGTCGAGAAGAACACGCGCACGCCGTTGGGAACGCGGTTGCCCAAAAGCGACAGCACGCCCAGCGCAAAGGCAATATCGGTTGCCATGGGGATGGCCCAACCGTTGCGGGCGCCGGCATGGTTAAAGATCAGGTAGATGCAGGCGGGAACGACGACGCCGCCCACCGCCGCCAACATGGGAAGCATGGCCTGACGCGGATTCTTGAGCTCGCCGACCGTCATCTCGTACTTAAGCTCAATGCCCACCAACAAAAAGAAAATCGCCATGAGGAAGTCGTTGACGAAAAGCTCAACGGTGAGACCGGCCGTAAGGTTGCCCAGACCCACATACAGCGGGGTCTCCAAAAAGTGATGGATGGCCTCGTAGGCATCGGTATTAGCGCAAATGACGGCGGCGATGGCGGCGAAGACCATGACGGCGGCGGAAATCGTGCCGTTCTCGGCGATGCGCTCCCAGATATCGTGACGCTCAAAGCGCTTGCGCTCACGAACGTTGAACAGCTGCTCAGTTGCTGCCATGGGCGGCTCCTTTCACGGGATGGCTCCCGTCTTAAAAAAGCACGGCCCGCCCAAGTGGCGGCGCCGCGCTCTAACGTATTACGCTTGCATCTAGCCTACCCTGCACGACAAGCGCGCAGGCGCGGCCGAAAAGCGGAACCACAGGTTGAACATTATTTGCTCAACGGCACGGGCACGCCTGTCCAAGAGACGATGCGGCGCCGTGCACAAAAAAAACGACCGGAGCGCGGGGCGTCCGCGATCCGGTCGTGGCGTTTGGTCAACTAAACCTAGCAGGCGGCCATGATGGGGGCAGCGACCTGCTTCTTACGGGAGAGGACACCCGGCATCCAGACGCCGTCGTGCTCGTCGGCAATGCCCAGGCCCTTCTGAGCAGCCTCGGTCTCGCCCTCGAGCAGGACCTGCGAGCCCTCCTCCATGATGTCGGTGATGCACAGGACGATGCCGTCGGCACCCTTCTCGGCGGCGTAGGCGCGCATGGCCTCGCGGATCTCGTCGATCATGCCGAGTGCGCGGGTCTTGTCGACAGTCTCGTACTGGCCGATGAGCAGCTTCTTGCCGGCGGGCTCGAACATCTTGATGTCGTTACCGACCATCTCGGCTGCGGTGAAGGAGCCGGACGGACGGGTGAGGAAGACCTCCATGCCAAACTTGACCGGGTCGACGCCCACCTGCTCGCCGAGCTTGGCGGCGACGGCGCGGTCGACATCGGTGGTGGTGGGGCTCTTGAGCATGAGCGTGTCGGTCATCATGGCCGAGAGCAGCAGCTTGGCCTGAACGTCGGAAAGCTCAACGCCGAGCACGCCGGCGAGCTTGGTGACGATGGTGCAGCTGGAGCCCCAGGGCAGGCAGATGTAGTGCAGCGGGCCGGCGGTCTCGAAGTCGCCGATGCGGTGATGGTCGACGACGCCAAAGACCGTGGCGTCCTTAAGGCCCGCGACGGACTGGGCGGACTCGTTGTGGTCGGTGAGGACGACAAGCTGACCGGCCTCGACGGACTCGATCACGCGGGGCTCGGCAATGCCGGCGTCGGCAAGCAGCTTGGCGGACTCGGCCGGAAGCTGACCAAGGGCGCAGGCCTCGTAGGTGTTGCCGGCATACTCAACCTGGTTGAGCAGCTGGGACAGGACGACGGCGCTCATGATGGCGTCGTTATCGGGGTTCTGGTGACCAAAGACAAGAACGTTTGCCATGGATATCCTCCACTTGATATGTGTACTTGGACGTAGCTATGGTAGCACGCCGATGCCGAGCCTTCGCAGACGGAAGGGCCACGGCATATTTTGGGGCGCAGGCACGGGGGCCAAGGCTGTCCCTTTTGCACCATGTTGGTGCAAAGTAACCTGTCCCCCTTGCACCAGCTATTTGCCGGCGGCGCGCAGGGCTACGTAGGCGGCACCGATGATGCCGGCGTCGTTTCCGAGCGAAGCGACCTTAATGGGCGTCTCGCGCGAGGCGGAAAGCGCGTACTGCTTAAAGTGCTCGCGAACCTTGTCGAGGTAGACATCGGCCGAGGCGGAGGCGCCGCCGCCGATGAGGAACATCTCGGGATCAACCACGTTGGCAATAAGCGCCAGGGCGCGGCCGAGATAGTCGGCCATGGTATCGGCCGCGGCCAGCGCGAGCTTGTCGCCCTCGCGGCAGGCCTGGAACACGTCCTTGGAATCGGAGGGGCCGGTCAGCTCGATGGGCTCGACGCCCGCCTTTTCGCACTCGGCAAGGTAGTTGCTCACCACGCCGGTGGCGCTGGAATACTGCTCCAGATGGCCATGGCCGCCGCAGCCGCAGGTGCGTTCCTCAGCCGGGTTCAGGCACATGTGGCCAATCTCGCCGCCGGCGCCCACAACGCCCGATACCACGTCGCCGTTAACGATAACGCCGCCGCCCACGCCGGTACCAATGGTGACCATCACCACGTTCTGTACGCCCTTGGCAGAGCCGAGCCAGGCCTCGCCCATGGCAGCGGCGTTGGCATCGTTCTCGTACTTAACGACCGCGTCGGGGCAGTGCTCCTGAATGGCGACTCTCAGCTCGGGCAGGTTAATGGCAATGTTGGCCTTGACCTTGGCATCGCCCGATGCCGGGATGGGGCACGGAACGGCCAGGCCAATGCCCGCCACAAAGGCGCGCGGAATCTGAGCCTTGGCGACCACCTGGTCGATAGCCTCGGTCACCGCGGCAAAGCCCGCAGCGTCAACGATGGGCGGCGTGGGTACGCTTGCCTTGGCCAGCAGGTTACCGTCCTCGTCGAACAGGCCCTCCTTAACCGAAGTGCCGCCGACGTCGATGCCGATGTAATACTGCTTAGGTTCCATGGGAGCCCACCTTTCTCGTTTAAACATTGCCTGTATGGTACCGCTCCCAAGGCAAAAACCTACCAAAAAGGGACAGGTTTGTTTTGGCAGGTTTTATCTGGGAAAACGCAAATGGCTGCTCAACAGGCCGCGCAAGACCTTCCCCAAAAATAAAGGTGCCGGGAGGCGGAGGCTCCCGGCACCCGTCAAAGGGACTATGTTGTCTGTTGGACCGCACGGCCCGTCGCGGCGATAACGCCGACTAGGCCTGAAGTGCCTGCAGCTGCTTGTGGATCTCGATGAGCTCCGTCGCCATGACGCGCATGGTCTCGGTGCCGGCCATCTGGTCCTCGGCATGCAGCAGAATCAACGGGGCCTCGCCGTTACGCTCGCCGTTTGCCTCTTTCTTCAGAAGCCCCATGTGGACATCGTGGCCACCGTTATAAGCCTCGTCGCCCTGCTTGATAAGCTCCTCGGCGGCGTCAAAATCGCCCTCCTTGGCCTTTTGCACGGCATTGATGTACATGCTTTTGGCAGTACCGACGTAGCTGATGATCTCAAAGCAGGTCATCTGCAGTTCGTTCATATCCTCCATGCGGAGCACCTAGCCCATCACGCTGACGCAGTGGTCGATGATGCCGGCGGCGTTCATGCGGCCGTAGTCGACCATGTTGATGACCTCGACCGGAAAACGACCGGCGGCCTCCTTCTCAAAGTCACCCTTGGTGTAGCCGATCTGCGGGCCAAGCAGCAACATGTCGCACTCGTCCAGGTGATCGTGGGCCTCGTTCATGGGACGAGCCTCGACCTCGATATCCAGACCACGGTTTGCAACCTCGGCCTGCATCTTCTGGACCAGCAGGCTCGTGGACATACCGGCATTGCAGCAGAGCATGATCTTCTTCATGGTTTCCTCCTTATAACTGCGCGGCGCGCAGACGACAACTGGTTTTATTCCTTGCGGCTATTGTGCCCACTCCCCTGTATCTTTACGCAAGGGAGAGAGCCGCGGGCACCGGCACCGCGTACCGGCGCCCGCAAAGGTGAAAGGGACGAACGTTAGGCGTTCTACTCGGCGAGAGCCTCCTGCTTGGCGATTGCCTTCTCGGAAATCTTCATAAAGGGCAGGTAGACGGCCATGCCAATGACAATCTCGAGAGCCTGCCACACACCGGCGCGCCAGTCAAAGCCCGTAGCGAGCAGAGCATTGATGACGGGAGGCATAGTCCAGGGCACCTGGGCGATGCAGGGGCTGATGATGCCTGCGCAGGTAAGGCCATAGGTGACGCCGATGAACAGATCGGGAAGGAGGACAAACGGGATCATGAGCGGCAGGTTGTACACGATGGGGTAACCGTAGATAACCGGCTCGTTGATGTTGAACAGACCAGGCAGGATAGCCATCTTGGAAACGGTCTCGGAAGCCTTGTTCTTGGAGAACAGGAGCGTGTCGAGCAGGAGCATGAGAGTGCAGCCCGAGCCGCCGATGAGGGCGAAGCTGTTAACGATCTGCATGTTCATGTAGTGATCGGGCTGGATGGTGCCACCGGCGGCAAAGGTAGCCATGTTGTCGACGATGAGCATGGTCAGGATCGGTTCGACGGTAGCGCCAGAGATGGTGGACTGGTGAATACCGACGCAGAACAGCAGGTTGGCAAGGGTGTAGATGAGGATAACAGCCCACGGACCGGCGTTCATGATGCTCTTGAGCGGGCTGGAGATGCACGTGGAGATGATGGTGCACAGATCGGTGCCAGCGCACACGGCGAGCAGGGCCGCGGCAAGAGCGAAGATCGCGAGGTTGAGCAGCATCGGGATCATGACGTTGAAGGAGTTGGAGACCGCGGGGGGCACGCCCTCGCCCAGCTTAACCTTAAGCTTCTCGACGCCAGAAATCTTGATGAAGAGCGAGACGGAAAGCAGGGCGATGATAATAGCCGAGAACAGACCGTTGGTGCCGGTGTTGGCAGTCGAAAGGGCGCCCGTGACCTCGGCGGAGGTGATCTTGTCGGTGAGCAGCGGGCTCGTGGCGGCAAGCGTGGCGGTGACCTGCTGCGGCATCATGATGACGAAAGCAGAGATAGCGACGACCACGCAAGCGAGCGGGTTATCGAAACGCTTGTTCTTAGCGAGGCTGTAGCCAATCAATCCGGCCAAGATAATGGCAGAGACGTTGAGGGTGCCCAGCGTAATTGCCGAACCCCAGGTCTGAAGGTTGGCAAGGCCCGCCGCATCGAGCGGGAACAGGGGGAACACGACGTTGTTAATAAGAACCGCGATACCCGCAAGGATATAGAGCGGCGTGATGGTCGCGAAGGCGTCACGCAGGGAACGCAGGTGAACCTGGTTTCCCACCTTCGCAGAGACCTCGGCAAACTTGTCGAGGAAGCTCTTTCCGTTGTCACTGGCCATGATTGCTCCTAACTTTCAAATCCGGCCTTTTCCTATGCGCACGGTGGTCTGTCGCCCTCTGCCACCAGATGTGCCATGTGTTGCGCGCGGCGGCGCGCGGTCTGGGCGTTCGCCCGGTCGCTAATCAACCACGTGGGTCGTGGCAACCTGTTTGAGCCAGGCTGCCGACTTCTTAAGGCGGCGCTTATAGCCATCCATCAGATCGACCTCGACAAAGCCGTAACGGTTCTTAAAGGCATTGGCCCAAGACCAGTTATCGATGACGGCCCAGTAGTGATAGCCCCGGCATTTGGCGCCCTCGGCGATTGCCTTGGCAACCCACTCCAGGTGCTGGCGTACAAAGTCGACGCGGTAGTCATCCTGGATGGTTCCTTCGGCGTCACGGTTCTTGTATTCGTCCATGATGCCGATGCCGTTCTCGGAAACGAACCACTCAAGATCGGGGTAGTTCTTAGCGCAGTCCATGCCAAAGTCGTAGAGGCCCTGCGGATAGATCTCCCAGCCGCGGCTCTCGTTCATAACGGCGTCGGGCCATACGTACTCGTCGGCAAAGTGCGGCAGGCCGTACTGGTCGACCTTGCTCGCCGGTGCCTGAACACGCGTGGGGTGGTAGTAGTTGCAGCCGAGCCAGTCGACAACACCCTGCTTGAGAATCTCTTGGTCGCCGGCACGGAACGGGAGCTTAACGCCGCCCTCGGCCAGGCTGTCGAGCACGTCGGCAGGAAGCTCGCCCTTGGTAATAAGGTCGAGCCACCAGCGATTGTTAATGCCGCTGGTCATACGCACGGCCTCGAGGTCTGCCTCGCTGGGGTTCTCCTTGGTGTAGACCGGAGTGAAGCAGTTAATCATGCCGATCTTAGCATCGCTGCGAACGGCGCCCTCGTCATAGGCACGGCGGTAGTTGGCCACAGCCAGCGAATGCGCCAGCGAAATGTGATACTGCACGGTGCGGGCGCGGCTAAAGTCGTGGAGTTGCGGGAACCACACGCCCTCCTGATAGCGCTGCTCGGGCTCGACGATGGGCTCGTTAAAGGTGAACCAGTACTTGATCTCCTGGCCAAACTCGTGGAAGGCGACGTCGGCGTAATGCGCGTAAGCCTCGACGACCTCACGGCTCTCCCAGCCGCCACGGTTAAAGAGGTAGGTGGGCATGTCAAAGTGGTACAGGTTGACGAACGGCTCCAGGCCGGCCTCGCGAGAAGCGCGGAACAGCTCGTGATACCACGCAGCGCCCTCCTCATTTAGGTTGCCGTCGGCATCGAGCAGACGGCTCCACTGGATGGAAGTGCGAAAGGTATTCAGGCCCAAGTCCTTCAAAATGCGAAAGTCTTCCTGGTACTTGGCCATAAAGTCATTGCCGGCATAAGAGCCAACGCAGTTGTAGAACGAACCCAGATCCTGGATGGACCAGGTGTCCCACAGGTTCTCGAGCTTGCCGCCCTGGTTCCACTGACCCTCAGTCTGCGGGCCGGACATAGCAGCGCCAAAGAAGAAGTCGTTGGGCAGCTGATACTGCGTCATCAAAGTCCTCGCTTTCGTGTTCTAGAGCTTCCGGTTGGAGACGGGTTTGCTTTGGCAGGTTATCCGGCGCGGGCGCGCACCGGTCATACCGATATCCAACCTGCCAAAACAAAACCGTCCCCAAACGGTCGATCCTGTTCTGCGGAAAGATTCCGTTCGTTGCTTAAACTATAGCGCTCTAATTCTAAAAGTAAAGCGTCTTTTTCTTTTTTCTTTCTCGAGCTTCTTAGATAAAGGTTATATGGGTGCCTTGTTAAGGGTTATACTTACTTGCGTATTGATATATGTCGGAAAGGAGGTTCAATGATTCCCAAATACGAGGCGATAGCTGCAGATATTCGTCGAAGCATCGAGGATGGCACTCTTAAACCGGGCGACAAGCTTCCCACCGTCGTTGAGTTCTGCGAGCTCTATAGCGTTTCCAAAATCACCGTCAAACGAGCTATCGAGCAAATCACCGAGGAAGGTCTTATTACCAGCCGACGCGGATCGGGTACCTACGTTAAGGACACGGCAGGACTTCCCGGTCAGGCGTTTTTCCAGGGCAAAAACGACCGTGCCCAGGGCTTTTCGTATGAGCACCGCGGGGAGAAGGTGACCTCGGTGGTCTACGATTTCTCGATTGTTAATCCACCAGCGGACATCGCAGCCCAGCTGGGAATTGCCGAGGATGACTTTGCCTATCACATCGTGCGCGTGCGTCAGGCCGATGAGAAGCCCATCGTTATCGAGTACACCTACATGCCCCTCGAGCTGATTCCAGGCCTTAAAAAGAAGGACCTGTACGGATCGGTCTACCACTTCATCCGCGAGCAATGTGGGCTGAAGATTTCGAGCTTCCACCGTACCATTCGCGCCGTGGCAGCAACCGAGGAAGAAGCCGAGCGCTTGGACACCAAGCCTGGCTCTCCCCTGCTCGAGCTCACCCAGATTGGCTTTTTGGACAGCGGCGCCGCCTTTGAGTATTCGGTCTCGCGCAACGTTGGCGACCGCTTTGAGTTGCACAACGTAACGTTGGCATAGGTTTTTGTAGTCATCCGGGCGCTCGCTTTGAGCTGTTTTGTGCAGCGCCCGCGCAACACAATGGGGGTATGAACATGTCCGATTTGATTAAGCTGACGCCGATCTTCCACGAGAAGATCTGGGGCGGTCGCCAGCTCGAAACCGTATTTGGCTACGACATTCCCGATGGCCCCATCGGTGAGTGCTGGGCCATCTCGGCCCACCCCAACGGCGACTGCCAGATTGCGGAGGGCCCGTATGCCGGCCACACGCTGTCGTGGCTGTGGGCCGAGCATCGCGAGCTCTTTGGCAACTGCGAGGGCAAGGAGTTCCCGCTGCTCATTAAGATTCTGGACGCCAAGGACGGCCTTTCGATCCAGATTCATCCCAACGACGAGTACGCTGCCGAGCACGAGAACGGTAGCCTGGGCAAAACCGAGTGTTGGTATGTGCTGGACTGCGAGCCCGACGCCACGATCATCGTCGGCCAGCGTGCCAAGGACCGCGCCGAGGCCGCACAAATGATCGAGGAAGGACGTTGGGACGACATGCTCAACGTGTTGCCGATTCACAAGGGCGACTTTTTCCAGATTGATTCCGGTACCGTGCACGCCATCAAGACCGGCACGCTCATTTTGGAGACGCAGCAGTCGAGCGACGTGACGTATCGTCTGTACGACTACGACCGTCCCGGCACCGACGGCAACCTGCGCCCGCTGCACATTGAGCAGAGCCTCGACTGCATCGACTTTGATGCTCAGGCTCCGACCGACGGCACGGTGACCGCGCCCGAGGTGGACGGCGTAACCGAGCTCGAGTCCAACCCCTGCTACACCGTCGATCGCGTGCGCGTCGACGGCAGCAAAACCATCGACCAGCGCTGGCCCTTCATGTGCCTGTCGGTCATCGACGGCGAAGGCACCGTCTGCGGCGACCCCGTCCACAAGGGAAGCCACCTGCTAGCTCCGAGCACCGTCAGCTCCATTGACCTCGAAGGCAAGATGGAACTGATCATCAGCCACCTCTAGATCGCACCAACAACCCAAACGCAACAAGGGGCTCCCCCGTTCATCAACGGGGGAGCCCCTACTCGTATCTATATATCAGCCCACCCGGCTCTCCAGATCAAAAAGCGAACGAGCAAAGCGACGTTCGTCCAGCAACGTTACCCAAGGACCTGGGCGGGCGTATAGGGCAACATCGATCGCGAGTTCCGCACGCAAAGGAGGCCACTTAATGTGGCCTCCGTCTTGCGCAGGACTGCCCGAGCAGGCGATGTTGCCCTATACGCCCGCCCAGGTCCGCCAGGATCACGACAGCTTGACGATCGGAGCAAAGCCCTTCATAAGCTTTTTGGTCTGGCCGGTCTTTTCGAATTGAACCTCGATCATGTCTCCGGCGACCGAGATCACGGTACCCGTGCCAAAGGTCTTATGGCTCACGGTATCGCCCGCGGCAAAGTCCTGCGATGCGCTGGCGCGATCGACCTTGCGCTCCACCGTCGGGGACACCTTGGACGACGGCTTTTTGGCTCGCGGCGCGCCCGAGCCAAAGGTCGAGGCAACACGGCCGGCGTCGGGCGAGACCCCACGATGGCGCTCGGTCCCGTAGCTGCTGCCGCCAAAGAAATCGTCAAAGCTCGATCCACCGCGCGAACCGGAACCGCCGGTCGAGCGCGTATGCGAGCCAAACACCTTGCCGCCATACATATCCGAGCCCATGCCCGAGCCAAAGGTGCCGTGACGGTCGCCGCGCTTCTCCCAGCCCGTGCCTTCAAAGCCGGCAGAACCGATACCGCTAAACTCGATATCCTCAAACGGAATCTCGTTGAGGAAGCGCGAACGCGGGTTGGCAGAGGTCGAGCCGTAGGTGCGACGCGTGGCCGCATAGGTCAAGAACAAGCGCTTACGGGCGCGCGTGATGGCGACGTAGGCCAGGCGACGCTCCTCCTCGAGCTTACCCGGGTCATCGCTGCCGCCAAAGTCGTGCACGTGCGGGAAGATACCCTCCTCCATGCCGGCCACGAACACCGCCGGGAACTCCAGGCCCTTGGCGGAGTGGATGGTCATCATGGTAATGGCATGCGTCTCGCCGGCTAGGGAATCCAAGTCGGAGCGCAGGGCCAGCCACTCCATGAGCGCCGGCAGCGCCTTACAGGTGAGCGGACCGTAGGTGCGCTCGATCTCGTCGGCATGCACGGCACCCGCCGGCATCTCCGTCGACGCGGCATATGCGTTGCCCGCGATGGCGGCGGCCAGAGCATCCTGCGGCGAGAGCGCCGGGGCGGCTAGGCTATCGAGCGGATTGGAACCTGCGGCATCGCGCGCGCCGACCAGCGCCTCAAACGAGGACGCGGGCGCGGACGGCCCCGGCTCGGGCGCAGGCGCGCTCACCACAACGGACTCGGGTCCAGCGTCGGCAGGCACATCGGCAACGCCAGCCGCGCGCAGCTCTTCCAAGCTCTCAAGCGTACCCTCGATATCCTCGTGTGTCTCTTCAAATTCGGCCGCAACGCCCAGGAATTCCTGGATGTTCTCGGCGCGGCTCTCGGACTCCATGGTGCCCTCGGCGCGAAACGCCTGCAGCAGGCCCGTCTTATCGACAATCATCTCGACAACGTCCTTGAGCTCGCCGTCCATGCGGCGGCCCTCGCGCACCAGCGCCACAAAACTCGACAGGCCGTTGCGCACCTTGGCACTAAACATGCCCGTCTCGGCTGTTGCGATCTCGCAGGCCTGGAAGAACGAGCAGCGGTTGTCGCGCGCCAGCTGCTCGATCTTTTGGATCGAGGTGGAGCCGATGCCGCGGCGCGGCGTGTTGATGACGCGCTTGACGCTCATCTCGTCTGCCGGGTTCACGATCATCTTGAGGTAGGCCATGACGTTGCGGATCTCGGCACGGTCGAAGAATCGAGTGCCGCCCACGATCTTGTAGGGCACGCCTGCGCGCAGGAACATATCTTCGAGGATACGCGACTGGGCGTTGGTGCGGTAGAACACGGCGATATCGTCGTAACTCGTGCCCTTGGAGTGCAGCTTTTCGATCTCGCCGGCAATCCAGCGGCCCTCGTCGCGCTCATCGCTTGCCTGGAAGGCCTGGATCTTCTCGCCGTCGCCCTCGGCCGTAAACAGGCGCTTGTCCTTGCGTTGCGAGTTGTGGCGCACCACGGCATTGGCGGCGCTCAGGATGTGACCCGTAGAGCGGTAGTTCTGCTCCAGCTTGACGGTCTTGCAGTTTTTAAAGTCCTTCTCAAAGTCCAGGATGTTGGTGATGTCGGCGCCACGCCAGCTGTAAATGGACTGGTCATCGTCGCCCACGACCATGAGGTTTTGGTACTTGGCGGCCAGCAGGTTGGCGATCTCGTACTGGACGTGGTTGGTGTCCTGATACTCGTCGACGCTAATGTAGCGGAAACGCTCTTGGTACTTGTCGAGCACCTCGGGGCGGGTGCGCAGCAGCTCGAGCGTGCGCACGAGCAGGTCGTCGAAGTCCATCGCGTTGGCGGCGCGCAGGCGGCGTTCCAGCTCCAGGTAGACCTGCGCGGCCTTTTTGTCGTTGGGGCTGTCGGCGGATTTGAGCATGTCCTCGGGGCCGATCATGGCGTTTTTGGCCGAACTGATCTTGCTGCGGATCATATTGATGGGGAATTGCTTTTGCTCGATACCGAGCGCCTGCATAATATCGCGCACCATGCGCTTGGAATCGTCATCATCGTAGATGGTGAACTGACCGGTGTAGCCCAGCAGGTCAGCGTCCTCGCGCAGCATGCGCACGCACATGGCATGGAAGGTGCACACCCACATGCCGCGGGTACCGCTGGGGATGAGTGCCGCCAGACGCTCGCGCATCTCGGCCGCGGCCTTGTTGGTAAACGTGATGGCAAGGATCTGCCAGGGCTTAACGCCCAGGTCGCCGAGCATATGTGCGATGCGGAAGGTCAAGACGCGGGTCTTGCCCGAGCCGGCGCCGGCAAGCACCAGCAACGGACCCTCGGTGGTCAGGACCGCCTCGCGCTGGGCGGGATTAAGGCTGTCGATGTCGACGAGCGGCTTGGGTGCCGGCGCGGGAGCGTCGTAGATGTCGAGCGGGACGAGCTCGGGTTCCGGCGCAGCAGGGGCGGCATATGCATCGAGCGGCACGGGTTCCGGCGCGGGCGACACGGGTACCGCGGCGTTCTTTTCCCAGGGCAAGGGCTGGGTCATGGGCGACTCCTCATCTGACGGACGGCGCGCCTGCGGGCGGCGCCATAGTTTGAGCCGTACCAGTATACCGAGCCGCGCGGACACCGACGCAAATCACACCACGACTCCGTGCGCCACTGTCAGGCCTGCCCCAGCGGATTTGGCGCAATGGGGTCAGGTTGGTCTGCACCATGTTGTCGCAAAGTAACCTGACCCCAATGCACCAACCAGGGAGCCACCGATGTCATGGCAACGGTAGCGAGCGGCGGCCAGGGCGAACAAATTGGCATGAAAAGGGGGCGGCATAGACCTTTTGGTCATGCCACCCCCTTTGAATGACAAGTTGTCGCCCTGACCGCCGCGCAGCGTCGACTAAGTTAGAGGCCGAGCATCGGCTCCAAGACGAAGAAGTACGCAAGCACCACGATGCCCAGAATGATGCGGTAGACGCCGAAGCACTTGAAGTCGTGACGGCGGACGAAGCCCATAAGCCACTTAATGGCGATGAGCGATACCACAAAGGCCACAACGCAGCCCACGCCCAGGATGGCGACCTCGTTGGCACCGAACGTACCGCCCTTGATGAAATACTTGACCAGCTTGAGCGCACTCGCGCCAAACATGACAGGGATGGCCAGGAAGAACGTAAACTTGGACGCCACCGAACGCGTGCAGCCCAAAAGCAGGCCGCCGATGATGGTGGAACCGGAGCGCGACGTGCCCGGAATCAGCGAGAGCACCTGGAAGCATCCGATGCCCAGTGCGGTCTTCCAACTTAGGTCCTCGAGCGTGGTGATGGAACCAAAGTCCAGATCCTCGTCATCGTCCCCGTCCTCGGCAACATCTGCCGCGGGCGCCGCAAAGTGTGCACCGGCGGGACGTCCACCCGACACCACAGCACGCGAACCAAACGAACCGGCAACGGCCATTTCCTCGCGCTTGCTCGCGCGCCAGTTCTCGATCACGATAAACAGCACGCCGTACACAATGAGCGCCAGCGCCACGACGGGAGCATTGTAGAAATGCTCCTCCATCCAGTCGTTGAGCGGCAGGCCGATCGCCGCGGCGGGAATGCAGCCGAGCACAATCTTGCCCCACAGCGCCCAGGTGTCGCGACGGCCCTCCTTGCCCTTGCTGGGCGAGAACGGATTGAGCTCATGGAAGAACAGTACACAGACGGCCAGAATGGCGCCGAGCTGAATTACGACCAGGAACATATTCCAGAACGTCTCGCTCACGTTCATCTTGACGAACTCGTCCACCAAGATCATGTGACCGGTCGACGAAACAGGCAGCCATTCGGTGATGCCCTCGACCAGGCCCATGAAGGCAGATTTTAGAAGCTCGATAATATCCAAAGGGACCCCCTCGTTAGACACCCGCCGGTAGATGTTCTGCGGACGGTGCGGGCGATGTCCCATTATCAACCGTTGGCGGCGCGCCTGCGCCTACCCTTACCAAAAAACTCGCCCGTTCACAGAATTGCGAGCGGTCAAACCCAAATCCTTGGGTATAACTGCAACAAGATAAAGTGTCCGGCGGCCAACGCGCCCGCGCCCGCCCGATGCACGAGCCCCGCGCCCGTGCGATAGACCAAGGAGGAAACCATGAACGAGGGCTACACCAAGGTATTTGTTTCACTCGACGGTACTGAGCAGCAGGATTTTGTGCTCGCACGCGCCATCAAGGTCGCCGCGAACAACGGCGCTAAGCTGATTATCGGCCACGTCATCGACTCCACCGCGCTCGAGAGCGCCGGTTCCTATCCGGTCGACCTGGTCAACGGCTTGGAGGAGGCCTTTAACAACTCCATCGCCAAGCAGCTCGAGGAGGCCAAGGCCAATCCCGACATTCCCGAGGTCGAGGTCATGATTCGCACCGGCCGCATTCGTGAGACGCTCAAGGATGAGATGCTCGACGTGGTCAAGCCCGATCTGGTGCTCTGCGGCGCCCGCGGCCTGTCCTCAATTAAGTACGCGCTACTGGGCTCGATTTCGACGTTCCTGTTGCGCAATACGGACTGCGACATCTTGGTCGTGAAGTAGCGTTGCTCCCACCGGCCGCGGGGCCTGCGGGGTTTCCACGGGCACGTCCTCGCCGCGTTGCGGCTGCGGGATGTGCCCTTAGGAAACCCCTCCCGGCCCCGCGGCCTTCGCAGCCTTACTTCAACGAGTTGGCTGATAAGAAAGATGGCGTGCCGCCCCGGTTGGGGCGGCACGTTTTTGTTTGGGGGGACGTCTGCCGCGTGCGTTACTCGAAATATTGAAACTTGTTCGTTGAAAACGCGAATGTTACGGCGAAGCCTTCGCCGGGCTCGGATGCTGCGGTGACGTCGATGCCCATCTTGGAGCACAGGCGTGCCACCAGGTAGAGGCCGATGCCCGTTGCGCGCTTGGTGGTGCGGCCGTTGTCGCCGGTAAAGCCCTTCTCGAACACGCGTGGCAGGTCTGCCGCACTCACGCCGCAGCCGTTGTCGGCAACGGTAAGCTCGATGCGCTCGCTCGCCAGACCCTCGTCCAGCAGCGCAGCCGAAAACGTAATCTGCGCTCCGTCCTCACGCGCATATTTAATGCTGTTCTGGATGAGCTGACCCAAGATGAACTCGAGCCATTTCTCGTCGGTAAATACCTCGAAGTCGAGGTTTTCGCACACCGGTGCCACGTGCGCCGCGATAAGCTCGCGCGCGTTGGCCTTGATCGCGCCCGTCACCAGGGCTTTAAGGCTCCAACGGCGGATGAGATAGTCGCGCTCCACAACCTCCGAGCGCGCGTAGTAGAGCGCCTGATCGATGTAGCGCTCCACGCGGGCCAGTTCGCGGCCAAGATCATCCACGCGCGTCAGGTCATCTGCGCTGCCATCCAGGTTTTCAAGAATGAGGTGGGCTGCCGCCAGGGGCAGCTTGGCCTCGTGGACCCAGCTCTCAATATAATCGCGATAGTCCTCGGTCTGGCGTCGGCCTTCCGCGACCTCATCGCAGGCCGCCTTGCCCACGCGACACAGGGCCTCGTACTCGAGCTCGCCCTCAGCGTAGGCGGGGCATTGTACCATCTCCTGCACCCAGGCAGGGCTTTCGAGCTCCTCGGCCGCGCGATCGAGCTGGTGCAAAAAGCGGCGACGGCGCGCGTACTCGATCACAATGCCGAGCATGCCAAAGATAAAGGACACGCCGATCGCCACGACCACGATAGAGACGGGCGCGCCGGCGACCGTTAACACAAAGCAGCTCAGCAGCACACCGCAGGTCCACACGGCGACAGGGAGCAGGGCATCTTTAAAGAACTTTGCAAACGACATGAACGGCCCCTAGACTGAATAGCCCTGGCCACGATGCGTAGTCAGATATCCCTTGATGCCAATCTTATCGAGCGTGGTGCGCAGGCGGTTGATGTTGACGGTAAGCGTGTTGTCGTCCACGAAGGCATCTGAATCCCACAGGTCCTGCATGATAGCCGAGCGCGAGACGATTTTGCCCGCGCGACTCAGCAGCAGCGAGAGGATCCGCAGCTCGTTTTTGGTGAGCTCGGTGCTGGCACCGGTTTGCGTGTTGGTAACCATGGAGCGCGCGAGGTCGAGCTCCAGCCCTTTGTGGACCAGGGTGCTTCGCTCGCCGGCCGCCGCGGTGCGACGCAGCAGCGCGTTGATGCGCGCCACGAGCACGCGCGCGCTGTAGGGCTTGGGGACAAAATCGTCCGCGCCGAGCGTCATGGCCATGACCTCGTCGATTTCGGTCGTGCGCGAGGTGAGGACAATGATGGGAACCTCGGATTCGCGGCGGACTTCGTGGCAGATGTGCTGACCATCTTTAACGGGGAGCGTAAGGTCGAGCAGTACCAGATCGGGCGCGGCGGCCAAGATGTCGCGTGAAACATGCTCAAACGATTCGCAGGCCTCGACCTCAAAGCCGGCACGCGCAAGGATATCGGCAAGCTCGCGACGAATGGGCTCGTCGTCCTCAACGATATAGATTAGCGCCATGGATTCCGCTCCCCTCTTGGTTGTCTTGCCACCATTATGGCTGCCAAACTGCAGGTGTGCGCCACGCACGTCGCCAAGGTGACAGAACTGTTCGCGAGCGGGGGCGTTTGGCTCGCCCCTCGCTCGCAACGGGTGCGGGGATCACATGATTATGAAATCCCCGTCCCAGAATAATCATTTAGCGGCGGGCGCGGAGCTTTTCGTAGCCTTCGGCGAAGAAGGCGACCGTGGCGGCGTCCGCCTCGGCGGCATCGGTATCGTCAGCGGGAACCACGCCGTGCTCGTCGCTCACCAGGAACAGCGCCCCCTTGAGCTGAGCGGGGATGTCTACGCGCGCGACCGGGATGTCCTTGGTCTGGGCCAGCTGTTCGATGAGCGTCGCCGTGCCGCACAGGCACTCGTCCGCCGGCGCCACAAAGGCCAGCTCGCCGTCGTTGACGGCAGCAAGCAGCTCGGGCGCCACGCCGGTTTCGTCGGCCTCGGAACGGGCCTCGGCAGAGCGGGCACGCAGCGCCTTGGCTGACGTATCGGCGAGCGGCTCGTACTCCCCCACTGTCATGGCGGCGTTGCCGTTGATGTCGATCACCAGCATGAGTACGCCGTCGCGCGCAGTATAATCGCCCTCGGCAAGCGACCACTCAACGTGCTGTTTGACCCAGCTGAGCATGTTATGGGTAAGCGGTTCGCCCTGCACCAGTCGCTCGGACAGCGCGCGGATGTGGCGGTTGAGCATGGGCACCTTTTTGTTGGACATACGCCAACGGCAGACAAGCGCGGGCTTGTCGAGCGTGAACTTCTCGACCGCCTCCTGATTGGCGCAAAAGTCCTCGTACGCACGCTGATCCTCGGCATTGCCAAACAGCTCGGCATCATCAATCTGGGGCATGGTTGTACCTTTCGTGTTAGTCATTCCGTCCTCTTATACCAAAAAGACGGCCCTCCAAACGGAGCGACCGTCTTTTGCAGAGATTATTTTGTCCCAGGGCGGAACTTAGTGACGGAAATGCCTGGCGCCCGTGAAGACCATCGCAATACCATGCTCGTTGCAGGCCTGGATGCTCTCGTCATCGCGCTTGGAGCCGCCGGGCTGAATGATGCAGGTCACGCCGTGCGCGGCAAGCACGTCGACGTTGTCGCGGAACGGGAAGAACGCGTCGCTTGCGCAGGCAAAGCCGCCCTTCTCCACGCCCTCGCGCTCGCAGAAGTCCTCGGCACGCTCGCAGGCCAGCAACGCGGAATCCACGCGGTTGGGCTGACCCGGGCCCATGCCAATGCCGGCCTTACCCTTGGAGACCAGGATGGCGTTGGACTTAACGCCCTTGCAGACCTTCCATGCAAACTCGAGCTCGGCCATCTCGGCGTCGGTGGGCTTGCGGTCGGTGGGGAACGTAAAGGTCGCGGGGTCCTCGGTCACGTGGTCGACTTCCTGCACCAGCATGCCGCCGTCGATGGAGCGCAGCTCCACCTGGGCACCGTGGTCCACGCCGCCGGTAGCCAGCACGCGCAGGTTGGGGCGCTTGGCCATGCGCTCGAGCGCTTCGGCGGTATAGCTCGGGGCGATGATGACCTCGACGAACTGCTTGTTCTGGTCGGCGAAGTGCTCAACCAACTCAAAGGGAACCTCGCGGTTGCAGGCGATGATGCCGCCGAAGGCGCTCTTGGGATCGCAGGCGAAAGCGCGGTCGTAGGCGGCCGTGATGTCCTCGGCAACGGCGGAACCGCAGGGGTTCTGATGCTTGAGGATCACGCAGGCCGGCTCGTCGAACTCGCGGACCAGGTTCCAAGCGGCGTCGGCGTCCAGATAGTTGTTGTAGCTGAGCGGCTTGCCCTGAATCTGCTCGGAGCCAACGAGCGGGAACTGCGAGCTCGCGGTGTTCTCGCAGCCCTCGACAAAGCGGTAGACCGTAGCCTTCTGCTGCGGGTTCTCGCCATAGCGCAGGTCGTCGACCTTCTCCAGCGAGATCTCGAGCTTGGCAGAGGTGTCCGCCACGTCGCTTGCCTGGGCGGCAAGCCAACGGGAGATAGCCGTGTCGTAGGCGGCGGTGGTCTGGTAGACCTTCACCTGCAGGCGACGACGGGTGGAAAGCGTGGTGCAGCCACCGGTCTCGTGCATCTCGGCCAGGACGGCATCATAGTCGGCCGGGTCGGAAATGACGGTAACGCTCGTGGCGTTCTTGGCGGCAGAGCGCAGCATGGAGGGGCCACCGATGTCGATGTGCTCGATGGCGTCCGCGAAGGTGACCTCGGGGTTGGCGACGGTCTTCTCGAACTCGTACAGGTTGACGACGACCAGGTCGATCAGCTTAATGCCGTGCTGAGCGGCCTCCTGCATGTGCTGCTCGGAATCGCGACGGGCAAGCAGCGCGCCGTGAACCTTGGGATGCAGCGTCTTGACGCGGCCGTCCATCATCTCGGGATAGCCCGTGAACTCCTCGATGGGGGTTACGGGAACGCCCGCGTCCTCGATGGCACGAGCCGTGCCGCCCGTAGAGATGATCTCGACGCCAAAGTCGTCAACCAGCGTCCGTGCGAAATCGACGACGCCCGTCTTATCGGTAACCGAGATCAACGCGCGTGCGATCTTCACATCAGATCCCATGCAGTCCTCCTGTCTGGTACGCCGCCGTGCTCTGTGAGTCGGTGATACGTCGATCTGCAGCGCTCGCGCAGCGGCATTGAAAATACTGATTCAATGTAGCGCATCGAGCGCGACGATGCACCCCGCAACGCACGGCTGTGCAGAAAAAGCTTCGAGCGGGGGTTGCAGGAGCGCCACTGGGCACGGTGAGTTCATGGAACACAGGGGCACCATAATTAGATGCCAATGGCGTGGTAGAACTGTGCTCGATATGCATCCGCAATAGAAAGAGGCACCATGGTCTCGCGGGTTCTCTACCGACCGTTTGATACCGAAGATTTCGACGCCATCGCGCTGATCCTGCAGCAGCTTTGGCACAACAACTCGGATAACGATGAGTACAACCGCCTCGAAGCCGCGTGCGACCTTGCCTACTGCCTTTCTTCCTCGACGTTTTCGCAGGTTGCCGTAATCGACGGTCAGGCGCGTGGCATTGCGCTCGCGCGTGCGGGACAGAGCTCCGGCGCCACCGTCAAGGAACATTGGATGGACACCGAACGCTCGTTGCTGTCGCAGATGCGCGAGCTGGAGCCTGAAGCTTGCGCCGAGTACCTCTCCTTTGTGCGCACCACCATTCGAACCAACAACCGCCTGCTCGAGAAAAGCCCGCTGCCGCATGACAACGAGGTCACGCTGCTCGCCGTGGATCGCGATGTCCACGGCCTGGGCGTTGGCACGGTGCTGCTCGACGCCGCTATCTCGCATCTGTCCTCGTGCGGGGCGACCAGCGCACACCTGTACACCGACTCCAACTGCTCGTGGAAGTTCTACGAGCTGCACGGCTTTAAGCGCACTGCCACGCACCGCGCCAACCGCGAGGAACGCCGCCACGCCATGCCGCGCGAAAGCTTCCTCTACGAACTGGACCTAACAGTCTAAAACCCGGCAGTTAGGGACGTTCCTCTTGTGCCGGCACCCCGGGACACTCCTTGGCAGCAGCCGCACCTAGTCGTTGGGGACGTTCTTAAATGACTAGTCGTTGGGGACAGTCTTGATCAAAACGACCGACGAAGCCCTTCTTGAGGTCGCTATATAGGGGTTCACATATAGCTGTGGTCAAAAAACATCAAATATGAGTACTGTTACCTTTTTAGTGGCAGCGAAATTCGGCTTTTTCGGGTCTCTTAGACCTCTCGACGCGTTGGATGAACTAACGTATCTCCCCAAATGTACAATAAAATGGATTTCTAACGAGAAACAATCTCGTTAGGAGTCCATTTTTTAGTACAAGCAAATGTGACAATCTAGGCAACAGTACTCATATTTGGCATTTTTTGCCCACTGCCCCTTGCGCGAAGGTCCGCAGCGGAAAGTATGGCCCGTTTCGATGCACAAAAATGGGATGGATCTTCCCTGGCAACCGCCCAGAAAGGTCCACCCCAAAGCAAGCGCTCGCTAGAACGTTCCGCCGCCGCCTCCGCCGACGCCGCCTCCTCCGCCGCCCGAGAAGCCACCGCCTCCGCCGCCGCCCGAGCTATCGGAACTCGAAGCCAGCTCACGGATGCTCTCGTGATACACATCGTTAAACGAATCGAGCGGCGAATCGATGCCGTAATGATGGTAGTACCACCAGTAGCAGGGGTAATTGTCGTAGAAACCGTCGGCCTCGCGCACCTCGGGAGGCACCGCCTCGGCAAGCTGACGCAAGACTTCCTTGGAAACGCCCAGCGCCGCACCCATCACCAGCAGCTTGTTCCACAGCACCAAATCGCCCGGGACGGCTTCCTTTAGGCGCGTGAAGTCCTCGAGCCAATGCTTGAGCGCCTTGCAGCGGGCCGCTACCTCGGCACCTTCCGGCGTAAAGCGGCGGAAGGTAAGGCCCACGCCAATACCCACCAGCACAATCGGCACCGAGATAACCGCGGCGATAATGTTCGCCTGTGCGCCGTCGGTAAAGAAAATGGATCCCATGGGAACAAAGGCGATCAGAATACCAAGAACCAGGCAGAACACCATTGCGACAATGCCGTCCGAGGCAACGTACTCGCTATCGGCCAACTTGCCCTTAACGGTGTTCTGATAGTCCTCGAGCTTGTCGCCCACGGGCGTAGCGTGCTGCTTGACGTAGTGCTGCAGCTCGTCAAACGTGCGCGAGCGATCGCCGTTCTCGTCGGGCTTAGCACCGGCAAAGAAGACCTTGAGCACCATGTGGTCAATGCCCTTGGCCGACTTCCAACCCGCATCACTCACCGTCACGCGATACGTCTGCTCTTCTTTTTCACGCCCCAACAGACCCTTCTTGGCCTTGGTCACGGTCGCCTGCTCCAGCTTGATCACACGGTCGTCAGTAAGCTTCATGAGCGTGGCGATATATGCCTGATCGGGCACCTCGTTCCAGCTCATGAGGGCCGAAAGCACGGCGGGATGGTCGGCCGAAGGCACATCGCGGAAATATTCGTCCTGGAAAAGCGGCTTGGGCTTGCAGCGGCGCAGCTTGAGCACAACGATTGTGCCGGTAAAGGCCACCGCCGCGACAACACTTAGTACGGCAAGTACATTGGCAATCATGCGAGCGTGAGCGCGGCGGGCGTTAGCTTCGTCGGCCCACGCCTTCTCTTCGCCCAGGATCGTTGACATGCGCTCCTCGCTCGAGGCGGAAAGCCATGGCACCCAGTCGCTGGGGAAGGCGATGCGCGCCTCGGCGAATTCGCCCTGATGCACGCAGGGAATGGTATAGGTGACCATGGGCTCGTCCTCATCGAGTGACACGTCGCCCGTCAGCGGACCGTGGCCCCATGCGCGGAAGTTATCGCCCTTGACGGCCGCCGTCCCGGCAGCGGCATTTGCGAAGTACACTTCCATCTCGACATCGTCGGAATCCGCGGACCAGCCGTCACCTACAAATTTCCAGTAGAGCTCAGCGGTATCGGCCCAGTTCATGACCGCACCGGTCATGGTGTAGCTCACGTAATAGATCACGCTATCGCCGCTCTCGTGGGGGCTGAAAACCTTGATCTTTACGCCGCCGTCGGACTGCTCGACCGTGTAGACGCCAGAGTCACCCTTGTTTGCGCTATCGACTTTGTTGAACGCGGTGTCCTCTTCCTCGACGCTCAGCACGTCGACACCCGCCGCGCCGCCCTGCTGGTTGGTGCCCGCATTGATCTCCCAAAACACGCCGTTGATGTCGTCATCGAAATCGAACTGGCGTCCCTCGACAACGGTCAACGAGCCATCGGCCTCGACCGTGGCGCCGATGTAGGTTTGGCTCATGGAGTAGCCGTCGGCGTGCGCGGCGGCAGGCAGCAGCAACAACGCAAGCGCGACGAGCGCGCAGACGGAAGCAAATCGCGCGAATAGGCGGCGCTGCCGACAGGTCTTGGCAACAGGGGCGTTCATAGGCACATCCTTTGTCTGTGATACCAACAGCGCCATTGTCCCACGTTTACGGGCACACATGACGAATATCTAGGCGACCGGAGCGCCAAATGGGACAAAAGTCCCACCCGAGCCTGGCACTTAGGGACGTTCCTTATCTGCCGGCAGTTTGGGACACTCCTTGGCATGGCCTGCACCAACGATAGATACCACTTCACAGCTCCGTCACAGGTGTAGCGGCTTTGTGTGGGCGCGGCATGCGCTGATTGAGCCGCCAGCCGAGGGGCATAAAGCAGTTGAGCGAAAACGGTTTGCCCCTTTGCCGTTCGCTCGAGGATCATGTCCCCCTTTTCCGCGGAAACCCCGGCAGTTGCGAAGAGCTGCCGGGGTTTCTGTCGTCTAAGGCGCCGAATTGATGGACAGGAATCAAAGCGCCGAGTCTGCGGCCCGCCATACGCAATGCGGGGCTTCGACAACTTGCGGACCACAGTGACGTCTCCCCATCGCGCCCCGCGCTATACTCGTCCGCATGGATATCAAAGCACGCAACATAGCAACGCCCGCCGCGGACGCGCCAACGACGCCGCCCGCCTCTGCCCCCGCGCCCGTCGTGGGCCGTTTTGCCCCGTCGCCCTCGGGCCGCATGCACCTGGGCAACGTGTTCAGTTGCCTGTGCGCGTGGCTTTCGGCCCGCAGCCAGGGCGGCCGCATCGTACTGCGCATCGAGGACCTGGACGATCGCTGCAAGCGCCCGGAACTTGCCGCTCAACTGATTGACGACCTGGCCTGGCTGGGGCTTGAGTGGGACGAAGGCCCCTACTACCAGCACGATCGCCTGGACTTGTACGAGGACGCCCTGCACCAGCTGCAAGACGCCGGCCTCACCTACCCCTGCTTTTGCACACGTGCCGAGCTCCACGCCGCAAGCGCACCGCACGCCAGCGACGGCACGCCCATCTATCGCGGCGCCTGCCGAGGGCTTTCGGCCGAAGAGGTCGCCCGCCGCAGTGCCCTGCGCGCCCCGGCCACGCGCCTGCGCGTGCCCGCCGTCGACGACCTCGCAGACGATGTGATCGAATTTGTGGACCGCACGTACGGCGCCCAATGCGAGGCACTCGCCACCGAGTGCGGCGACTTTTTGGTGCGCCGCAGCGATGGTGTTTTTGCCTATCAGCTAGCCGTGGTGGTCGACGACGCCGCCATGGGCGTCACCGAGGTCGTGCGCGGATGCGACCTGCTGGGCTCCACGCCCCGCCAAATCTATCTGCAGCACCTGCTGGGACTTCCCACGCCGCACTACGCGCACATTCCGCTGCTCATGTCGCCGGACGGCCGCCGCCTTTCCAAGCGCGACCGCGATCTGGACCTGGGCGAATTACGCGCCCGCTTTGGCACGTCCGAGGCACTGCTGGGATGGCTCGCCGGGCAAACGGGCATCGCACCGGACACCACGCCGCGTACCGCCGAGCAGTTGGTCGAGCACTTTAGCTGGGATGTCATCCGCGCGCACCGAGAGAACATCACCGTAACGGCCGAGTAGCCAGCCACCCCGCCCCTACGCAACATCCCAAGGCTGGAGTTCGTCGCCTAGGCGAACGATGCAGTCGTAGAGCACGGTATGGCGCTCGGCAGGGTTAGCATCCCGATGAAAATGCCCGTAGTACCAGCGCTTGTAATCCAAGCGGTCTTCCAGCTCATCGAAAAATGCCGTAAGCCGATCAACGGCGGGGTAATTCCAGCCAGGCCCCGGATAGAGCGTGGGCGAAAGCATGCGCGTAGAGCAGGTGTGGGTGATCACGTAGTCGACCTTCCAGCCCACGCTGTCGAGCTTTGTCCGCGCCTCCTCAAAGTTGCGCTCGTCCGGCAGCTCCTGCGGCCACCAGCTGGAATACGGAATGCGGTATTCCTTATCCACGCTCGTGGCACCGCCCATGGTAAAGATCGTTGAGCCGTCGAGCTCAAAAACCTCACCGCGCGTCAGGCGCCGTATGGGCGAGGTATCCGACAGGCGCTGCGTCAGTCCACCATGCCACAGCTCCATGGGACGCTCCGCCCAGTGATCGAAACGCTCGTGGTTGCCGTCGACGAACAGCACGGTATAGAGGCGCGATTCCAGCCAAGCGATATCGGTGCATTCCTCGGCAGAGAAATCCCACGGAAAGCCAAAGTCGCCCGCGACAATCAGATAGTCGTCGCTCGTCAGGCTATCCCCAAGCTCCCAATCGCGCAGCTTTTGCATGTCGAGACCGCCGTGAATATCGCCCGTCGCATAGACCGTCATCGGATTACCACTTCCCTGTAAGTCGCTAGCCCGCATTCTGCACGATCACTAAGCCAACCGTTCCAGCCCTTCCATCATTTAGGGCTTACCCTTCGTTCTTCCATCCAAACGGGTCAAGCACCCAAAAAATCAGGTCGAGCACGCCGCCGGTCATCATGGCGCCGGCAAGGGCCATGCAAACGCGCAGAGAGCTGGCACTTCGAAGCACGTCGAACGGTCCCAGAACAGCCAGCAGCGCGACCGCTGCGCCGGCAAGGCACAACGCAAGGCACGGCCCCGCGTCCTTGACGCATTTCTTTGCGAGATGCTTAGTGTTGTCGCTCATCAATATCGAACTCCTTAGAGGGTCGTTGTTCAGATGCATGCCGCCGCGGCAGAGCAGGGCGGCAGGGTAAGTGTCACATGTCGTGCGGACATCAATAGAGAAACCGCCTGCTCGACCAACCCTTGACGCCGCTTTGCACCGGCACCCCATCCCCCCGCTATCGAGGTCTAATACTTTTCCGCGAAGTGAACGGCTGTTTTTGGACCCCTGGAGCATCCGCATTATTTGAGGACAAAATCGCAGGATTCCAGCACCAAAACCACAGGAAACGACACCCTTAAAATGTCGATGCTTCGGGGGTCCGATTTAGCTCGTTCACTTCTCGGAAAAGTATTAGACCTCGCTGCCAGCTACCCAGAAGAGCACCCCCCCTTCCCCACCGTCACCCAAAAACTCATCCAACATTAATCTTGGCTCAAGAATCGCTTAATCTATAACCTGCACTATAGAGTTCGACCAAGGGCGGGGCGGCGCCACGCAGGCCGCCGAACGCAACGCTCGCGACCGGGCAGATCGCCCGGCGTCGCGCCCATCGAACGAAAGGACAGGTCATGGACGACCTCGAAAAAGTTGAAACCATCCGCACCAAGTGCAACGTGAGCTACACCGATGCCAAGGCCGCGCTCGACGCCGCCGACGGCAACGTTCTGGATGCCATCATTTGGCTCGAGTCGCAGGGCAAGACCCAGACCACGTCGGCGCACGCCGCCACCGAGTCCGAGCCGGTCGATGAGCCCTCGGCCGAGATGGTCGCTGCGCAGGCCGCCTACGAGAAGTCGAGCGAAAAGACCGACTTCTCCAAGAAGATGGACAGCGTGTGGGAATACCTCAAAAAGCTCTTCCGCCTGAGCCTGGATACCAAGTTTATCGCCACGCGCCGCGACGCCATCATCCTCAACATTCCCATCCTGATCCCCATCGTCGCCCTGTTTGCCTGGGGCGCCACGATTTGGCTGATGCTGCTTGGCCTGTTCTTTGGTATGCGCTACCGCATCGACAGCGACGGCGACGTGCCCGGCAGCATCAACAACCTGATGGACCACGCCGCCGATGCCGCGGACGGCATCAAGCAAAATCTGAACGACGACAAGTAATCGCAGATAGGGGCACGTATGGCACGAATCCTGATCGTAGAGGACGAAGAGAAAATCGCCCGCTTTGTGACGCTCGAGCTTGAGCACGAGGGCTATCAGGTGGAACACGCTGCCGATGGCCGCACCGCCGTTGACCTGGCGCTGGAGCGCAACTACGATCTGATTCTGCTCGATGTGCTGTTGCCGCAGCTCAACGGCATGGAGGTGCTGCGACGCGTCCGCAAGCACAAGGACGTGCCGGTGATTATGGTCACCGCACGCGACGCCGTGATGGATAAGGTGGCCGGGCTCGATGCCGGCGCCGACGATTACCTGACCAAGCCATTTGCAATTGAGGAACTGTTCGCACGGATCCGCGTGGCGCTAAAGCGCTCGGAGGCCGTGCGGGCGGCTTCGGGCGTTGGCGGCATCGGTGCCGGGGCGAACGTAGTGGGCGGCGTGGGCGCCGGTACCATTGCGATGCCCCTGGCCGGCGGCTCGGCCCAGGCATCCGCCTCGCCCTCCCCCGCCGCGCTCGTCGTGGGCTCGGTCGCGCTCGACCCCAACCGCCGCGAAGTCACGGTCGGCGGCTCGCCCATCGTGCTGACCGCCCGCGAGTTCGACGTCCTCGCCCTGCTTATGGCGCATGCTGGCACCGTGCTCACACGCGAGCGCATTGCGCACGAGGCACTGGGCTACGAATACGTGGGCGACACCAACAACGTCGATGTGCACATCGCGCACCTGCGCGCCAAGATCGAGGACGCTGGCGGTGCCCGCATCATCCAGACCGTGCGCGGGGTGGGCTATGTCTGCCGCGCGTAACGCCGAGACCAAGCGCGTCACCTCCATCGCCCGTGCCATCAACTGGAGCTACATGTGGCGCCGCTTGGCGAGCTACGTCTGGCTCGATCTGTTACTAGTGGTGATTGCGGCGACGATCCTCGTCTATGGATACAACCGGACACTGCCCGACGGCGCGTTTACCGCGGGGTGGATCCCCAGCGCCGCCGTTCACGGCATGTCGCTGACGCCTGCGCGTGGCTGGGACCTGACAACGCTCACCTATACCGTCGAGCTTGCGCGTACCACCAAGACCTTTCCCCTCGCGCAGGACCTCGCCGCGCTGTGGCCCCTCTATATCGTTGTTGTAGGCTGGCAGGTCATCAGCGTGCTCAACATGCTCGGCGGCGCCCGCCGCGTGCGCCGCACCATGGCACCGCTCAACGACTTGGCCCTGCGCGTGGACGAGCTCGGACGTATGCAGCTCGCCGGCGGCAAGATGGAAACGCTGGAGCAGGCTATCGAGCGCGCAAGCGTCGACTCGCCGAGCGTCACCACCGGCGACGCCGATCTGGCGAGTATCGAGGTCGCACTCAACCGCCTGCTGCGCCAGATGCAAGAGGCAAAGCTGCAGCAAATGCGCTTTGTCAACGACGCGAGCCACGAGCTGCGCACGCCCATCGCGGTGATTCAGGGCTACGTAAACATGCTCGACCGCTGGGGCAAAGACGACCCGGACGTGCTGGCGGAGTCCATCGCATCCCTCAAGGCCGAAAGCGAGCACATGCAAGAGCTCGTGGAGCAGCTGCTGTTTTTGGCGCGCGGCGATGCCGGCCGCACGGTCCTGCGGCGCGCGAATACCAACCTGGCCGCACTGGTCGGCGAGGTATGCGAGGAATCGCAGATGATCGATGGCGCGCACACATATCGGCTGGTGTACGATGCCACACTTACCAGCGACCCGCGCTGCAACGCATCTGTCGACGTGGCGCTTGTAAAGCAGGCTCTGCGCGCAATCGTGCAGAATGCCGCCAAGTATTCGGACGCGGGCACGCCCATCTCGTTTGGCGTAGCGCCGGATGCGGGCACGGGCACGGTCGACATAAGCGTTGAGGACGAAGGTATCGGCATGAACCAGGAATCCGCGGCTCACGCGTTTGAACGGTTCTACCGCGCTGACAACGCGCGCGATGCCGGCGCACAGGGTTCGGGCCTGGGGCTCGCTATCGCCAAGTGGATCGTCGACAGCCACGGTGGCGTCATCGGTGTGACCTCGGTCGAAGGGGTCGGCAGCCGCTTTTCGATTCGCCTGCCGCGGTAGGGGCGCCTCTCACGAATCGAAGGTGAATGCTTTTCCGCGAAGTGAACGACCTATTTTTGACCCCTGGAGCATCCGCATTTTTTGGCGCCAAAACCGACGCTCCTATAAGTTGTCAAGAGGCAGTTTGCGGGAGCGCTCTCTCC
>UQHW01000026.1 GCA_900540935.1 uncultured Collinsella sp. | reverse complement strand
CTGGAGTTCAGACGTGTGCTCTTCCGATCTGTTTCCTCGCTCGATATGGATTTCTCGGCTGCTGACAACCAGTAGTGACCTTATGGGATTTAGCTTTGCCCGGCGCTTCACCGCAAGTGAGGTGCCGGGCTTGCGCTAGTATGATGAGCTAGTAGTTTTCCAGCAATCATCCAACACATCAGGAGTTGCGTTGTTTTCTTTGATGGATATGTTCTTCGGTAGCTATGCGGGCGATCTTGCCATCGACCTCGGCACCGCAAATACGCTTGTCTCCGTGCGCGGCAAGGGCATCGTCATTCGCGAGCCCTCTGTTGTCGCCATCGACAAGAACGACGAGCGCATCCTGGCGGTCGGTATCGAGGCAAAGCGCATGCTCGGCCGTACGCCCGGCAACATCGTGGCCGTTCGTCCCCTGAAGGACGGCGTCATCGCCGACTTCGATGTTACCGAGGCCATGCTTCGCTACTTTATCGACAAGGCGTCCGAGAAGCGCTATCCGTGGACCCCGCGTCCGCGCGTTGTCGTCTGCGTTCCCTCCGGCGTCACGTCGGTCGAGAAGCGTGCCGTCTTTGAGGCTACGATCCAGGCCGGCGCTCGCCAGGCCTATCTGATCGAAGAGCCTATGGCCGCCGCTATCGGCGCCGACCTGCCCGTCGAGGAACCCACCGGCTCCATGGTCATCGACATCGGTGGCGGTACCACCGAGGTTGCCGTTATCGCTATGGGCGGCATCGTCGTCTCGCAGTCCATCCGTATTGCCGGCGACGAGTTCGATCAGGCCATCCTCACGCACGTTCGCGATGCCTACAACCTTGCCATCGGCGAGCGTACGGCAGAGGACATCAAGATCAAGGTCGGTTCCGCCGTGCCGCTCAAGGACGAGCTCGACGTCGAGGTCAACGGCCGCGACGTGATCACCGGTCTGCCCAAGACCGTGCGCATCGAGAGCGAGGAGATTCGTCGCGCGCTCAACAAGCCGCTCGACGAGATGGCCAAGGCCGTCAAGGACGCACTCGACGCTACGCCTCCCGATCTTGCCTCGGACCTTATGTACTACGGCATTTTGCTGACTGGTGGCGGCGCGCTGCTGCGCGGTCTCGACGTGCGCCTGCGCGATGAGACCGGTGTTTCGGTCAACGTCAGCCCCACGGCGCTCGATAACGTCGTTAACGGCTGTGCCCGCGTGCTCGAGGCCAATGCGTTTGATGGCGGCTTCGTCCAGACCAATGCTTAATTTCCAAAAGGTGGATTCCATTTGGCACGATCTTCGGGTTTCTCCACAAATCTGAATACCAAGCGACAATCAACGGGTATGCGCCCGTTGATTGTTTTCAGCCTGATTTCGGTGTTGCTGCTTACGTTTTACATCCGCGAGGGCGAGGCAGGGCCGATTCATGCCGTGCGTTCGGGCGTAACGACGATTACCTCTCCGGTGCGCTTTGTGGGCTCGGCTGTGGCGGCTCCCTTCAATGCGATTGGCAACGTGTTCTCTAACCTAACGGCGTCGCAGGACACGCTCGACGAGCTCAAGAAGCAAAATGAGGAGCTGACCTCTAAGGTCGCCGAGCTTTCTGAGGCTCAAAAGACTGCCGAGCGCCTGGAGGGCCTGGTCGGGCTGCAATCGACCTACAACCTCAAATCGACCGCAGCTCGTATCGTTGGTGCCTCCGGCGATGCCTGGACCTCGACCGTTACCATCGACAAGGGCTCTGCCGACGGCCTTACCATCAACATGCCCGTGACGAGTTCTGCCGGTGTTATCGGCCAGATTATCGAGGTATCGGCCAAGACCTCTACCGTGCGCCTGATTGGCGACGAGAACTCGGGCGTGTCCGCCATGGTGCAGGACACGCGCGCCCAGGGTATGCTGCAGGGTCAGGCTGACGGCACGCTGCGTCTTGAGTACGTGAGCGTCGACTCCGATGTTAAGGTTGGCGATATCATCGTGACCTCTGGCATCGGTGGCGTGTTCCCCAAGGGCCTTCCGCTTGGCACCGTCTCGTCGGTTGAGAAATCGGCAAACGACGTGTACTACACCATTGTGGTGCGCGCTCAGACCACGGCCGAGAACAACGAGGAAGTGCTGGTCATCACCTCGCTGACCGACGAACAGTCGGCCTCGGATGAGGACGTGAGCACGGCCAACAGCACGCCGCAGGGAACGTCGCGCGATGCTGCGACCAAGACGAAGGACGAGAGCTCGGATGACAGTTCCGACACGTCCGAGACGACCGATTCCGGCTCGAGCGAATAGGGGGCATGTCCATGGATCTACACGAGCAGGGGATGAGCTCCCGCACGTTTGTAATCGCCGCCATTGTGTGTGTGCTGCTGCAGGCAGGCCTGGCACCGCAGATCTCCATTGCGGGAGGTCGCGTCAACTTCATGATTATCCTGGTGTGCCTAAGCGTGTTCTCGGGCGACCCGACCCGTGCCGTCGTGTGCGGTTTTTGCAGCGGCTTGTTCTATGACCTTTCCGCTGCCGTGCCGGTGGGCGTTATGTCGCTCCTGCTGACCGTGGGTTCTTTTGCCCTGGTGCATAGCGCCGCCGGTCAGACGGGCGGTACCCCGAGTGCGCGCGGCATCACTGTGGGTGCCTTCGCGCTCGTCATAAATGTGATTTACAGCATCATCTTGCTGTTTATGGGTTTGGAGACGAGCTTTGTCGTGGCGATCTTCGGCCATGCACTGCCGTCCTCGATCCTGACGGGTCTGGTTGCCATTCCGTTTTTGATGTCCGGCGTCGTGCCGCAGTCCGGCTATGGATTCTCCGCGCGTGGCGGACGCCAGACGGGTATGCGCTTTAAGCCCAAGACCCGCAAGCTCAAATAGGGGAGGCCCGTAGATGTCTTCCCAGTTGACGGTTATTATCGCCGGTATCGTGCTGGTTGTGGCCATCGTGGTCGCGCTGGTCATCATGCGTCGTGGCGATTCCCGTTTTACCTACGATACGCAGCATGGAACGGCCCCGCGCGCCACCGAGGGCGAGGGCAATACCGCGGCGACCGCCTTTAAGGGCCGCTTTTCCATCCTCACCACGGGTGTGGGCGCGATGTTTGCGGCGCTTGCCGTCAAGCTGTGGGGCATGCAGATGGTCTCGTCGGACTATTACGAGAAGCAGGCCAATAGTAATCAGACTCGCACCGTTACCACACCCGCTGTGCGCGGTCGCATCCTTGACCGCAATGGCGTGGCGCTTGTCCAGAACCGTCCCTCACTTGCTGTTGTGGCCTACCGCGACCTTGCGGAGGATGAGGTTCTGGTTCGCCATCTTGCCAACGTGCTTGGAATGCCTTACGTGGCGGTCCTTCGCAATATTCAGGACAATACAGAGGGCGCTCAGAGCCTGCATACCATCGCGACGGACGTCCGTCGCTCCACGGTTGCCTATATTCAGGAGCATGCCGGCGAGTTCCCGGGCGTCAAGATTGCCGAGCGTACCGAGCGCCAGTATCCATATGGCGAGACGGCATGCCATATCTTGGGCTATACCGGCACCATTACCTCCGAGCAGCTCGAGGCCCAGAATAAGAAAACCTCTGGCGATGATGATGCTTCTGCTGGCAAGATTACGTACCAGTCGGGCGATATCGTGGGCCAGGCGGGCGTTGAGAGCTACTACGAAAACCTGCTGCAGGGTATTCGTGGCGAGCAGACCGTCAAGGTCGATGCCTCGGGCAATGTGACCGGTCAGGCCGGCGCCGTGCCGGCGAAGGCCGGCTCCGACATTAAGCTCACGCTCGACCTTAAGATCCAACAGGCCTGCGAGACGGCACTGGCGAGCGCTATCGAGCTTGCCAAGACCACTGGCTACAGCAATGCCGGCAACGGCGCTGTGGTGTGTCTCGATCCCAACAATGGCGAGATCCTGGGCATGGCGAGCGAGCCCAAGTTCGATCCGTCCGTCTTTATCGGCGGCGTCTCAAATGACGTGTGGACCGAGCTCAATGATGACAAGGGTTCGCACCCGCTGCTCAACCGCGCCATTAGCGGACAGTACATGTCGGCCTCGACCATCAAGCCGCTCTCGGCACTGGCCGGTCTTGAGTATGGAACCTACACGTCGGGGCAGACGACCAACTGCACGGGCTATTGGACGGGTCTGGGCAAGTCGTGGGGCAAGTACTGCTGGCTGCATTCCGGCCACGGCACCATGACGCTGCAGTCGGGTATCGCCAACTCGTGCGACCCCGTCTTCTACGACATGGGCAAGGCGTTCTTTTATGACGAGAAACATTCCGAGGGCCTTCAGGAGGTCTTTCGTCGCTGGGGCCTAGGCAAGACCTGCGGTATCGATCTGCCGAGTGAGGGCGCGGGCCGTATTCCCGATGCCGAGTGGAAAGAGTCGTACTTCACCGACGCATCTGCCGAGGACCGCAAGTGGAATGCCGGCGATATGACCAACATTGCTATCGGCCAGGGCGACATCCTGGTGACGCCCCTGCAGATGGCGTGCGCCTATATGGGTCTTGCCAACGGCGGTAAACAGTACGTGCCTCACGTGTTTTTATCTGCCGTGTCGCGCGATGGCGACGGCGATGCCTATAAGTACAACGGCAAGGGCAAGAAGAAGCGCCTGGAGGCCAAGCTCAACAGCGATTCGGATTTGGCTCTAGTTCGCAACGGCATGCACGACGTGATTTACACGGCATCGACGTCCCTGGCGGCGCACTTTGGCACCCTGACGCCGCAGGTTTACGGCAAGTCGGGCACGGGCGAGAAAAGCGGCGAGGACGAATACGCGTGGTTCTGCGCCTATGCACCGGCCGATGATCCCAAGTATGTCATCGCTACTGTTCTGGAGCAGGGCGGCGGCGGCTCAGATACCGCGATGCATGTCGTGCGCGACGTGCTCGGCGTGATTTATGACGAGCCCGATACCTCTTCGGCCTCGGGCGATTCTTCGGTTCGATAGGAGGTTGCGATGGATTTTTCTCCGGCGGATCTGTTCCGTTCAACCAAGACCGGCTCTCGCAGCAGCCTGGACCGCGTCAACAAGCAACTTTCGGCCTCGCGCGGCACGTTTCGCCAAAAGGTGCATATCGGTGTGCTCGTGGCTACTGTGGCGCTCGTTGCCTACGGTGCCATCATCATCTGGTCGGCTTCGCAGTTTAAGGCCGATGCCTCGTTCTCACGCCATCTGCTGGGAATTGGCATCGGAGCGGTGCTGGCGGTGCTGGTCTGGCGTACCGATCTGCGCGGTATTTCCAATTTCTCGACGGCGTTGCTCGTCATCGACCTGATCGTGATCCTCTCGCCCAAGATTCCGGGTCTGTCCTATACGGGCGGTCTGGGCATGACGGGCTGGATCAAGATTCCCGGTATTGGCTTGACATTCCAGCCGGTTGAGCTTGCCAAGCTCATCACCATTTTCTTTATTGCTACGCTTGGCTCGCAGTATAACGGTCGCATCGATACCGTTCGCGACTACGTCAAGCTCTGCGGCATGCTGTCCATTCCGTTTTTGGCCGTCGTTGCCATGGGCGACCTGGGATCGGGCCTGGTCGTGCTGGTTTCTGGCGCTATCGTCATCTGTATGAGCGGTGCGCGCCGCGAATGGGTACTGTCGACCCTGGCCCTGCTTGTGGGCCTGGTGGCCCTCGTCCTGGCGCTCGATTCGGTCTTTGATTCGTTGCTCGGCCACGATGTGCTCATCAAGCAGTATCAGATGAACCGTCTGACGGTCTTTATCGACCCCGATAATGCCGATTCGGACGATGCGTACAATCTGCAGCAGTCGTTGATCGCGGTCGGCTCGGGCGGTTTCTTTGGTAAGGGCCTGGGGCATGCGACGCAGTCGGCCGGCGGCTTCCTACCCGAGTTCCATACCGACTTTGTCTTCGCCTTTTTGTCCGAGACCTTTGGCTTCTGCGGCTCCTTTTTGCTGCTGTGCCTCTACGTGCTGCTGATCTTTTCGACGATTCGCGTCGCCTTTAAGTGTGAGTCGCTGTTTTTGCGTCTTTCGTGTGTGGGCATCGTTGGCATGTGGGCGTTCCAGACCTTCGAAAACATCGGCATGTGCATTGGCATGATGCCGATTACCGGTATTCCGCTACCGTTTATTAGCTTCGGTTCGTCTTCGATGATGATTCAGCTGCTGACGGTGGGTATCGTACAATCCATATGGCGGCATCGTTCGGGCGCCGCGTAACCGCTGGAGGGGTTTGCTATGAAAA
The DNA here is from genome assembly GCA_900540935.1 of uncultured Collinsella sp. Lineage (GTDB taxonomy): Bacteria > Actinomycetota > Coriobacteriia > Coriobacteriales > Coriobacteriaceae > Collinsella. Next base: position 22,821 of record UQHW01000026.1, on the reverse strand, counting down.
TTCCCGTAGATAAGCTGACCCGCGCTTTTAAGATGGGCGCGTCCGTTAAGAAGGATTCCGATACGCCGGTGCGCGTCTCGGTCTATCTGGATTCGTCCGCCTCGCGCTTTCTGGCCGAGACGGTGCGTGACGCCTTTGTGCCGCAGACGACCTCGGGCATTGTGCGCGTCGGGCGTCTGGGGGAGGAGCGAATTGCTCCAAAGACCGATACCGATGTGGTGCTGGTGCTCTCGTGTGGTTCCGACCGCTTGGAGAGTGCCGTGCAGGAGCTCGTGATCGCCGGCGCGCCCGTGTGCGTGCTTGCCGAGTCTGCTGTGGAGGTGCCGTTTATCGAGGAGTCCACGCCCATGCTCGGCGTGGTAGCGGCAACCGATAAGACGTATCTGCTCGAGACGCTTGCCCGCTGGATTCTCGATCGCACCGACAAGGAAACGGCTTTTGCGGCGAACTTTGCCTTCATGCGCATCGCGGCCGCCAATCGTATCATCACCTCGTGCGCGCTCACCAATATGGCGACCGGTGCGCTGGTGTTTTTGCCGGGCGCCGATTATCCCGTTATGGCGCTGGCGCAGGTGGGCATGCTCTTTGAGCTCGCTGCCGTCTTTGGACGCGGTATTAAGCCCGAGCGCGGCTACGAGGTCGCGGGCGTGCTTGCCGGCGGTCTTGTGATCCGCGCGGTCACCCGCGCGCTCGTCAAGCAGACGCCGCATATTGGGTTTGCCGTCAAGGCGCTCACTGCTGCCGCGGGCACCTACGGCATGGGCCGTGCGCTTGTTTCGCTCTACGAGCGCGATGTCGACTACAGCCGTGCCAACGAGGCGGTCACTGCCACGTTCTCCCGCGTTCGCGATCTGGTAACCACGGTCGCGGGCGCTACCCGTCCTATGGCGTCCTACCAGGACGCATCAGATCTTGCTGCTTAGGGGTTTTCCGTTGCGCGTTGCATACCAAGATTGTTTTCATTTAATTGAGCCGTTGCTCGCCAAGGTCGAGAAGCCGAGTCGCTATATCGATCACGAGTGGGGCACGCTTTCCAAGGCCGATGCCGATTACCGTTGCTGCCTGATCTACCCGGATGTGTACGAGGTTGGTCTGCCCAACCAGGGTATCGCCATCCTCTACAACATCCTTAACCAGGCCGAGGGCATCTCCTGCGAGCGTGGCTATGTGCCGTGGCCCGATATGGGTGACGCTATGCGCGAGGCGGGTATTCCGCTGCTCTCGCTCGAGGGTGCAGCGCCGGTTGCTTCGTTTGATATCGTCGGCCTGCATGTGCCGCACGAGATGGCGGTGACTAACTTCCTCGAGGCACTCGACCTCGCTGGCATTCCGCTGTTAGCGGCCGATCGAGGCGAAGACGACCCCATCATCATCGCCGGCGGCCCCTCGGTGTACAACCCCGAGCCGTACGCGGCCTTCTTCGATGTCATCCTCATCGGCGAGGGCGAGGAGTCGCTGCTCGAGACCTGTCAGCTGCATCGCCGCCTGCGCGACGAAGGAGTCCCGCGCGCGCAGATTGTCGAGCAGCTTGCATCCATTGCCGGCAACTACGTGCCGTCGCTCTATGAGGTTCGTCATGACGAGCCCTGCTCGCCGCATGGCTACACCGTGCCGCGTGAAGGCAAGGATGCGCCGACCGTGGTCTACAAGCGTGTCGTCGAGGATTTCGGCGCCACGAATCCGCTGTCGCAGTCGTGCGTGCCCTATGCGCAGCTGGTTCACGACCGCCTGTCTATCGAGATCCTGCGCGGCTGCGCCCGCGGCTGTCGTTTTTGCCAGGCTGGCATGACGTATCGCCCGGTGCGTGAGCGCTCGGCCGACCAGATCGTCTCGTCGGTGATTCAGGGTCTGGAAAAGACTGGCTATGACGAGGTGTCGCTGACCTCGCTCTCCACGACCGACCACTCCTGCATTCGCGACGTGCTCGGCAGGCTCAATCGTCGCCTGGAGGATACGGGTATTCGCGTGTCTATTCCGTCGCAGCGCCTGGATTCGTTTGGCGTGGATATGGCCGAGTCGGTTGCCGGCGAGAAGAAGGGCGGCCTGACGTTCGCGCCCGAGGCCGGCAGCCAGCGCATGCGCGACATCATTAACAAGAACGTGACCGAGGAGGACCTGGACCGTGCGGCCAAGGCGGCCTTCGAGGCCGGCTGGAACCGCATGAAGCTCTACTTTATGATGGGCCTTCCCGGTGAGCGCGATGAGGACATCGTGGCCATCGCCAATCTGGCCGATCACGTGCTGGAGCTCGGTCGTTCCGTGGTGCCCAAGGCTCGTCGCGGCTCGATCTCGGTGTCGATCTCGGTTTCGGTCTTTATCCCCAAGGCTGCCACGCCGTTCCAGTGGTGCCCGCAGCTCGACTACGACGACGTCAAGCGTCGCCAGAAGCTGCTTATCACGAGCGTTCGCAACCGTGCCGTCCGTGTGCATTACCACGATGCCGAGACTTCGCTCATCGAGGCCGCGCTGTCCCGCGCCGGTCGCGACATGACGCCCGTCATCATCGATGCTTGGCGCTCGGGCTCTCGCTTTGACGCCTGGGTAGAGCATTTCTCGCTCGATAACTGGAAGGAGGCTGCTGCCAAAAACGGCATCGACCTCAACGAGCTCGTACACCTGCCCTACGAGTTGGATTGGCGCCTGCCGTGGGAGCACGTGAGCCCCGGCTGCACGCGCGGCTTCCTCGAGCGCGAGTACCGTCGCTCGCTCGAGGGCGTCACGACTCCCGACTGCACCCGCACGTCGTGCACCGGCTGCGGGATCTGCCCCACGCTCCACGCCAAGAATGTATTGATGGGTGATCGCGCATGAGTGAGCGCCTGACCGACAACCCCTCGCTCTTTAGGCTTCGTGTTCGCTATGGCAAGCGCGATCGCCTTAAGTACCTGGGCCATCTCGAAGTGATCCATACCATTGAGCGCATCGTGCGCCGTGCGGGACTTCCCTATGCCGTCACGCAGGGCTTCTCTCCGCACATGCGCGTGGGCTTCTCTTCGGCGCTACCGGTTGGTACGTCGTCGACCTGCGAGTGGTATGACCTGTTTATGACCGAGTTCGTGGCGCTCGACGAGGCGTTTGGGCGCCTGGCTGCGGCGTCTCCGGCCGATCTGGCGCCCATCGAGGCGGCGTACATCGACGTGCGCACGCCGGCGTTGACGGCGCAGCTCACGCGCCTGTCGTATCGCATCGACCTGCACTTGGATCCCGAGGCGCCCGCAAGCGCCGATGAGGTACGTCGTGCGATCGACACGCTGCGCGCGGACCATGGCATCGACTACGCGCGCGGAAAAAAGAGCAAGCGCTTGGATTTGGATCACACGCTCGTGGACTATGAGCTCACGGCGGGGGAGCGCCCGGACCATTTGGTGCTCATGCTCGACACCCATGCCGACAACGAAGGCTCCATGCGTCCGGAAATTTTGCTTTCCGCTGCTGATGTTTTGTTGCAGGGCTTGACCCCGGGCGTGGATGCACCTATTGTTTCCACCGGTATGCAAGACCTCGTGACCATCTGCTCCTACGATGTCGAGCGTCAGAATCAAGCATGCGAGGACGACGAGGGCCGACTCGTCAGCCCCATACCTGTGCGAACTTGTGGATTTGCTCCACATACTCGTTGACGGGGGTATTTTCGCCTGCTACTATATTCGGCTGTTGCACTAACTGATGCATGAAGGGCAAGTAAACATGTACGCAATCGTTAACACGGGCGGCAAGCAGTACAAGGTCGCCACCGACGATGTCATCACCGTCGAGAAGATCGAGGGCAATGAGGGCGACAAGGTCACCCTGCCGGTCATCTTCCTCAACGATGGTAAGAAGATCGTCACCGATCCCGACAAGCTGGCCAAGGCCAAGGTTACCGCTCAGATCGTTGAGCAGTTCAAGGGCGAGAAGCAGCTGGTCTTCAAGTTCCACAAGCGTAAGCGCTATCGTCGTCTGAAGGGTCACCGTCAGCAGCTCACCAAGCTGAAGATCGTGAAGGTTCAGGCTACCTCCCGCGCCAAGAAGGCTGTCAAGGCAGAGGCTGAGGCTGTTGCCGAGGCTCCCGTCGCCGAGTAGATTACACTCGTAACGAAAGAGTAGGTATACACAATGGCACACAAAAAAGGACTCGGTTCCTCCCGTAATGGCCGTGACTCCCGCGGTCAGCGCCTTGGCACGAAGCGCTATGCCGGCCAGACGGTAACCACGGGCACGATTCTCGTCCGTCAGCACGGCACGCACATCCACCCGGGTGAGAACGTTGGCCGTGGCAAGGACGACACGCTGTTCGCGCTGGTCGACGGTACCGTTGAGTTCCACAAGGGTATCAAGCACAGGGTCAGCGTACGCCCGCTCGCGAACGCGTAATTCACCCTTCATAGAGCACATATGTGGGAGGCACTTGAGTTTTAGGATTCAAGGGTCTCCCTCTTTTTTGTAGGAGGCGATTCTGTTGTCACAGTTCACCGATATCAGCCGAATTAACGTTTGCGGCGGCGACGGCGGAGCCGGATGCATGTCGTTTAGGCGCGAGGCATTTGTTCCCAAGGGCGGCCCCGATGGCGGCGACGGCGGTCGTGGCGGCAACGTCGTCATTCAGGCCGACGCTCAGCTTTCCTCGCTGATCGATTACCGCTTTAAGCATCACTTTCGTGCTGAGCGCGGAACGCATGGCCAGGGCGCTCGTCGCAATGGTAAGAGCGGCGAGGACCTGATTCTCAAGGTCCCTATGGGCACCGTAGTTCGCGAGCTCGATCCCGAGACGCAGACCCCGATGTTCGAGATTGCCGACCTGGTGCACGACGGTGAGCGCGTTGTCGTGGCGCCCGGTGGTGCAGGCGGTCTGGGCAACACCCACTTTGTGACGTCAGTGCGTCGCGCTCCGGCCTTTGCCCAGCTCGGCGAGCCTGCTGAGGAACACTGGATTGAGCTCGAGATGAAGCTCATGGCCGATGCCGCACTCGTGGGTTTCCCTTCGGTTGGCAAGTCCTCGCTCATCGCGCGTATGAGCGCCGCTCGTCCCAAGATCGCCGACTATCCGTTTACCACGCTCGTGCCCAATCTGGGCATGGTGCGTGCCGGCGAGTACTCCTATGTTGTCGCCGACGTTCCTGGTTTGATTGAGGGCGCGAGCGAGGGCAAGGGTTTGGGCCACCAGTTCCTGCGTCATATCGAGCGTACGGCTCTGATCATGCATGTCGTCGATATGACGGGCGGTTTTGAGGATCGCGATCCGGTCGAGGATTATCGCATCATCAACCGCGAGCTCGAGCAGTATGGTGCCGAGCTTTCGGAGCGCCCGCAGATTGTTGTTGCCAATAAGTGCGATGCGCCGGGTACGGCCGATAAGATTGCCGACCTGAAGCGTGCCGCGCTCGACGACGGTCATATGTTCTTTGCCGTGTCTGCCGTGACGGGCGCCGGCCTGAACACGCTGATGCTTGCCGTGGGCGAGCAGGTGGCCAAGCTGCGCGCCGAGCTGGCAGTCTCCGATGAGCCGGTCGACCTGCGCGACGATGAGTGGGAGCGCCGCCGCCTGCAGCGTGAGAAGCGTTTCCGCATTGTCCAGGAAGAGCCCGGCGCCTTCCGCGTGGTCGGTCGTGCGATCGAGCGCATGGTCATCCAGACTGACTGGGAAAACGAGGAAGCCGTCATCTACCTGCAGCATAAGTTTGCGCGCATGGGCGTTGACGACGCACTCGAGAAGGCCGGTTGCCGAGCGGGCGACGAGGTCCGTATTTGTCAACGCGCCTTTGACTTTGAGGGCGCCGAGGATTTCTCGGAGTACGAGGATGAGCTCGAGGATGCGGGCGTTGAGGTGGCGGATGCCGCGGATGAGAGCGTCGAGGTTGTCGATACGGCTGACGTCTCTGACGATGTTGAGACCCTGGAGGGCGAGTAGGCCATGTCGCTGCGCGGTGGAATCGGTTTGCCCGAGCTGCCTATCGAGGACGGGCAGGAGTTTAGGCTCGGCATCATGGGCGGCACCTTCGATCCGATTCATTACGGGCACTTGGTGACGGCCGAGCAGGCGCGCGAGTCGCTCGACTTGGACGCCGTGCTCTTTATGCCGGCAGGCTCGCCCGCCTTTAAGCTCGACAAACCGGTGACGCCGGCCGAGGACCGTTATGCCATGACGGTCCTCGCGACTGCCGCCAATCCTGCCTTTTTGGCGAGCCGGTTCGAAATCGATCGCGCCGGTGTCACCTATACTGCCGATACGCTGCGCGCCCTGCGCGAGTTTTACCCGCCACAGGTAAAGCTCTACTTTATTACGGGCGCCGATGCGATTATCGATATTGTGACCTGGCATCATGCTGACGAGATTGCCGAGCTGGCAACCTTTATTGCCGCGACACGTCCCGGTTTCGATATCGATACGGCTCGCGCGCGGATCAAAGAGTCGGGCCTGCCGTTCGACGTGCGCTATATTCAGATTCCTGCGCTGGCGATTAGCTCGACGAACATTCGTAAGCGAGTTGCCCGCGGCATGAGCGTGCGCTATCTTACGAGCGAGTCCGTGCTTGGCTACATTCGCAAACGCGGTCTGTATGCCGATCTGGGCCAAGAAGATTTTGAGTGATGGGGGTCTACGTTGTCGGTAGAGGATCAGTTTGAGGGCGATGAGCGCGCGCTGCTCAAGCGCATTCAAGAGCTGCTCGATGTTCGCATGAAGGATAAGCGCAAGCGCTATGTGCATTCGCTGGGTGTTGCCGAGACCGCACTGCATCTAGCCGAGGTCTACGGCGTTGACCGCTTTGATGCCGCTGCCGCCGGCTTAATTCACGACTGGGACAAGGTTCTTTCCGATGACGAGCTCGTGGCCCGCGCGCTTCACTATGGTATCAAGGTTGCCGGCTCTCCTTCCGCCGCGACGCCGCTTTTGCATGGCCCTGTTGCCGCCTATGAGCTTCCGCAGCTTTTCCCCGAGCTGTCGCCGGCCGTTTTCCAGGCTGTCGACCGTCATACCGTGGGTGCCTGCGACATGACGCCGCTCGATATGGTGGTCTTTGTGGCAGATGCCATCGAGCCCAACCGTCACGGCGACTATGCCCATGCGCTGCGCAAGATGGTGGGGAAGTCCTCGCTCGATGAGTTGTTCTTCTCCTGTTTTGCGCAGGGTCTGGTCTATGTGATCCAGTCCGGGCGCTATCTTTATCCCACGGCTATTACGATTTACAACCATTACGCCCAGCTGCACTAGCTCGGGTGTGTCTAGAAAGAGGTATTCCATGGCCGACGAGACCATGACTGACGAGCAGATTCTTGAAGGTGTGGAGCACAAGAGCTTCGCCGCCACGTCCGACCGCACCGCCGCCTCACTGTCCGCGAGCGGTGTCGCCGCCGAGGATGTCGCCCGCGCCGCCGCGCAGGCCGCCTACGACAAGAAGGGCGAGGACGTGCAGGTGCTCGACCTGACCGAGCTTTCCGACGTGTGCGACTACTTTGTGCTTGCCACCGGTACCAACAACCGCCAGGTCGATTCGATTGTCGACGAGATCGAGGAGAAGGTCGCCGAGGCTTGCGGTGAGCACCCGTTCTCCATCGAGGGCCGCGAGCAGAAGACCTGGATGCTCATGGACTACGGCTCGGTCGTCGTTCACGTCTTCACTCCCGAAGCCCGCGACTTCTACCGCTTAGAAAAGCTCTGGGGTGACGCCCCCCAGCTCCCCCTCGACCTCCTCTAGTGGCTCATTTGATACGGGACTTTTTAGTTATCCTCGCGCATTTCGCCGGGCAGTTGCGGTTTTCCGTACCTGCCCGGCTTTCTTTTTGCCCAAAGGCGGTTAATCGTTGAAGCGGGATTGGCGGCCGAAGGATAGGGCAGTGTCGCCGAATTTGTCTCGGACGGCGTCGATGGCGACGGAGAGGTCGCGTCGGTCGCTGGATTGGGCTCCGCGGTCATCGACTTCGCAGAACAGGTCGGTCTGGATGCCGCCTTGGTGGTTGAAGTCGCTCATGCCGATGCCGGCTAGGCGCACGTGCATGCCTTCCTGCCAGATGTTATCGAGCAGCTCGAGCGCTACGGCCACAAAGATATTCTCGTCATCGGTGGGATGGGGAAGCCTGCGCTGTGCCGTGCGTCCGCTGCCGTAAGAGTATTTGAGCTTGAGCGTCACGGTGCCGCCCGTAAGCCCCTGGCGGCGCAGGCGACGTCCAACCGACTCGCCCAGCAGCGCAATCGCCGCCTCGATATCCCTGCGCTCAGTCAAATCTTTCGCAAAGGTGCGTTCATTGCTGACCGACTTGACCTCGCGCTCCTCATCCAGACTTGTGACCTCGGAAACTTCGAGACCCAGCGCACGTTGGCGCATACGCTCGCCGTTGACGCCAAAAATCGGGGCCAGCGTGGACTCCGGCGCACGCGACAGCTCGCCAAGCGTGTAGATACGCATGCGGCGTAGCCGCTCCTCGGCCGAGCGACCGATGCCGCTCATGGCAGACACCGGCAGCGCGGCCAAAAATCGCTGCTCCGTGCCGGGGCGCACAATGGTCAGGCCAAAGGGCTTGTCGCGCTCGCTCGCGATTTTGGCCACCGTCTTGTTGCAGCCGACGCCAATGGAGCACGTCACCCCCAGTGCCGCCACGCGGTCACTGATGCGTCGCGCGACCAGCAGCGGGTCTTCGGGCGCAAAGCGACCCGGTGTGATATCGATAAAGGCTTCGTCGATGGATACGCGCTCAACGCGCGGCGTCTCGTCGGCGAGAATCGCCATGACTTGCGCGCTCACTTCGCGGTAGCGATCAAAATGCCCATGCGTCCAAATCGCCTGCGGGCACAGACACCGTGCCTCGGCCGAGGCCATGGCGGAATGCACGCCAAAGCGGCGTGCCTCATACGAACACGTGGACACGACGCCGCGCGACTCGGCATCTCCGCCCACAATGAGCGGCTTGCCGCGCCACTCGGGGTGGTCGAGCATCTCTACGCTCGCAAAAAACGCATCGAGGTCCATCAGACCCACCGCCGGACCCGTCCAGGGCGGCGGCGTGATGCCCGCAGCATTCTCATAACCGTATGTATGTTCGCGTCTTTCCATGTCATGAGTATACCGCGCAGCTCATGTGGGGTGCGTGGATGTGCTTGCAAATCGCGAATTCTTGTCTAAGATATGGATTTGCCCTCGACTACACCGAAGAAGTTGGTCTCACGGACTTCACCTGCCCGCGTCGATGGCGTATTATGTTCAACTGTTTGTTTGTAGTTGCAGCCTAAAGCTGCTTGGTTGGAGGAGTTTCCTTTGGCAGTCAAGATTCGCCTTGCTCGTCACGGCGCTAAGAAGCGTCCGTACTACCGTGTCGTCGTCGCCGATTCCCGCGCCCCGCGTGACGGTCGTATCATCGAGGAGGTTGGCCGCTACAACCCGATGACCGCCCCCAAGACCATCAACCTCGACCTCGAGAAGATCGCCGACTGGCAGTCAAAGGGCGCTCAGCTCACCGACGCCGTCGCCGCTCTGGTCAAGGCCGCCAACGAGGGCGAGAAGACCGAGACCGTCGTCAAGAAGTCCAAGAAGCAGCTCGCCAAAGAGGCCGAGGCCGCTAAGGCTGCCGCTGAGGCCGCTGAGGGTGCCGAGGAGTAAATCGTGCCTGAGGTTGACGCTGCACAGCTCGAGGGTGAGGCAATGCTCTCAGATCGCATCGCCGATCTCGTCGAATATCTCGTTGTTCAGATCGTCGACGACCCGGATTCCGTGAGCCTTGAGGTCATCGATGGTGACGACGCCTCTACGATTGAGGTTTCGGTCGCCGAGGATGATGTCGCTAAGGTCATCGGCCGTCGTGGCCGTACCATCAAGGCCATTCGCACGCTCGCCCGTGCACTGGCCGCTCGCCTCGACACTGCTGTCGAGGTAGAGGTTCTGGGCTAGGACCTTGAGGTCCCAGTACAAAAACATCGCCCGTGTGGTCAAGCCGCACGGAAGGAAGGGGGAGGTCCTCGCGCAGCCGCTGCGGGGGCTTCCTTCTGTATTAGAGCCGGGTATGCGCGTCGCCCTGACGCCGCCGGCGCTCAAGCGCGACCGCTTTTGCACGGTCGTGTCCGTCACCGATACGGGCGATGGCGATCTGGTCTCGTTTGAGGGCATTGACGACTTGACGGCCGCCGAGGGCATCACGGGATGCTACGTGCTGGCAAATCGTGACGACTTTGAGCTCGATTCGCTCGACGCTGCCTATACCGACCTGATGGGTCGCGAGGTGGTCGACGAGCGCTTCGGTTCGCTCGGTACGATCGTCGAGATCATGTCGACGCCCGCCAACGATGTTTGGGTTGTCGAGGGTGATCGGTACGGCGAGGTGCTGATTCCCGTGATCGAGCAGGTCGTGCTCGATCTTCCCGACACAGGAACAATTTCCGTCCACGTTATGGACGGCCTGATCGATATGGACAAGTAGGGAGGACAACATGCTGATCGAGACCCTTTCGGTCTTTCCCGAGATGTTTGAGCCCGTCATGTCCACATCGATCTTGGGCCGCGCCCGCAAGGCCGGCCTTTTTGATTTTAAGGCGTATAACCTGCGCGACTGGACGCACGACCGCCATCGTACCGTCGATGACGAGCCGTACGGCGGCGGGCAGGGCATGCTCATGAAGGTCGAGCCTATCGCCGAGGCCATCGAGGCCATTAGCGCAGAGGGTCCCAAGCCCACTGTGGTGTTCTTTACCCCCTGTGGCGAGCCCTTTACGCAGCATGTGGCCGAGCGCCTGCTCAAAAGTGAGCGCCTGCTGTTTGTGTGCAGTCGCTACGAGGGCGTCGACGAGCGCGCGTATGCGTATGCCGATGAGCGTCTGTCGATCGGCGACTACGTGCTTACGGGCGGCGAGCTTCCCGCTATGGTCGTTGCCGATGCCGTCGTACGCCTGATTCCCGGCGCCCTGGGCGACGAGATGAGCAACGTCGACGAGTCGTTCTCGACCGCCGAGGACGGAGGACTGCTCGAGTACGCGCAGTACACCCGTCCTGCCGAGTTCAACGGCGAGGGCGTGCCGCCGGTGCTCGTGAGTGGCGATCATGCCAAGGTCGATGCCTGGCGTCGCAAGAACGCCATCGAGCGCACCTGCCGCTGGCGTCCCGATCTGATCGAGACGGCGCGCCTTACGCCCCAGGAGCGCGCTTACGCGCAGGAGATTTTGGACGCTGCGTATTCGCAGAGCGAGGAGTGAGAATGGTTCCATCGCAGCATTCCGCGTTGAGGGGCGCTTTTGAGTGGATCGCGGTCATCGCGATCGCGCTCGTGGCCACCTTCTTGATTCGCTCGTTTGTGGTCGAGCCCTTTGTGGTGCCCACCGGCTCCATGGAGTCCACGATCGAGATTGGCGACCAGATCCTGGCACAAAAGGTGAGCCTCGAGCTCGGTCAGCCCGTCAAGCAGGGTGATATCGTGGTGTTTCACAACCCCGATGGCACCTCCGAGCATGATGTTCTTGTCAAGCGTGTTATTGCCACGGCCGGCCAGACGGTCGACCTGCAGGATGGCAAGGTGGTCGTTGACGGCCAAGCGCTCGACGAGGACTATACGACGGGCATGAGCTGGCCGCTTTCGGTCCAAGCGCCCGGCGCTCAGGTAAGCTATCCCTACACGGTTCCCGACGGGTGCGTGTGGGTGATGGGCGACAACCGCGAAAACTCTGCCGACTCACGCTACTTTGGTCCCGTCGACCGTTCGGACCTGATCGCCGTGGCGCTCGTGCGTTACTGGCCGCTCAACCGTCTGGGCGCTATCGACTAAAAACCGCTATAGTACAGTACCTAACCGTGTAATCGTTTCGACGAGGGGATATTAGAGGCATGAACGCTTCATCGCTTTCCTTCCAAGACATCATCTTGCGTCTCCAGCAGTACTGGGGCGAGCAGGGCTGCGTCATTATGCAGCCCTATGACTCCGAGGTCGGTGCCGGTACCTTTCATACCGCGACCACGCTGCGCTCGCTCGGTCCCGCCGAGTGGCGCACCTGCTATGCGCAGCCTTGCCGCCGTCCCGCCGACGGCCGCTACGGCGAGAACCCCAACCGCATGCAGCACTACTATCAGTTCCAGGTGCTCATCAAGCCCTCTCCGGTCAACGCCCAGGAGCTTTACCTGGGGTCTCTTGCCGCTATCGGTCTGGACCCCAACGACCATGACGTCCGCTTTGTCGAGGACGACTGGGAGAGCCCGACGCTCGGCGCCTGGGGCCTTGGCTGGGAGGTCTGGCTCAATGGCATGGAGGTCACGCAGTTTACGTACTTCCAGCAGGTGGGCGGCATCGAGGTCGACCCCGTGCCCGTCGAGATCACCTACGGCCTGGAGCGTATCGCCATGTACGCCCAGGGCGTTAACTCGGTCTACGACCTGGTGTGGAGCTACCTGCCCGACGGCACGCCCATGACCTATGGCGACGTGTTCCTCGAGAACGAGCGCGAGTTCAGTGCCTATAACTTTGAGGTCGCCAACGTCGAGATGATGCGTCAGAAGTTTGACGACTACGAGGCCGAGTGCCATTCCTGCCTGGAGCGCAAGCTGCCGCTGCCGGCATATGACTGCGTCATGAAGTGCAGCCACGCTTTCAACCTGCTCGATGCTCGCGGCGCCCTGTCCGCGGTCGAGCGTGCCAACTACATCCTGCGCGTCCGCGCCGTCGCCAAGGCGTGCTGCGAGGCCTACATGGCCGAGGTCGCCGGAGTCAACGAGAATGCCGATCAGGAAGGCGAGGTGGCGTAAGCCATGGCAGACGCTAAGGATTTCCTGTTTGAGATCGGTACGGAAGAAATGCCCTCCGCACCGCTGAACAATGCCGTCAAGCAGCTTGGCACCATGATCGCCAAGGGTCTCGACGAGGCCGGTCTGGCCCACGGCGAGGTCCGTGTGATCTCGAGCCCGCGCCGCCTGGCTGCGCTCGTTGCCGACGTCGCCACCGCGACCGACGAGGTTCACGAGGTCAAGCGCGGCCCCGCGGCCAACATCGCCTTCGATGCCGACGGTAACGCCACCAAGGCCGCCCAGGGCTTCGCCCGCAAGTGCGGTGTGGCTGCCGAGGATCTGGTCCGTCGCGAGGACACCGACGGCCGTGAGTACGTCTTTGCCGAGAAGAACATCCCTTCCGCCCCGGCCACCCCGATCCTGACGGCCCTGTGCGAGAAGACTATCGCTGGCCTGCAGTGGCCCAACTACCGCTCTCAGCGCTGGGGTCACGAGCATGCGACCTTTGTTCGTCCGGTCCGCTGGATCTGCTGCCTTCTGGGCGAGGACGTTGTGCCCGTGTCGTTTGCCGACGTGACGAGTGGCAACACCACGCGTGGTCATCGCGTGCTTGGCCCTGGCGACCATGTGGTTGCCAGCCCCGCCGTCTACGAGCAGGTGCTCGAGGACGCCGGTGTGCTTTCTGCCGAGCGTCGTCGCGAGGCCATCCTCGCCGGTATCGCTGAGGTCGAGGCTGCCCGTCCCGGCTGCCATGTCGATACGCCCAAGAAGGTCTTTGAGGAGGTCATTAACCTCTGCGAGTGGCCGACGGTGCTCGTCGGTACCTTCGATGAGGAGTTTCTCAAGGTCCCGCACGAGATTATCTGCGAGTCCATGCTCACCAACCAGCGCTACTTCCCGATCTATGACGGCGAGGGCAAGCTCACGCGTGAGTTCGTGGTCGTTTCCAACAGCAAGCCCGAGAATGCCGAGCGCGTGATTGACGGCAACGAGCGCGTCGTGCGCGCCCGTCTGGACGACGCCAAGTTCTTCTACGAGGAGGACCTGAAGATCTCCCTCGACGAGTTCCGCGAGCGTCTGGCCAAGGTCGCCTTCCAGGAGAAGCTCGGTAGCGTGCTCGCCAAGTCCGAGCGCATTGAGCAACTCGCGCTTGCCATCGCTCGCGAGGCCCATCTGGGCGCCCACCTGGCCGCCGACGCTGCTCGCGCCGCGCACCTGTGCAAGGCCGACCTGGTGTCTAACGCCGTCGTCGAGTTTACGAGCCAGCAGGGCGTGATGGGCGGTTATTACGCGACCGCGATGGGGGAGAACGACGAGGTCGCCCACGCCATTCGCGATCACTATCGTCCCCGCTTTGCCGGTGAAGAGCTGCCCGAGGGCACCGCTGGCTGCATCGTGGCCTGTGCCGACAAGCTCGATACCATTGCCGGTATCTTTGCCATCGGCGAGCCCCCGACCGGCTCCTCCGACCCCTATGCGCTGCGTCGTGCCGCTATCGGCATCATCAACATCCTGCGCGACCGTCTGCCGATCGACCCCACGTCGCTTATCGACTTCGCCCTCGAGCTCTATGGCGAGCAGGGCATTGAGTTCGACGCCGCCGAGGTCGCCCAGCAGGTTCGTGACTTCTTCCATGGCCGCCTGGTGAGCATGGCCCGCGACGAAAAGATCCCGGCCGATACCGTTGCCGCCGTCTCCGCGGTGCACATCATCGCTCCGTCCGTCTTCTTCGCCCGCTGCGCCGCCCTCGACGAGGCCCGCAAGAACGACGCCGAGACGTTCGACAACCTTGCGACCGCCTATGCTCGCGCCGCGCATATCTCCAAGCCCGAGCTGGGCGTGGAGTACGACCGCAGCCTGATGGGCGAGGTCGAGCTTGCGCTCGCCGACGCCTCCGAGGCTGCTCAGACCGCTGTCGATGCCGCCCTTGCTACCGAGGATTATCCGGCCGCATTTGCTGCCCTCGCCGCCCTGCGCGCGCCCATCGACCGTTTCTTCGACGAGGTCATGGTCATGGACAAGGACGAGCAGCTCCGCGATAATCGCCTTAAGCTGCTCAACCGCTTCGAGGCCGTTTTCTCCGGCATCGCCAACATCGGTGAGCTTGCTCGTAAAAAGTAAGCCAGCCTGCGCGTAAGCGCAAAAGGAGCCCCGCATGGATTGCCCGGTCACCGCTCGTCCCACCGTTATCGTTATCTCCGACTCGCTCGGTGATACCGCTTGTGAGGTGGTGCTTGCGGCGTCCGGGCAATTTGATGAAGGGGCTTTTCGTTTGTTGCGCCTGCCCAAGGTGACCTCGGTGGAGCAGGTGGAGTCGTTTGTGGGCCCGCGCGTCGATGCCGACCATCGCGATATTGCCGTGTTTCACACCATTGTCGATCCGGCGCTTCGCGCCCGCGTGCTCGATTACCTGGGCATGCTGCATATCCGTTCGGTCGACCTGATCGGTCCGACGCTCGCCGTGCTATCGTCGCTCATCGGTGTGCCGCCCAAAGGCGTCGCGGGCGTGATTCACAGGACCGATGACCGCTATTTCCATCGTATCGAGGCCATGGAATATTTCGTTGAGCACGATGACGGGCGCGGCTGCGACGATCTGTCGGGTGCCGATATCGTGCTGCTGGGCGTATCGCGCACGTCCAAGACGCCGCTGTCGATGTTTTTGGCCTTTCAAGGTTACAAGGTTGCCAATGTTCCGTTGGCCCATGGCATGGAGCCGCCCAAGTCAATTTACGAGGTCGACCCGATGCGTTTGTTTGGCCTGATTTCGACCGTCGACGTTATTTCCGAGATTCGCGATAGCCGCTTGGGCGATGACTACGCCCGTGCCGTTGCCGGCTCCTATGCCGAGCCCGAGAGCGTGCGCAGCGAGCTCGAGGAAGCTCGTGCCCTCATGAAGCGCCTAGGCTGCTTTGTGGTGCGTACCGACGGCAAGGCCATCGAGGAAAGCGCTGCCGAGATCATTAGCCACTTGGAGGAAATCCAAGAAGCCCGCGCCCGCCGCGCCGCCAGTCGAGTGCAGCAAAGTTAGCTCATTGGAGTAGTTAAAAAGCCCCGTCCTAAATAGACTACCTCAAAATAATGCACGATAGTGATAAAGCGATTTAGCAAGAAACTTGCATCTGACCTGCATTTCTCTTGCAGTGGTATCTTCATAAGGTAACCACCTTTATCTACCGTTTACCGCCAGTTTTAGCACGTTTACCAAACCGCGCACCCTCTGCTCAAGCCTGCCCAAAACGCGCCGTATAGTTCCCTCACGGCCCGCATCCGGTGGGTCGATTCGTTACCACGGTCGTGCGCGTAAGTGCATGGAAGGGGAAGTATCGTGAGCGATTGCAAGAGGGTTTACCGTTTTGGAACCGACGCCCAGGGCACCTGTGTCACTGAGGGCGACAAGTCCATGAACTTCGTGCTTGGCGGCAAGGGCGCAAACCTTGCCGAGATAAGCCGCATCGGCCTGCCGGTTCCCGGTGGCTTTACCATTACCTGCCAGACTTGCGTCGAGTACTCCGGTGCCGGCAACGTGTGGCCCGGGGGCGCACTCGATGAGATCGTTGCTGCCGAGGCGGACCTCGAGGCCCGCTGCGGCAAGAAGCTCGGCGACGCCTCCGATCCGCTGCTCGTGTCGGTTCGCTCGGGCGCTCCGTTCTCCATGCCCGGTATGATGGACACGGTCCTCAACTTGGGCCTCAATGACGACTCCGTCCAGGGCCTCATCGCGCAGACGCAGAACCCGCGTTTTGGCTGGGATAGCTACCTCCGCTTTATCCAGATGTTTTCCAATGTCGTCATGGGCGTTGACGCCGACCTGTTCGAGAACGCCCTGACCCAGGCCCGTCTGGTCGCCGGCGTTCGCGTCGATTCCGAGCTTTCGGCCGAGGACCTGCAGGAACTCGTCGAGACCTTTAAGGGCATCTTCTCCGAGAACGTCGATGCCTCCCTGTATCCCGAGCTCGAGGTCACCGGCGGCAAGCCCGTCTTCCCGCATGATCCGGAGCTCCAGTTGCGCCTTGCCATCCAGGCCGTCTTTGGCAGCTGGATGAACGAGCGCGCCTGCATCTACCGCAAACAGCACGGCATCTCCGACGAGCTCGGTACTGCCGTCAACGTCCAGGCTATGGCTTTTGGCAACAAGGGTGAGACCTCCGCGACCGGCGTCGCCTTTACGCGCAACCCGGCCGACGGCACTAAGGAGTTCTACGGCGACTTTCTGGTCAACGCCCAGGGCGAGGATGTCGTCGCCGGCATCCGCAATACCGAGCCCATCGCCGACCTCAAGACCACCCCGGGCCTCGAGTCCGCAGGTGAGGAGCTCGAGCGCGTGTTCCTGACGCTCGAGGATCACTATCGCGACATGTGCGACATCGAGTTCACCATCGAGCAGGGTAAGCTCTGGATGCTCCAGACTCGCGTGGGCAAGCGCACTGCCACCGCCGCCCTGCGCATCGCCATCGAAATGGTCGAGGAGGGCCTGATCACTCGCGAGGAGGCCGTGAGCCGCATCGATCCCGCGCAGCTCGACCAGCTTCTGCACCCGCAGTTTGACGCCTCCAAGAAGTACGAGGCGCTGGCCAGCGGTCTTAACGCCAGCCCCGGTGCCGCCGTGGGCGAGGTCGTGTTCTCGAGCGATGACGCCGTCGCGCGCGCCAACGAGGGTCACAAGGTCATTCTGGTTCGTTGGGAGACCAACCCCGATGACCTGAAGGGCATGGTCGCCGCCGAGGGCATCCTGACCAGCCACGGTGGCAAGACGAGCCATGCCGCCGTTATCGCCCGCGGCATGGGTACGCCCTGCGTCTGCGGCGTTGAACGCTTCCACATCGACGCCGCCGAGAAGGTCGTGCGCATCGAGGGCAGTGACCGCGTATTGCACGAGGGCGATGTCATCTCCATCGACGGCACCCAGGGCATCGTCGTCGACGGTCCCGTCGACCTGGTCTCCGCCGAGCTTACCGGCGACCTGGACACTATCCTGTCCTGGGCCGACGAGATTCGCCTGGACGAGACCTGTGGTCATGCCAACCATGTGCGCGTCAACGCCGACAATCCCGAGGATGCCGAGCTTGCCCTCGAGTTTGGCGCCGAGGCTATTGGCCTGTGCCGCACCGAGCACATGTTCCTGGGCGATCGCAAGAACATCATCCAGAGCTTTATCCTGTCTGACGATGAGGCCGTGAAGCAGCAGGCCCTGTCCGACCTGCTTAAGGTTCAGACCGAGGACTTCCTGGCGATGTTCAAGACCATGTCTGGTCGCGATGTGGTCGTCCGCCTGCTCGATCCGCCGCTTCATGAGTTCCTGGATAATCCTCGCGAGCTCGAGGTCGCCATCACCAAGAAGGAAGCCGCTGGCGCCAGCGAGGAAGAGCTTGCCGTCCTGCGCGCCCGCCTGCGTCGTATCGACGGCATGGTCGAGTCGAACCCTATGCTCGGCCTGCGCGGCGTGCGCCTGTCCGTCGTCTTTGGCGATCTGACGCTTATGCAGGTCCGCGCCGTCGCCACGGCTGCTGCCCACCTTATCAAGGAAGGCGTCGACCCGCGTCCCGAGATCATGGTTCCGCTCGTTTCCATCACGGCCGAGCATGTCCAGACCCGCGAGGTTATCGAGCGCGTGATCGCCGAGGTTTCCGCCGAGGAAGGCGTCGAGCTCAATATACCCGTGGGCACGATGCTCGAGCTGCCGCGCGCCTGCATGGTCGCTGACGAGATCGCCCATCACGCAGACTTCTTCTGCTTTGGCACCAACGACCTCACCCAGACGACCTTCGGTTTCTCGCGTGACGACGCCGAGGCTAAGTTCATCCCGCTGTACATGCATAAGAAGATCTTGAAGGACAATCCCTTCGAGACCATCGATACGGCGGTGCTCGAGCTGGTGCGCATGGCCGTCGAGAAGGGTCGTGCCACCAATCCCGATATGCACTTTGGCGTATGCGGCGAGCACGGCGGCGACCCCAAGTCCATCAAGGGCCTGTTTAACGTGGCTGACGTGGACTACGTGTCTTGCTCGCCCTACCGTGTGCCGCTCGCACGTCTTGCTGCCGCCCAGGCCAAGCTCGAGGCGAAGCGCCCCGCGTAACGTTTTGGGTTTAGACGCCTAGCGTAGCCCCCTTCATGCCGCCCGTCTCATTCGTGAGACGGGCGGTTATCATGTGCGGGTTTTGTCTTTTTGTCTGCGTAAAAAATTGTTCTTGCAGCAGAAACCCGCGCGTGTATACTCGAATACGTTTGTTCAACTACGTGCCGGCCAAGGTGGTACGGCACCTCTAGAAGAGTAAGGAATTGCACATGGATTACATCCGCGCAATCGAGCGTCAGCAGATCCGCGAGGACATTCCTCAGGTTCGCGTCGCCGACAACGTCAAGGTTCACTACCGCATTAAGGAAGGCGACCGCGAGCGCATCCAGGTCTTCCAGGGCGACGTCATCCGCATGGCCGGCGCCGGTGCCCGCGAGACCTTCACCGTCCGCAAGATGTCCTTCGGTGTCGGTGTTGAGCGTACCTTCCCGCTTCACAGCCCCAAGATCGCCAAGCTCGAGGTCGTTCGTCATGGTCGCGTCCGTCGCGCCAAGCTGTACTACCTCCGCGACAAGGTGGGCAAGGCTGCTCGCATCCCCGAGAAGCGCTAAGAAGATCGCAGCGTCTGTCCACTCGTTTGGACACAAGGGTCACCTTCGGGTGGCCCTTCTTTTTATCTGATTTGCATGCAAGGAGGGCCTGGTATGGCCAATATGACGAGCTCGGTTTCGGCATCGCAGGTTGCCGGTGAGTTGGCGAGCGCAACGTTTGAGGAGATTCCCGCCCTCGTGGAGCATTATCGCGAGGACCCGCGCCAGCAGGTGATCAAGGCTTGCGAACGCGCTCTCAAACGCCATGCCAAAGAGCTTGCCGAGCGCGAACGCGTCAATGACATGTACGAGCTTATGCATGAGCTTGGCGGCGATGGGGTGGTCGTTGGTGTCGACGAGGTGGGTCGCGGATCGGTGGCCGGTCCTTTGACGGTATGCGCTGTCTGCCTTCCTATGGAGCCGCGCGTCTGGGGCATCAACGATTCCAAAAAGCTCACGCCGGCGCGCCGCGAGTTGCTCTCAGTGAAGATTGCCGAGGTGGCGACGGCGATCGGTTTTTGCCATATCGCGCCGAAGGATATCGACGAGATGGGTATGGCCCGCGCCATCCGCGCTGCCGTCGCGGGCGCCGTGGCCGATACGGGACTTGAACCCGACTGCGTCCTCATGGATGGTAACCCCTTGGGCGCCGTTCCCAACGAGCGCGATGTGGTGAAGGGCGATGCCAAGATCGCCTGCATCGCCGCGGCGTCCATCATGGCCAAGGTCACGCGTGACGAGATGATGGTCGAGTACGACGCCGAGTACCCCGAGTACCATCTGGCCGAGTCGAAGGGCTATGCGAGCCCCGAGCACATCGAGGCCATTCGCAAACATGGACTTTGTCCGCTGCACCGCGTGAGCTTTTGCGGAAACTTTCTGCAGACTGAGCGCCTTTTCTAGGTCAATTGTGGAGACAGGGACCTCTGGGGTTTTATAAACCTGCTGGTAGCGGGCCGTATGCAACAGCATTGCTGCGTACGGCCCGTTTTTTGACGGCATTTGGTCAGCTTTTGGTTTGCTTCCGGTACTTACCCGCATGAAAGGTGCCCTCATCATCGGGGCAATGCAGTGTGCGGGAAAGGAGACCCCATGAGTGCCGCAAGCAAAAAGAGCAAGACGCAGCAGCTCAAGGAGCGTTGGGAAAACGGCGAGCTCGACTCCGGGGCGATGACGCCCGAGTTTATCAAGGGACTCAGTCCCCGCGAGCTAGGCATGCTGGGCGAGCTGATCACCATCGACTACTTTAACGAGCGCGGCTACACCTTGCTGGAGCAGGGCTATCGTTGCACCGAGGGCGAGGCCGATCTGGTGCTGCTCGATGAGCTCGACGATGTCGTGGTGATGGCCGAGGTCAAGACCAGACGCGTTTCGCTGGATTGCACCACGCGGGTCTTTCCCGAGGAGGCCGTGGACGCCCAAAAGCAACGCCGCTACCGCCGCATCGCAAGTTGCTATCTCATGGAGCATTATCCGCTCAAGGCGATTCGCTTCGATGCCGTGGGCGTCACCATCCGCGGCGGGCATATCGCCGAGATCGAGCATCAGTACAACGCGTTCGATTGGCAGGTGTCGTGATGGCGTTCGAGACGTTTGCCGTTCACGCGGCCTGCATCCGCGGCGTCGAGGCGATTCACGTCACGGTCGAGGTCTCGCTTGCCGGTGGCGTTCCGGGCATCCAGATGCTCGGCATTCCGAGTATGGAGGTGATGGAGTCACGCGGTCGTATTCGCTGCGCGATGCGCTCCGCCGGGTTCGAGATCCCGCGCTCGGGCATTACCGTTAACCTGGCACCCGGCGATATCCGCAAGACCGGTAGCGGCTTTGACCTGCCCATCGCCATCGCGGTTCTAGCGGCCGATGAGCAGATTCCCCGTGACAACCTCGATCGCTGCCTTATCGCAGGTGAGCTTGGTCTGGACGGTACGGTGCTTCCCGTCAAGGGCGAGGTGGCGTTTCAGCTATTGGCTCGCGACATGGGGCTGTCTTTTATCGCCGGCAGGTCCGACCAGCATGTGCCACTCGCGGGCGTAGATTGCGGCTTTATCGACCATCTGTCTCAGCTTGCTCACGGCATGGGCGATGCCGCACGGCACTACTTGGATTCCGAGGGTGTCGAGGCGACCTTTGAGCCCGAGCTCGACTATGCAGACGTGCTGGGGCAGGAAGTCGCTAAACGCGGCATGGCGCTTGCGGCGGCAGGAGAACTCGGCTTGCTCATGATCGGGTCTCCGGGATCGGGCAAGACGATGCTCGCACGCCGTATGACCGGCATCCTGCCCGAGCTTTCCGTTGAGGATCAGCAGGAGGCACTGTGCATCCATTCGGTTTTGGGTGAGAACATTGATGGCTTGTTGGCGGGGCACCGCCCCTTCCGCAGTCCCCACCACAGTATTTCGACCGCAGGCCTTATCGGCGGCGGGCGCCCGGTGCACCCGGGTGAGATCAGCCTTGCTCATGGCGGCGTGCTCTTTTTGGACGAGCTTGCCGAGTTTCCCACTGGCGTGCTGCAGACGCTGCGTCAGCCCATCGAGCGCGGCTACGTGAGGATCGTACGCGTCGACGGGGCTTTTACCTTCCCGTCGCGCTTTCAGCTGCTGGCTGCGAGCAATCCCTGCCCCTGCGGCTTTTTGGGCGATCGCGAGGTGCCGTGTCGCTGCTCGGCGGCGATGGTCGAGCGCTATCGGTCTAAACTGCGCGGTCCTTTGGCCGACCGTATCGACATGATGATCGATGTGACCCGTCCCGACCCTCAAGTGATTATCGAGGGTGCGGAGGGCATGTCGTCGGCCGAGTTACGTGACTACGTTGTGCGCGGTCGCGCCTTTCGCGCTTGGCGCGAATCCCGCATGGACGATGCGGATGCCGAGGCCGAGGATGACGAGACTCGGTCCATTGACGGCGTCGTTTCGACCTTTGAGCTCGATGATGCGGCGGAGAAGTGTGTGCTCGGCCTGTCGAAGCGCACGCATCTCACAGGGCGTGGCATCGTGCGCCTTGTTCGCATTGCGCGCACGATCGCAGATGTCGCCGAGAGCGAGCAGGTGACGCAGGACCACGTGCTCGAGGCGGCGATGTACCAGGGAAGGAGGGACCAATGATGGCCGAGGGGACCTTTGAGCTGCATCCAGGCGATGCGTTGTATCCCGAGACCGTTTTGGAGCTTTCTGATGTACCTCAGACGCTCTATGTGCGCGGCAACCCCGAGGCGCTTTCGACGCCCGCGCTCTCCATCATCGGTGCGCGAAAGGCCTCGCCGTATGGTCTTGCCGTGGCAGAGCTTGCGGCGAAGGTGGCGGTTGAGGCGGGAGTGACGGTAGTTTCGGGCGGTGCGGTCGGTTGTGACCAGGCCTCGGGTTGGGCTGCGGTCAACGCCGGCGGCAAACACGTCGTGGTGCTGGGGACGGGCGCCGACGTGGTCTACCCGCGTTCGAGCGCGGGGCTTATTACGCGCACGCTCGATACGGGCGGCGCGGTCGTGTCGATCTCTCCGTGGGGCATGGGTCCGCGCAAGTTTGCCTTTCCGCGTCGCAATCGCGTGATC
>UQHW01000025.1 GCA_900540935.1 uncultured Collinsella sp. | reverse complement strand
TGGAGAGAGCGCTCCCGCAAACTGCCTCTTGACAACTTATAGGAGCGTCGGTTTTCTTTTTACCAATTTCGGTATGGTCGACAATCCGCAGTTCAGCCCCGTAATCCGGCATAGTTTTGAAGTTAGTCATTGGGGACGTTCTTAAATGACTAGTCAAACAAGAACGTCCCCAACGACTAGTCGTTTAAGAACGTCCCCAACGACTACCCCGATGTTTTGCGGCGCCGTAACTAAATAAGTTTGGTACCTTGACATTCTTGTGTGGCACTCCTAGATTAGTTAGGCACAAAACAATTCCACTACCTAACTAAAGAAAGGAGCGGCACTAATTCATGTGCGATGAACCCCTTAACCTTCGTCCGCACGAGCCCGGCGGCGACCCGTCACAGCCGGCGGATGTACCCGAAGCGGTTAGCTCGGAAGACAAGCTTGCCAAGCGCATCCTGAGCGGCCTGGGTTTTTGCGGCCATTACATGCATTTTCATGGCGGAGGCGTGTCCGGCAAGGCGCCCATCATCTGCCTGCTGGCCAAGCAGCCCGGCGGCGAGATGTCGCAGCAGGAACTCGGCATGCACTTTGACCTCAAGCCGGGGTCGCTTTCCGAGATCCTGTCCAAGCTCGAGGTCAACGGTCTCATCGAGCGCAGCCGTAACCCCAAGGATCGACGGCAACTCACCATTCGCCTGACCGAAACCGGCCGGGAAAACGCCCGCATCGACCAGGCGGCCCGCATCCGCTTTAGAAAACGGGCCTTTAGCGCGCTCACCCACGACGAGCGTGAGGACCTCGCCGAAATGCTCGATAAAATCCGTGTAACCTGGGAGGAACTGGATGATTAAAACCCTCATGGGAAGCATCCGCGACTATATGAAAGTCACCGTTGCCACGCCGTTGCTCGTGCTTGGCGAGGTGCTCTGCGAGATGCTGATTCCATTTATCACCGCCAACCTAATCGACGCCATCAAAGACGGTGCCACCGTAGCCGAGATGCTTCCCACCGCGGGCTTTTTGGTGCTCATCGCGCTTACGTCGCTTGCTTTTGGCGCCGCTGCCGGCGTCACCTGCAGCCATGCGAGTTGCGGCTTCGCCAAGAACCTGCGTCACGACCTGTTCTACAAGATCCAGACGTTCAGCTTTGCCAACATCGATGAGTTCTCGAGCTCCTCGCTCGTCACGCGCCTGACCACCGACATCAACAACGTTCAGCAGGCCTTTATGATGATTATCCGTATCGCCGTGCGCGCGCCGCTGGTATTGATCTTCGCCTTTACCATGGCGTTTATCATGGGCGGCAGCGTCGCCATGGTCTACCTGGTCATCATTCCGCTGCTGGGCTTTGGACTGTTCTTTATCATCTTTAAGGTACGCCCCATCTTCTCGCGCGTGTTCCACAAGTACGACGCCCTTAACGAGTCCGTCGAGGAAAACGTCACCGGCATGCGCGTGGTCAAGAGCTACGTGCGCGAAGACTTTGAGAAGGAGAAGTTCGCCACCGCCGCGCGCGACGTCCAGATGGACTTCACCCGCGCCGAGAAGCTGCTCGCCTTTAACAACCCCATGATGAACATCTGCGTCAACGGCGCGTTTGTCGTCATCATCTACCTGGGCTCCAAGCTCATCATCACGAGCCAGGGCACGCTGTTCGACGTGGGCCAGCTCTCCTCGATCTTTACCTACGGTTTTCAGATCCTCATGAGCCTGATGCAGCTGTCGATGATCTTTGTCATGGTGACCATGGCCGACGAATCGGCGCACCGCATTACCGAGGTGCTGGCCGCCGAGCCCACGATCGCCGATCCCGCCGAGCCCGTGCTCGAGGTTGCCGACGGCTCCATCGACTTTGACCACGTGAGCTTTAAGTATTCCGCGCATGCGAAGCGCCAGGCGCTCGACGATATCGACCTGCACATTAAGAGCGGCGAGACCATCGGCATCATCGGCGGCACCGGCTCGGCCAAGTCCACGCTCGTAAACCTCATCGCCCGCCTGTACGACGCCACCGAAGGCACCGTGCGCGTGGGCGGCATGGACGTGCGCGACTACGACCTGGACGCACTGCGTCACCAAGTGGCCATGGTGCTACAGAAAAACGTGCTGTTTAGCGGCACCATCGCCGAGAACCTGCGCTGGGGCGACCCGAACGCCACCGACGAGGAAGTCCGCGAGGCGGCACATCTGGCTTGCGCCGATGAGTTTGTCGACGGCTTCCCCAAGGGTTACGACACCTGGATCGAGCAGGGTGGCTCCAATGTTTCCGGCGGTCAGAAGCAGCGCCTGTGCATTGCGCGTGCTCTGCTGCGTCGCCCCAAGATCTTGATCCTGGACGACTCCACCAGCGCCGTCGACACCAAGACCGACGCCAAGATTCGCGCAGGGCTGGCAAGCTATCTGCCTAACACGACCAAGCTCATCATCGCCCAGCGCATTAGCTCCGTGCAGGACGCAGACCGCATCATCGTCATGGAAGGTGGCCGCATCGCGCAGATCGGCAACCATGACGAGCTGCTTAAGACGAGCGAGATCTACCGCGAGACCTTTACCTCGCAAAACAAGATGTCTGCCGAAGGCGAAGGGGCCGTCGAGGCCGACACCGAGGCATCCGCAACGCAGGCTCAGACCCAGGAAGGAGGCGAGGCACATGAGTAAGGCAACGACCGCCGAGCGCGCGCTCAACCGCAAGGGCGGCACCATGTCGCGCCTCATCAAGACGCTCTTTGGCTTCTACCCCGTGCTTTTGCCCCTCGTCGTCGTCGGCGTGGTGCTCTGCGCCATCATCAACTCCATCGGCGCGACCTTCCTTCAGAGCGCCCTGCAGATTATTAGCGAATCGTGGCAGTCGGGCGATTGGGAAGCCGCGCAGCCCAAGATCGCACAGCTCGTGACCACCCTCGCCTGCATCTACGGCGTCGGCATCCTGTCTTCGCTCTTCTGGAACCGCGCCATGGCCATCGTCACGCAGGGCTCGCTCGAGAAGCTGCGCGAGAAGATGTTCAACCGTATGCAGGACCTGCCGATTCGCTACTTCGACACGCACCAGCGCGGCGACATCATGAGCCACTACACCAACGACATCGACACGCTGCGCCAGATGATCAGCCAGTCGCTGCCCAACCTGCTCATGACGACCATCGTCATCGTCACGGTGTTCTTTATCATGCTGTACTACAGCGTGTGGATGTGCCTGGTCATTGTGGCCGGCGTCGTCTTTATGACCTTTATGACCAAGCTGCTCGGCTCCAACTCCGCGCGTTTCTTTATTGCGCAGCAGTCCGAGCTCGGCGTGGTCGAGGGCCATATCGAGGAAGTCATGAACGGCCAGAAGGTCGTCAAGGCATTCTGCCACGAGTCTGCCGCCGAGGCTGATTTTGACGAGCGCAACGAAAAGCTCTTCGAGGTCTCGCAGAAGGCCAACATGTACGCCAACATCCTCATGCCTATCCTTATGAACCTGGGCAACCTGCTCTACGTGCTGGTCGCACTGGCAGGCGGCATTTTCCTGGCGCTGGGCGTGCCCAACCTGAGCATCTCGGGCATGACACTGTCCATCGCCGTCGTGGTGCCGTTCCTCAACATGACCAAGCAATTCTGCGGACAGATCGGTCAGATCTCGCAGCAGATCAACGCCGTGGTCATGGGCCTCGCCGGCGCCGACCGCATCTTTGAGCTCATCGACGAGAAGCCCGAGACCGACGAAGGCTACGTGACGCTCGTCAACGCGCAGGTGAACCCCGATACCTGGCAGCTCGAGGAGGCCGACCACCACACCGGCATGTGGGCGTGGAAACATCCGCACCGCGCAACCGGCGAGATCGAGTACGTACCGCTGCGCGGCGACCTGGTCATGGACAACGTCGACTTTGGCTACACGCCCGACCACGAGGTGCTGCACGGCGTGTCCGTGTTTGCCAAGCCGGGCCAGAAGGTCGCGTTTGTCGGCGCCACCGGTGCCGGTAAGACGACCATCACCAACCTCATCAACCGTTTCTATGACATCGCCGATGGCAAGATCCGCTACGACGGCATCAACGTCAACAAGATCCGCAAGGCCGATCTGCGCCGCTCGCTGGGCGTGGTGCTGCAGGACGTGAACCTGTTCACCGGCACCGTGATGGATAACATCCGCTACGGCAACCTGGACGCCACCGACGAGGAGTGCATCGCGGCGGCCAAGCTCGCGGGCGCGGACGACTTTATCACCCGCCTGCCCGACGGCTACGACACGATGCTCACCGGCAACGGCGCGCAGCTGTCGCAGGGCCAGCGCCAGCTGATTTCGATCGCACGCGCCGCCGTCGCCGATCCGCCGGCGA
Source organism: uncultured Collinsella sp. (assembly GCA_900540935.1). Lineage (GTDB taxonomy): Bacteria > Actinomycetota > Coriobacteriia > Coriobacteriales > Coriobacteriaceae > Collinsella. Next base: position 26,060 of record UQHW01000025.1, on the reverse strand, counting down.
TGATTCTGGACGAGGCCACGAGCTCCATCGACACCCGCACCGAGGCCATCGTGCAAGCGGGCATGGACAAGCTCATGGAGGGTCGCACGACGTTTGTCATCGCGCACCGCCTGTCCACCGTGCGCAACTCCGACGCGATCATCTGTCTGGACCACGGCCGCATCATCGAGCGCGGCAACCACGACGAGCTGATCGCCAAGCGCGGGTATTACTACCAGCTCTACACCGGAGCGTTTGAGCTGGAGTAGCTCAAAACAGCCCCAACGCTCCCAACGGAGTTCCCCGAGGGAGACGGGGTGTTTACTCCGTGCTCAAACATTCTCGCTTCGCTGCGAAACTGCGCGCGGAGCAAACACCCCGTCTCCCTCGGGGAACTCCTACGCGCAGCCTTTTCTCGCAGCCTAAAAAGAAGTGGTGAGGCCCTGGCCGTTTGGCCAGGGCCTCATTTTGTAAGGAGTCAAAAAAGTCCCGTTCCAGGTGAGCTACTTGAGGAGTTGGGCCATGGCGTTCACGAATTTTTGGACTTGGAGGGTGGGCTCGAGCGGGTAGTGCAGATAGACCGGCACCTCGCGGCCGCACAGGAACGGCACGCCCACAAAGGCCGGATGCACGCCCGACCACGCGCCGCAGGTGAGTACCGCGTCGCCTTTCTCCTCGGCCTCGTTAAAGAGTGCGAAGTCGAAGCTGTCCACGTCGATCACGTCCACGCCGCCGTCGGCCAAAAGGTCGATGCGCAGACTGTCCATGGCGTCGTTGCCGTGGCGCAGCGCGCGCAGGCGCATGCCCTCCAAGTCGGCAACTGTGATGCGGCTCTTACGCGCAAGCGGGCTCGTGCGAGGCACATCGATATAAAACGGCACGTTGACGATGAGGAGCTTTTGGCACGCATCGCCCCAGCGCGGGGTCGAAAAGCTCGACTGCACCACATCGACCTCGCGGCCCAAGCTGCGCATAACGGTCTCGCGCTCGTCGTACAGGTCGCTCACCGGCACGATCTCAAAGCGCAACGACGGCTCCAACTCGTGCACGCCCGTCCACATCGAAAGCGTCTGGCGCCCCGGGCACATCATCGACACGCCCAGGCGCACGGCACCGCCATCGCCCGCCGCGCGTCGGGCACGGCGCAGCGCGTCCTCGGACTGCCGCATGATCGAGCGCGCGTCATCCACCAGCAGTGCGCCGGCCGGCGTCACCTTGACACCCGAGTGCGAGCGTTCGAACAGCGTGATGCCGAACTCGGCCTCGAAACCCGACACCTGCTTGACGAGCGCCGGGGTCGACACGCGCAATTTTGCCGCCGCCCGTGAGAAGCTTCCCAGCTCCGCGGCGGCCGATATGGCCTCAAGTCGTCGATCGTACACGTCAATCTCCCGTTTTCGCGCCTGTGACCGCATGGTGCCACAGGGGGTTGTTTTCGCAGGTCACGCGCTCAATTGAGAATAATCTGCATCGCACAGTGTAAACCTACGGTTAACGCCATTCTAACAAATATGCAATTCACCTGCGCAAATGCAAAGCATACGATAACCAGCGAAAACCACGTGGGTCGATTAATGGGAGCGGCCCACCGGGAGGCACAAGAAGGGAAGTTCCTATGAGCAATTGGCTTAAGCTCGAGGGCGATGTCTGCGCCGTGACTGGCGCGCTCGGCGGTATGGGCGCCGAGATCTGCCGCGAGTTCGCCCGCAATGGCGCCAACGTCGTCATGCTCGACCTGGACGAGGAGAAGGTCAAGGCCGCTGCCGCCGACCTCGCTGCCGAATTTGGCATCCACGCCGAGGGCTACAAGATGAACGCCACCGACGAGGCCGAGGTTCAGGCTGCCGTCGACGCCACCATCGCCAACTTCGGCCGCGTCGACGTCCTCGTCAACACCGCCGGTATCCTGCGCTTCGCCGCCATGGAGGACCTGCCGCTGAGCGACTGGGAGCAGGTGCTCAACGTCAACCTCACCGGTTACTTCATCACCTCGCAGCGCTTTGGTCGCGAGATGATCAAGGCCGGCCAGGGTCGCCTGGTGCACATCTCGACCGTCGCCAGCCACTCCCCCGAGACGTTCTCGGGCGTGTACAGCTCCACCAAGGCCGGCGTCAACATGATGTCCAAGATGCTGGCTGCCGAGTGGGGCCCTTACGGCGTCCGCTCCAACTGCGTCGAGCCTTGCTTCGTTAAGACCCCGATGTCGGCCAATTTCTACGCCGACCCCGAGGTCGAAAAGAGCCGCAGCCGTCTGATCGCCACGCGCCGCATCGGCGAGGTCAGCGATATCGCCAACGCCGTCATGTTCCTGGCGTCCAAGCGCTCGGACTTTACCACCGGCGATGCCATCAAGGTCGACGGCGGCTTCTCCAACATGATGGGCGACCTCACCGCCAAGCCCGGCGGCCGCCGAGCCTATGCCGACAACTACCTTAAGAACAAGGGTGTCGAGCTCTGGTCCGATGAGTCCGGCGTCGCCAAGCCGACTGACCAGTAAACCAACCTGACAGGGAGGTCCCGCGGACACGCCCGCTCCTCCCCCGTATCGATTAGAAAGAGTCCAATGGCTTCCACCAACTCCAACAAGGGTCGCGCCGTCGTGCTTTCCGCCGCGTGCGTCACCATGTTCTTCATCAGCTCCATCGCGCTGTATTCCGTCGTGAGCAAGAACCTGCTCGCCGTCTACCCCGAGTGGTCGAGCGCCCTTACCTGGGCTTTCCCGGTCTTTCAGACCATCATGGCCGTGACGGGCATCTTCGCCGGCCGTATCTCCGATAAGATCGGCCCGCGCAACGTCGTGATCGCCGCCGCCGTGTGCTACGGCGTGGGCTGGTTCATGTCCGGCACCGTCACCGAGCCGTGGCAGTTCTACCTGTGGTTCTCGCTCGTCGCCGCCGTCGGCAACGGCCTGGGCTACAACCCGGCGCTCACCACCGGCCAAAAGTGGTTCATCGACAAGAAGGGTCTCGCCTCCGGCATCACCCTGGCCGCTTCGACCGCCGGCCCCGCCGTGCTGTCCCCGGTGCTCGCTTCGCTGCTCATCCCGAGCCTGGGCATCTTTGACGCCCTCAAGGCACTCGGCGTCATCTTCTTTGTGACGATCGCCGCCTCCGCCCTGTTCCTGAAGGCCCCCGAGGCCGGTTGGCTGCCCGAGGGCTTCGAGGCCCCCAAGGGCGGCGCGCATGCCGGCACCTTCGGTGACCTCACCCCGGGCGAGATGGTCAAGACCCCGCGCTTCTGGGTCCTCATCGTCACCTTCGCCTTTGCCGCCACCGCGGGCACCCTGCTCGTGGGCAAGGTTGCCTCCATCGCCGCCGTCCAGCTCTTCGCCGACCCCACGAGTGCCGCGGCCGTCGCCCTCGGCGGTGTGGTCGTCTCCGTCAACACCTGCGCCAACCTGGTCGGTCGTCTGTCCTTTGGCCAGATCATCGACAAGCTCGGCGCCTATAAGTCGCTGCTCATCAGCCTTGTCGTCACCATCGTCGCGCTCGTCATCATGTCGATGAGCTTTACGCAGAGCATGTTCTTTGTGGCGCTCGCCCTGCTCGGCTTTAGCTTTGGCGCCCTGCTCGTCATCTACCCGCCGCTCACTGGTGGCGCCTTCGGCACCAGCAACATCGGCGTCAACTACGGCATCATGTTTTTGGGTTACGCCGCCTCCACCTGGATCAGCCAGCCCATCACCGCCGTGCTGTATCACGCCGAGGCCGGCAGCGCCGCCTACCAGCAGTCCTTCTACGGTGCCATCGTAATCGCCGCAATCGCCGTCGTGCTCACCGTCTACATGATGGTCTCCGACAGCAAGAAGAAGTCCGCCTAGTTTTGCTTGATGCGGCAAGGACCGCCCCCTTGCCGCATTCCACCGCCACCAGTATTAAGGAGTCGAAATGTCTGAGCTCAACCCCGTCCGCATTGCCGTTATCGGCGCCGGCGCCATGGGCCGCAACCACATCCGCTTTGTCACCGAGGAGCCCGAGGCCGAGCTCGTCGCCATCGCCGACGCCTTTGAGGGCGCCCGCGCCACGGCCGAGGCCGCCGGCGTGCCGTTTTATACCGATCCCGCCCAGATGATGGACGAGGTCAAGCCCGAGGCCGTCATCATCGCCACGCCCAACGACCTACACCTGGGCGTTGCCCGCGAGGCTGTGAAGCGCAACATCGTGCCGCTGGTCGAAAAGCCGATCTCCAACGACCTCGAGGATGCCCAGGCCTTTGCCGCCGAGGCCGAGACCGCCGGCGTGCCCGTACTCGTGGGTCAGCACCGTCGCCACAATCCCTTCGTCAACAAGGCCAAGGAGATCATCGAGTCCGGCGAGCTGGGCAAGCTCACCGTGTCGAGCTTCCACTACATGATCTATAAGAATGACGAGTACTTCGATGTCGAGTGGCGCCGCAAGAAGGGTGCCGGCCCGATCCTGGTCAACCTGGTGCACGACGTCGACCTGCTCCGCTACCTGCTGGGCGAGCCCGTTGCCGTCCAGGGCATGCAGTCCAGCGCCGCCCGCGGTTTTGAGACCGAGGACTCCGCCGTGGTCAACGTCCGTTTTGCCGATGGCGCACTCGCAAGCATGACCATCTCTGACGCCACCGCCAGCCCCTGGAACTGGGAGGCCACCGCTCGCGAGGATCCGCAGTACCGCCCCTTCGACGCCGACGCCTACTTTATCGGCGGCACTAAGGGCGCCCTTTCGCTGCCCCGCCTGCACCGGTTCTCCTACGACGGCGCCTCCAACTGGCACAAGCCGCTGCAGATGGAGATCCCGGCCGTGGACCCGGCGCTGCCGCACAAGATGCAGCTCAAGCACTTTGTGAAGGTCGTTCGCCGCGAGGTCGAGCCCGTCGTGACTCCCGCCGACAACGTTAAGACGCTCACGCTTCTCAACGCCATCAAGGAGGCCGCCGAGACCGGCCAGCTCGTCGAGCTGTAATGCCTTAAGAGCGGCCGCGGCAGATACCCCATGCCGAACCCCTCGGTCCGCCACCAATAAGCCCCTCTTCTTTGCCCCGCGAGCAGCCTCCTGCCCGCGGGGCATTTTGGCGCCTTGGGGATGATTTGCCCGTCCCAAATTGACTGCTTTGGTGAAGCGGCGGGTGGTATCCTTGGTAGCCCTGTGCTGCAAACGCACCTTAAACGCAAGGAGTTCCATGGATCTTATCGCCCAGCTCGCCCGCGAGCTCAACCTTAAGGCCGCCAATGTCGAAGCGGCCGTCAAGCTCATCGACGAGGGCAACACCATCCCCTTTATCTCGCGCTACCGCAAGGAAGCCACGGGCGGCATGGACGACGTCGCCCTGCGCGCGCTCGACGAGCGCCTGTCCTACCTGCGCAATCTTGAGCAGCGCAAAGAGGACGTCATCCTGCTCATCGACGCCCAGGGCAAGCTCACGCCCGAGCTCGAGCAGCAGATTCGCGAGGCCACGCAGCTCCAGCGCGTCGAGGACCTCTACAAGACCTACCGCAAGAAGCGCATGACCCGCGCGCAGAAGGCTCGCGAGGCCGGCCTGGAGCCGCTCGCCAATATGATCATCATGCAGGCCTCGGCCAAGGGCAGCGCGCTCGACGCCGCCGCGGCCTATATCAACGAGGACGCCGGCTTCGACACCGCCGAGAAGGCGCTCGCCGGTGCCGCCGACATCGTGGCCGAGACAGTGGCCGAGGACCCCGAGAACGTCGCCGACCTGCGCGCCTTTACGCAAAACACCGCCGACATCGTTGTCGAGGCGACCGACCCCGCCGAGAAGACTCCCTACGAGCCCTACTACAACTTTGACGAGCCGCTGCGCCGCATCCCCAACCACCGCGTGCTGGCCATCGACCGCGGCGAGCGCGAGGGCAAGCTCCGCGTGCGCGTAAACGTCGACGGCGCTGCCGCCACGGCGCGTCTCGGCAGCCGCTGGCCCCGCCGCCAGGGCGTCTTCGCGCCCGTCTTTGACGCCGCCATCGCCGACGGCTACAAGCGCCTGATGGCCCCCTCGCTGGAGCGCGAGGCCCGCGCCAAGCTCACCGTCCGTGCTCAGACCGAGGCCATCAACGTCTTTGCCAAGAACCTTGAGGGCCTGCTCTCGGCCCGCCCCGTCCGCGGCGCCCGCGTGCTCGCGCTCGACCCGGGCTACCGCACCGGCTGCAAGGTCGCCGTCATGGACGAGACCGGCAAGCTGCTTGACCACGGCGTGGTCTACCCCACCAAGCCGCGCCACGACGTCGCCGGCACCAAGCGCGAGCTCGCCCGCCTCGTCAAAAAGGACGGCGTCAACACCATCGTTATCGGCAACGGCACCGCCAGCCGCGAGACCGAGGAAGTCGTCTCGGAGTTCATTGCCGAGCAGGCGCCCGGCTTGCGCTACACCATCGTGAACGAGGCCGGCGCGTCGGTGTACTCCGCCTCCGAGCTCGCGAGCCAAGAGTATCCCGACCTGGACGTCACCGTGCGCGGCGCCATGAGCCTGGGCCGCCGCTTGCAGGACCCGCTGGCCGAGCTCGTCAAGATTCCGCCCCAGTCCATCGGCGTGGGCCAGTACCAGCACGACCTTGACCAGGCCGAGCTTTCGCGCACGCTGGGCCACGTGGTGGAGGACGTCGTCAACCGCGTGGGCGTCGACGTCAACACCGCGAGCGCGAGCCTACTGGGCTACGTGTCGGGCATCACGCCGAGCGTGGCCAAGAACATCGTTGCCTACCGCGAGGAAAACGGCGCCTTTACCGATCGCCGCCAGCTCAAGAAGGTCCCCAAGCTGGGACCCAAGGCATATCTCAACGCCGCGGGCTTCCTGCGCATCAGCGGCGGTAAAAACCCGCTCGACGCGACGAGCGTCCACCCCGAAAGCTACGAGGTGGCGACGTCCGTCCTGGAGCGCGCCGGCGTGGCGGCCAGCGAGCTCAGCCGCGGCGGCGTGCCCGATATCGAGCGCCGCCTGGGAAGCATCTCGGCGCTGGCAAGCGACCTGGACTGTGGCACCCTGACGCTCATCGACATCGTCAACGAGCTCAAGAAGCCCGGCCGCGACCCGCGCGATGACGCACCCGAGGTGGTCTTTAGCCGCTCGGCGCTTTCCATCGACGACCTGGAGCCCGGCATGGAGCTCAAGGGCACGGTGCGCAACGTCGTCGACTTTGGCGCCTTCGTCGACGTAGGCGTGCACCAGGACGGTCTCGTGCACATCTCCAAGCTGGCTAACCGCTTCGTCAAGCACCCGAGCGACGTCGTGCGCGTCGGCGATACGGTCAAGGTGTGGGTGGAGAAGGTCGACCGCGACCGCAAAAAGATCTCCCTCACCATGGTGCAGGGCAAGTAAACGCCTAAAGCAAGGGTCCCCCCGGTAGTGATGTGCAAAATCGCGAGTATTCTGCAAATTCCGCCGTTCCGGACGCCCCTCAGAGGCAATAAAGTCAAAACAGCCCCCGTTTTGGCGTCATCAGAGCCAAAACGGGGGTGTTCCGTGCTTCAACCAACTGGTAAAAGCCTTTACCCTGCTGAATACTCTCGATTTTGCACGGCGCAGGCAGGGGTACCTTTACTTACGGCAGGATATGGAACCCAAGCGCCAACCTACTGGCAAGCTCGTGTCAGCAGCCCCGGCCTTTCCTTTGCCTAGCGCGACCCTCGCGAAGCGTGTGAGCGATAGGGAAAGGAAAGGCCGGGGCGAACAGCCCACGGCGCAGTCAGTGTTCGCCTTACGGCAGGATGTGGAAGCCGAGCGAGGCGATATCCTTAGCAAAGCCGCGCACGGTGTCGAGCGAGACCTCGTACGGATCGCGGCCGATGTTCTTGCGCTTGGTCAGGATGCTGTTGGGCACCGTGATGATCTGGCAGCCGCAGGCCTCTGCCTGGTAGATGTTAATGAGCTCGCGCGTAGAAGCCCACAGGACCTCGCAGTTGGGCTTGGCGGCGGCTTTCTCGACCGACTCCGTCATAAACGGAATGGGATCGACGCCGGTATCGGCGATACGACCGGCAAAAAGCGAGATGATGGACGGCGTCCCGGCGTCAACGGTCTCGACCATCTCGTCGACCTGCTCGGGCGTAAAGATGGTGGTGACATTGACCTTGATGCCGTCGGCCGAAAGCTTGCGGACCAGCTCGGCGGTGGACTCGCCCTTGGTGGTCACGCACGGAATCTTGACGTAGACGTTCTCGGCCCAGGTAGCGATCTCGCGGGCCTCGACCTCCATGGTCTCGGCGTCGTCGGCAAAGACCTCAAACGACACGGACACATCGGTGATGTGTGCCAGGACCTCCTTGGCAAACGCGCGGTAATCCGTCACGCCGCCCTTCTTCATGAGGGACGGATTGGTCGTGAAGCCCTGAACGTTGCCGTTCTCGTACATATCGAGCATGCCCTCGAGGTTTGCACCGTCAGCGAACACCTTGATTGCCATCTGCCTGATTCCTTTCGTTTGCATACGGGCATTGAGCTGCTAAACACTTTACCTATGTTTATCAAGGCGTGAACTGCGGGTTTTTATCTTGTCGGTGAACGGTTTTGCAGTTTTACCATTTTTATATCGACACCCCAGCGGCAAAACGTTTTTGCTGATCATCGCGGTTGATTCCGTTCGCGGCGCAGAGACAGCACTTCACCGGTGCGTTTTCACAACCACTCCAAAACAAAAAGCGGTGACGCCTCATTTGAGACGTCACCGCTTCCGTGTAGGAGCCGGTTATCGGAGCTCCGCCCGATTAGGGCTTAACGTATGCCTGGATTACTCTTCCTCAACGTGATTGATCACAGCGCCCTTGGTGTGGATAAAGTTGGGGACGAAGGCGACGATCAGAAGGACAGCGAGAATCGCGTAGACACCGGTGGTACCGAAGGCCTCGGCAGCGCGGCCAAGCGTAATACCAATGACGGAGAAATCGAAGTCGCCGAACGTAGTGTTCTTGAAGCCAAAGACGTCAAGAACGGGAAGGAGCAGGGCCGGGGCGAAGGTGATGAGCAGGCCGTTGACGAAAGCGCCAAGAGCTGCGCCCTTGCGACCGCCGGTAGCATTGCCGTAGATGCCTGCGGTAGCACCGCAGAAGAAGTGGGGAACCATGCCCGGGATGATGAAGATGCCCAGGGTAGCGCCCACGATGAACATACCGACCACGCCACCGATAAAGGAAGCGACAAAGCCGAGGATGACGGCGGTGGGAGCATAGGGGAAGAATACGGCGCAGTCGACGGCGGGGATGGCACCGGGGATCAGCTTGTTGGAGATGCCCTGGAAAGCCGGGACCAGGTCGGCAAGGATCATACGAACGCCGTTATAGACGATGGTGACACCAACGGCGAAAGACAGAGCGCAGGTCAGGGCATAGACAATCACGTTGTCGCCGCCAGCGGTCTTGGTAACGACCGCAGGATCTGCGATGTAAGCGGCGAAAGCGGTAGCCAGGTAGAAGAAGGCCATGGTAAGAGCCGTGGAGATGGTAGTGTCGCGCAGGAAGGCGAACTTCTCGGGAACCTCGATCTTCTCGGTGCTGTTCTCCTCGGCGTCCTTAGCAAAAAGCGTACCGACTGCAGCGGAGATGTAATAGGCGAGTGAACCGAAGTGGCCCATGGCGATTTCATCGCCATCGGTAACCTTCTCGGTGAAACGCTGACCAACGGCGGGAAGCATAGCGCTCACGAGGCCCAGGAACATACCGCCCACGATGACAAGCTGGACATCCTGGAAGCCAGATGCCTGCAGAACGGCAGACAGCAGGCAGGCCATAAACATGCTGTGGTGGCCCGTCAGGAAGATGTACTTAAACTTGGTAAAGCGGGCAATGATAATGTTCACGACATAGCCGAGAATCAGGATCATCATGGTCTGAACGCCGAGGACGCTCTGAGCCATCGAAACGACGACCTCGTTGTTGGGCACGACGCCGGTGATGTGGAAACCGGTCTCGATGAAGGTGCCCAGCGGAGCAAGGTTCTCCTGAACAACAGCGGCGCCGGCAGACAGCATGATGTAACCAAGAATGGGCTTCAGGGTGCCCGTCATCACCTTGTGGGCAGGACGCTTAAGCGCGACAAGGCCCACAAAGGCAAATAGACCCATAATCCACGCTGGCTTGGTCAGAATCGATTGGATAAACTCAAGTATGGGAAGGATGGCTTGCATCTGCGCTTCCTTTCTCTCTAACGTGGGCGCGTTTCCCTCTTCCACAGGGAACCGCCCTTTTTTGTGCCGCTTTAGGCGTTAGCGGCGGCCGCTTTGATTGCCTCGAGGGCGTCTTCGCGGATCTTCTTCTTGTTCACATAGCTGCGAACGATCACAACGTTGCCGTGGAGCTCGGGGGCGAGTTCCTTAACGGTGATGAACAGATCCGGATTTGCGGAAGAAGCACCGTTCAGGTCCATAGACTCAACGTCGGCCTTGATGCCCTCCTCCTCGCAAAGCTCCTCGACTTTGCCAGCGAGCATCAGGCTGGACCCGATGCCGTTTCCGCATACGGTGATGATATGCATGGCAACCTTCCTCTCCTACACGTGACGGTTTTCCGTCTATCCAAAAGCGGCGACGCATCGCCGTGCCATTAAGGCCTAAAAGAATGAACGCATGGTCTCCAAAACCTGCTCGGGCGTATCGCATGCGCTGAGCTTGGCAACGCAGTCCTCGTCCTCGAACATCTGCGAAAGCTCCGCCAAGCAGCCAAGATGAGCCTTGGGGTCGGGTGCGCAAATACCCACGAGCACGTGAACCGGATCGAAATCCTCGTGTCCAAACGCAATGGCAGGATCAAGCGTGACGATACAGATCCCCGCTTCACTCACATTGCCATCTGCCTGAGCGTGGGGCATGGCGATGCCCTCTTCCAAGACCATATAGGGGCCGAATTTGTGAACCGATGAAATCATGGCATCGACATAGCTCTGATCGCATTTGCCAGCGTCTACGAGCAACTTACCGCATGCCCTGATCGCTTCCTCCCAGTCGGAGGCCTCGACGTGGCAGGCAACAAGCTCGGGCTTAAGAAGATCGGTCAGCATGCTCGTCCCCTACTCCTCGGGCAGGATATGAAAACCAAGCGCCTGAATGTCGCGGGCAAAGCCTTTGACCGTATCAAGCGAGTACTCAAGCAAATCTTTCCCGAAATTCTTGCGCTTGGCAAGAAGGGCATTGGGGACCGTAATAATCTGGCATCCAACGGACTCCGCCTGGAAGATATTGAGGACCTCGCGCGTAGACGCCCAGAGAACCTCGGCAGCAGGCTTAACGGCAGCTTTCTTTACGGACTCCGCCATGAGGGGCAGCGGATCGACGCCGGTATCGGCAATGCGACCGGCAAAGATGGACAGAATAGAGGGGGTCTCGGCAGAGACGGCATCGACGAACTCGTCGACCTGCTCGGGCGTGAAGATAGTGGTGACATTCACCTTGATGCCGTCGGCAGAAAGGCGCTTGACCAGCGCGGCAGTGGACTCGCCCTTGGTGTTGAGCGCCGGGATCTTAACATAGACGTTGTCTGCCCAGGTTGCGATCTCGCGAGCCTCGGCTTCCATACCCGCCTCGTCGTCGGCGAATACCTCAAAAGAAACCGACACATCGGTAATGTGCTCAAGAACCGTCTTGGCAAAAGCGCGGTAGTCAGTCACGCCACCGGCCTTCATAAGGGAAGGATTGGTCGTGAAGCCCTGAACGTTGCCATTGTCATGCATGTCAAGCATGCCTTCGAGGTTAGCGCCGTCGGCAAACACCTTAATCGCCATGTTCGGTCCTTTCTCATCTAGCACTATTGCTATCGAAAGCCTTCTTCTTTGTTTCAAAAGCTTTTCGGCTTTCTTTTATAAACTATTTCAAAAGCTATCGAAAGCTCAATTGTCAACTTTCCGTGAACGGTCGAATATCGGGCGTGAACGTACTTCTTTTGGGCGGCATCTTCAGAATGAGACTCTTTATAGCCCGTCTACGTGCGAATTATCTGCTACGCATGCATTTGTGACATGCCATTCCGTTCTTTTGATTCATTCGAATTCGCCTTGTTCTTTTCATATCGATACGTTATATTTCGATTACGAAAGGCGCATCTTTTACCTTTTGTTCAAAAGGAGCGGCATATGGCATCTACTTCAGACCTTTCACCGGCCGAGCGTCAGCGATTTATCATGAATTGGCTGGCCGAAAAGCCAAATATCTCGGTATCCGACATCGTTCGCCGTTTTTCGGTTTCGGAAGTCACCGCACGACACGACCTCATCTCGCTGGAATCCGAAGGCAAGCTGCGTCGCGTACGCGGCGGAGCGGTATCGCTTTCTCGCTCCAACGCAATCTCGTATCCCGAGGAGCGCATCAATGTCCAAGTCGAGGCCAAGGAGGCCATCGCCGCAACCGCAGCAACTCTTGTTGATGATGGCGATGTTCTGGTAATTGATATCGGCACCACAGGCTTTTACTTCGCTAAGGCCCTCATGGACAAGCGTGAGATCACCATTATCACCGGCGATCTTGCAATCGCGAACTACGCCAGCTTCAATCTCCCCAATGCTTCGGTAGTGCTGCTGGGCGGCTCTGTGCGCAAGGGCCACCTCTATCTCGCGGGCGCACTAACGCTCGACTGCATGAGCAAACTACATGCCGACAAGGCGTTTGTCAGTGCCGACGGATTCCACCCCGACCATGGTTTTACCGTCGAGCACGACTTCTCGGCCATGATCAAGCATATGTACCTGACCAACTCAAACCAGGGCTACATGATGGTTGACCAGGGAAAATTCAACAAGACCAGTTTTTATCAGTCCGCGCAGATCGATGACCTCGATGGCATCATCGTTGATGGAGACGACGAGGGCATCATGACGGCGGCGATCGAGAGCAGCCGCAGTCATCCCAAGCTCTATATTGCAAAATAGCTCAAATGGCCGGGTCGCCCCCACTGCGGGCGACCCGGCCATTTATCAAATCAACCCAAAGTGGCGCATCGCTGTGACGGTGCCATCGTGTGCGACATCGTCGGTCACGTAGTCGGCGACCGCCTTGACCTCAGGCATGGCGTTACCCATGGCGACAGCCGTCTCGACGGCAGCGAGCATGCCCAAGTCGTTGCCCGAATCGCCAAAGCCAAAGGTGCGCGCGTTGCCAGTGCGGCCCAGATACGCCAGCGCTCGCGCCACGCCCACGCCCTTGTCAATGCCCTTGGGGCTCAGCTCGCGATTCTGACCACCGGTGTTGCACAGCTCAAACTCGCGATCGATAAAGCCGTCATCATTGGCTACGCGAGCCAAACTGGGCACATTGAGGCATACCTTGCCCACGCGCAGACTGCCGTCGACGCGCATCTCCTCGGCGCTGTGCACCACAGAAGTGCCGATCAGAGACGACTGCTCAACACCCGCGGGTTCCAGGGCAAAAGTAGCCACGTTGGTCTCGAAAAAGGCTTCAATCCCTGCCGCGGCCATACGGCGTGCAAGCTCCTCAACAATGTCTTCGTCAAAGCAGTCCTCATACACCACGCGGCCCTCGACCTCGAGCGTGGCGCCCGCCATGGCAACGACGCCCGCGGGGTCGAGCGCACGCAAGCTATCGGCGATGAGCCACAGGGGGCGACCCGTGCAGATAAACGCCTTGTGCCCCGCGTCGCGCAGACGATGAGACGCCTCGACGACCGCCTGCGAGGGGTGAACCGCCGAAAAGTCCTTGTCGGTCATGTTGTCGGGATCGAACGACGTCAGCGTGCCGTCCACGTCAAAAAAGAGCACGGCGGAATCGGGGCACGCATCAATCATATGGGTTCCTTTCGGGGGCGAGAGTAAACGAAGTATCCATCATATAATGGAGCGACGCAACCAGAGAGGTCACCCATGGAATTTTACGCAAGCTGCCCCGAAGGCTTTGAGTCCGCACTCGCCGATGAGCTTAAACGCCTCGGGCTTTCGCATGTTCGCCGGCTGAAGGGCCGCGCCACGTTTGAGGGCGAGCTCGAAGAAGGCTACCGCGCCTGTCTGTGGTCGCGCCTAGCGAGCCGCGTGTTTGCGGTGCTCGGGCGCTTTGAGGCGCAGGATGCCGATGAGCTGTACGATAGCGTTTACGACATCGCCTGGGAGAACATCGTCCGCCCCGGCGCCACCATTGCCATCACCGCCCGCGGCGTGACCGAGCAGCTGCGCAACACGCGCTTCTCGGCCCTGCGCGCCAAGGACGCGCTGTGCGACCGTCTGGCCGAGACCACGGGCCGTCGCGCCGATGTCGACGCTGCCGATCCCGACGTTCACCTGTTGCTTTCGCTGCGCCAGCGCCGCGCGAGCATCAGCCTGGACCTTTCGGGCGACCCGCTGTTCAAGCGCCTGCCGCCCGCGGCGACCCGTGCCGGCGAGGGTGCGCACGTGTTGCGCCCCGACTACGCCGCCCTGGTGCTGGCGCAGGTCGGCTGGACCGCACTGTGCGAGCGCGAGTTGACGGCCGACGATTACGAGAATGAAGCCCTTCCCACGCTAATCGATGCCTCGTGCGCCGGCGGCGGCCTGTTGCTGGAAGCCGTGAACATTCTGACCGACCGCGCCCCGGGCGCCGCACGCGAGCGCTGGGGCTTTGAGGGCTGGCAGCTACACGACGCCGCTCTGTGGGAGCAGCTGCTTGCCGAGGCGCGCGAGCGCGAGGCGGCAGCGCGCGAGCGGCAGGCGCGCATCGTGGCCGTAGACATCGACCCCGCCGCCCGCAAGACCGCCGAGCGCATGGTCAAGTGTGCCGGCTGCAAGCGTTTTGTCGACTTTTGCGCCGCCAAGTCCGCCACCGTACTGGACCATGTGGGCGCTGTCGCCGGCGCCGCCGTGGTCGCGGATACCACCGAGACCCCGCTTTCGCTCATGCACGACGCCATGACACTCATCGGCGAGCTGCGCCGCGCGCCCGAGCTTGCCGCCGCGCCGGTCGCCGCGCTCACCCGCGACGGACTTATGGCCCGCGCGCTCCATGCCGAGCCTGCACGCTCCATCGCCGTCATGCCCAATAACGAGGAGGCGGCTCTTGATGTTTGGCCCTCGCTCGACCACGCCGCCGCGGCATTCGAAGCTGCGACCAGTGCGGATGTCGAGGCCGAGGTTGCGGATGCCAACGAAGTCAACGATGAAGCCGCCGCTTCCGCCATGCCCGAGCCTGCCGCCACGCTCGACCTGGGCGACGGCAAGCCGCTGCCCGTGCTCATCCCCGAATCCGAGCAGTTCGCCAACCGCCTGCGCAAGAACGCACGCCTGCGTCGCAAGTGGGCAAAGCGCGAGGGCGTGAGCTGCTACCGCGTCTACGATGCCGACCTGCCCGACTACTCCGCCGCCATCGATCTGTACGAGGGCTGCCCGCAGACGCCGGGCCGCTGGCTCGTCATCGCCGAATACGCCGCGCCTAAGACCATCGATCCCGCGCTAGCCCAGGCCCGCATGCTCGACATCTTGGCCATCGCGCCGCGCATCCTGGATGTTCCGGCCGAGCATGTGCACGCCAAGGCCCGCATGCGCTCGCGTGGCGGCTCGCAGTACGGCAAGCAGGGCGCCGGCAAGGGCGGATCGGGCGAGCGCGCCAACATCGCTCGCCGTCGCCTGCCGCTCATCGAAGAGGGTGGACTCACCTTTGCCGTCAACTTTGACGACTATCTGGATGTGGGCATCTTCCTGGACCACCGCGTCACCCGCAACCTGGTGCGCGAGCACGCCAAGCAGGCGCGCCGCTTCCTCAACCTGTTCGCCTATACCGGCACCGCCACCTGCTATGCGGCAGACGGCGGCGTCGAGGAGACCGTGACGGTCGACCTCTCCAACACCTATCTGGACTGGGCCGAGCGCAACATGCGCCAGAACGGCTTTGTTGGCCCGCAGCATCACTTTGTGCGCGACGACGTGCTCGCCTGGATTCGCGACCAGCGCCAGACGCGCAACCGCTGGGACCTGATCTTTGTCGACCCGCCCACGTTCTCGAACTCGTCCAAGATGGGCCGTCGCACCTGGGATGTCCAGCGCGACCATGTTGAGCTTTTGGCCGGCGTATCGCGCCTGCTCGCACAGGGCGGACATGCCATCTTTAGCTGCAACCTGCGCGGCTTCCGCCCCGAGGCGCGCAAGCTCGCACGCGCAGGCGTGGTGCTACAGGACATTACGGCGCAGACCATCCCCGAGGACTTCGCACGCAACCAGAAGGTGCACCACTGCTATATCGTGCGCCGCCTGCCCATCGAGGACGCCATGGCAGAGGTCGGCTTTAGCGCCGAGGAAATTGCCGAGCGAACCGAGGAGCTGCGTAACCCCGAGGCCCGCAAGCCTCGCGCGGTAGCGCCTGGCCACGGGCACGCCGGCAACGGCAAGCCGCACGGCGAAAGCAAGCCGCACGGCAACGGCAACCCCTCCCCCGCCGGCAAGCCCAAAAAGAAGAAGTTCTACGCCAGCAAGCCCAAGGGCAAATAACAAAGTTGCGGTGGAATACGGACTGTTTTGCCTGGAATGAGGCAAATTAAGACCGTATTTCACCGCAACTCATATTGGGATGGTGGTTGGCGATCTAGCCTTGGGTGACCAATCGGTAACCGATGCCCACGTGCGTTTGGATATAGCGGGGATGCGCGGGGTCGGACTCAATCTTCTTACGCAACGTGCCCATAAAGACACGCAGGCTCGCCAGGTCACTCTTAGTTGCCGTGCCCCAAATCTCGTGCAGGATAAACTGGTGCGTCAGCACTTTGTCGGCGTTATGCGCCAGCAGGCATAGCAGTTTGTACTCGATCGGCGTCAGATGCAGCTCCTCGCCATCCATCGTGGCGATGCCGGCGTCAAAATCGATATGCAGCTCACCGGTATCAAACGAACCCTCAGAGACAACGCCGCCCGTCTGCGCATACGAAAGACGCCTGAGCGTCGTGCGAATGCGCGCGAGCAGCTCCTCGACCGAAAAGGGCTTGGTCAGGTAGTCGTCGGCGCCGGCATCGAGCGCGCGGATCTTGTCCGCGTCCTCGCTACGCGCCGAGACCACGATAATCGGCATGCCCGACCATGCGCGCACCGACTCCACCACCTTGACGCCGTCCATATCGGGCAGGCCCAAATCGAGCAGCACGATGCTCGGCGTCTGCGATGAGGCGGCAGCGATGGCGGCATGGGCGGTCTCCACGGCCATATGGCGCAAGCCGTGCGCCTCGAGCGCGGCAACGATTAAGTTGCGAACGGCGGGGTCGTCCTCAACGACCAAGATGAGCGGTTTTACGGCAGAGTTCGGCACGGCGCTACTCCTTATCAAACGAAACGTCAGCGACGGGAAGCTCAATCGTAAAGACCGAGCCGTGCGGATCCGCCGCGGCAACCTCTATGCTACCGCCATGCGCTAACGCAATGGAGCGGCAGAGCGAAAGACCCAGACCCACGCTGCGATGGCTGTCGGCAAGACCGTGGTTGGCGGTGTAGAACGACTCAAAGATCCGCTCGCGGTCCTCGGGCGCAATGCCCGGGCCGTCATCGGCCACCGAGCACGCGACGCGTCCATCGTCGACGCCAATCGAAATCACGATATGCGAGCCTGCGGGCGTATAGGAGATGGCGTTGTTCACCAGATTGACCACCAGCTGCACCATCAGGCGCGCGTCGACGTTGACGAGCGCCGGCTCATCGCACGCCACCACCTTAAGGTCGTGCTCGCGCACGGCCGGGCTTACGTGGCGCAGCGCCTCTTCGACGATATCGTCCATGAGCTCGAGCGTGGTCGACAGGCACATACCGCCGCCCTCGAGCTTGGTGATGGCGAGCAGGTTCTCGACGGTGGCGTTGAGCCATTGCGCATCCGAGCGAATGGACAGGAGCAGGCCGCGGCGCGTCTGGGCGTCGAGCACGGCGGTGCCGGTCGAGCCCTGGTCGAGCAGCACGTCGGCATTACCCGAAATACTGGTAAGCGGCGTACGCAGGTCGTGCGAGATGGAACGCAGCAGGTTGGCGCGCAGCTGCTCGTTTTTGGCGAGCACCGCCGCCGCCTCGCGGGCCTCCATGGCGCGGGCGCGATCGAGTGCCAGCTCGCCTTCGCTCACGATGGCATCGGCAAGTGTCCGCTCCTCGTGCGTCAGCACGTCGGGCTCGGCAACGATAGCCAGCACGCCCACCACCGAGGCGGGGTCGCCCGAGCGCACGAAGCCGTCGCCCGTGCGAACCGTCAGGTAGATGCCATAAAACGCCGAACCGCCAAACGTGGCGTCGAGCGGCGTTCCCACGTAGGCGGACGCCGAGAGCCTCGGCGGCATCTGCGGCGCCAGCTCGTGCACCGGGGCGGCATCGCCCACGGCCGTGTACGTCGCACGCGGCAGCAGGTCATCGCCCTCGGCGTCGGCGCTGTACCACACAACCGGACAGCCCGAAAGACGCGCCAGCTGCGTGGCCATGGCGTGAACGATCTGATGCTGATCGGCGCACCGCTGCAGCATGCGGTTGGTCTCGAGCACCATATGCGTGCGGCGGTCGCTGGCGGCAGCCTGTGCCAAGGCACGGCGCAGGGCCAACGCAATCGAGCTCGACACAAGCGAAACCACGAACATGATGAAGAACATGCCGGGATAGCCGCGGTCGATAAGCGACAGCGAGTAGCGCGGGTCGACAAACAAAAAGTTGTAGAGCGCCACGGCGGCAGCCGAGCTCAGCAAGCAATACAGGCGACTCCAGGTAAAGAATGCGCACAGCTGAACGGCGAACACATAGACGATCATGATGCTCGGCGCGAGACCCGGATGGTCGAGCAGCGCGCCCACAATCGTCGCCGCGACCAGCAGCCCCACCGATACGCAGGCGTCATACAGAGGAGTGCGGCGCGTCAGCGTTGTGCGCCGCCACCAAAAGCTATCGGCAATATCGCCGTCCGTACGGACGTCCATCAGCGTCCCGCCCCTCTCTCAAAAACAAAAACCACCACAAAGGGGACAGGCACCTTTGTGGTGGTTTCCCTTGTGGTGGTTCCAAGTGTAAAGCCTTTGCAACCTGCGGTCGTTAGACAAACAGCACGTGCGCGAGCAGTGCGCACACGCACGCCGCGACAAGCACCGTCACCACGATCGAAATCACGCGGTCGGCCATATCCATGTTGGCACGATTCGTAAAGAACCGATCTTCGGCGGCGTCGACGCGCGCCTCACGCACCATTTCGACCACCGCCTCACGGCCATCGAGCGCCTTTGTATCCATGCTTACCTCCCCGGCCTCATGCTTATCCATCAAAAGCCAACTCCGTGTAGCCGCCGACGTCTACGGTCGCTCGTTGGGAGCCAGGCGCTGCATCTTATTCACGGCCTTGAACTTGGTGAACAGCGGCACGTACTCAAAGCTCACGTTGGAGTTCTCCAGGCCATACCAACGTGCGGGCGTGCCGGCGGCGCGGCGGATGATGTACTTGAGCGTGATGGCCGTGCGCTCGCTGGGCTCCACATCGCTTTCGGGCGCTAGCAGCTTACGGATCAGGACGAACTTGAACGTACCGATGTTACCCGGATCCTTGTAGACCGAGTAGTCATGCGTCTGCGGCGGCAGCTCGCCGGTGGCAGCCAGGTCCTGAACAACCTGACGCAGGTAGGCATTGACGCGCTGGTTGATCTTGTAGCCCAGGTACAGATGCACGCGGAACACGTAGTCGGTGCCGAACGTCTCGACCGAATAGGCAAAGGTATGCGGTTCGTCCATGGTCTCGACGTTCACAAACCACCAGGCGTGGGCACGCTTGGGATGCTTGTCCAAGATCGAGTAGACAATATCGCGGTCGATGTAGTCGGTATGGGTGTCCTTGGTCAGGTACACGACGTTGTCGCTCATGCGCTCGTAACGGTCGTCGTCGCGCAGGCGCTTGAGCTGCGGCAGGTAGCTGCGCAGCGGCAGCAGCGTAAACTGGCGCTGCTCGACCGCCGTGCCGTTGTACCAGCACACCATAATGCCCATGATGAGTGCAGCCATGAGGATGGTGAAGTAGCCGCCGTGGAAGAACTTGGTGAGCGAGCTCACGAAGAAGAAGCCTTCGAGCAAAAGGAAGAAGGCCGCGAAGATCCACGGAGCAACCTTGAGCTTGCGCTCCTCGTGCAGGTAGAAGAAGAGCAGCAGCGTGGTGCACATCATAGTCAGCGTAATGGCAAGGCCGTAGGCGGCTTCCATATGCGCCGAGTTCTGGAACAGCAGCACCACGATGACGCAGCCCACGAGCATGACGTTGTTGACCATGGGGATGTAGAGCTGGCCCTTGGTCTCGGCAGGGTAGAAGACCTGCATGTGCGGCATAAGGTCCAGACGGCTGGCCTCGGACACCAGCGAGAATGCGCCGGTGATGAGCGCCTGCGAGGCGATGATGGCCGCAACGGTGGAAAGGCCTACGGCAAACGGGCGCAGGCCCGGGGCGAGCATCTGGTAGAACGGGTTGAGGTCGGCAATGCCCATGAGCTCGGGGTTGGCAGCGTTGTTCATAAGCCAAGCGCCCTGGCCCATATAGGAAAGCAGCAGACAGCACTTAACGAACGGCCAGGTGGCGTAGATGTTGCCGCGGCCGACGTGGCCCATGTCGGAGTAGAGCGCCTCGGCACCGGTGGTGGCGAGGAAGCAGCTGCCCAGAATCATGATGCCCGCGTGGTTGTTGGGGCTCAGCAAAAAGGCGATGCCGCGCACCGGGTTGAGGCACAGCAGCACGGCGGGGTGCTGGAAGACAAAAAACAGACCCGTGCCGCCCAGGAACAGGAACCACAGCGTCATGATGGGGCCAAAGGCGTGACCGATCTTGGCCGTACCGATGCGTTGCACCAAAAAGAGCGCGATGATGATGGCGAGCGTAATGGCGACGACGCGGCCCTGGTCATCGCCCAGCACGGCATGGACCGCCGGGATGGTGCGCAGGCCCTCGATGGCCGTGGTAACGGTAACGGCCGGCGTCAGGATGCCGTCGGCGAGCAGCGCGGCGCCACCCAGCATGGCGGGGATGATAAGCCACTTGCCGCAGCGCTTGACCAGGCTGTACAGGGCAAAGATGCCGCCCTCACCATGGTTATCGGCACGCAGCGAGATCAGCACGTACTTGATGGTGGTCAGCAGCGTGACCGTCCACACGACAAGGGAGAGCGCGCCGAGCACGAACTCCTCCGTCACGCTTCCGATGCCGCCATTGCCGGCAACGAGCGCCTTGGTTACATACATAGGGCTGGTGCCGATATCGCCGTACACCACACCCAGCGTGACGAGCATCGCCGAAATGCTCACAGGAATCGCAGCGTGCGAGGCTGCCTCCTTGGCCTTCTGTTCCATAAGCCGGTTTCCTCCCAACTTTAATGTTCGAAGGAATTATAGGTAATCGGCCTATGTTTGAATGGCACTGTTTTCCCAGCTAGATAAACATTTATACGGCCTTTAGGCCACCGCGGCGATATGGAATGTGACAAAGGGGCTGTCCCTTTGTCACATCCGTCATTTTCCGAGCCAGTTTTTGAACCACCACTCCATGGAGCGGCTCATCTCGGCCATAAAGGGACTCGTGTGCTTGCGGGTATAGATGTCCACGACGCGCTCCCCCGCCTCGCGGGCATGCGGACGGAACATCGCGTCCATCTCGGCCACCTGCGCGTCCATGGTCGCGGCATCCGCGCGGCAGTAGCGCTCCTCGTGCACCAGGTTCACCACGGGATGCGCGATTGCCGGACGCTCCTTACGGGGCGTGCCGATGATGAGCATCGATAGCGGCATGGTATAGGGCGGCAGATCGAGCTGCTCGGCGACTTCCTCGGCATTCTCGACGATATCGCCGATGTAGCAGCTCCCCAGGCCCAGGGCCTCGGCGGCAACCACGGCGTTTTGCGCAGCGATCACGGCATCCTGCGCCGCGATGGCAAAGTCGCCCAGACCCGGTGCGCGGCGGGGCGACTTGCCCGTGCGCTCGACAAACTCGGGCTCAAAGCAGCCCACGTGCTCAAACAGATCGATCCACTTGGCATAGTCGACCACAAATATTAGTGCCCAGGGCGCCTTGGCGATCATAGGCTGGTGGTCGCACAGGTCGGCCAGACGGTCCAGCGTAGCCTGCTCGCGAATGCTCACGATGGAATACATCATCATGGCGCCCGCCGACGGTGCGCGGCTCGCCGCATGCAAGATCGCCGCCCGCTGCTCGTCGGTCACCGCTACGGGACGGTCGCTGTCATCGCGCGCGAAAGCACGCGTGGACGAGCGGTGTTCCAAGATGTCCAGCGCCGCGTTGCCCGTAGTCTCGACCGGATAGCCGCCCGCGTCCACGCCCACAGCTCCGCCGCAGTACTCGGCGCCCGTCATACAAACCTGCTCGTTCATCGCCTCATCCTCGCTAATTCTTTAAGAAGCCTTTACGTTTCCGTGTAATTCCCGTCCATTATCGCGCAGGCCGCCACTACATTGCGCCACACCGCCGCACGTGCGCGTTAATATGGCTGGTTGTTGTGCGCAGCCACCAATTGCAGCGCATATCTTGGTAACAATCGGGTAAACCCCCGCTTTCGTACGTTTTAGTTTGTGAGGAGTCTCAGCATGTTCGCTGCCGCCATCTCGCTCGTCGGTCTTGCGGCGACCGTCTACCTTGTCTTGCGCGAGGCCAAGGCCATTCGCGCTCAGTCGGGCACCGTTGCCAAAAGCGCTCTTGGGTGGAGCGTCGTCTTCGGCCTGTTCCAGGTCTTTTTGACTATTTGGGGCGCCATTGGCCTCGTCGCCCAAAACGAGCCGCTCGCCTTTGTGATGCTCATCCTGACCAACGCCATCCTCACCGGATGCGCCTGGGCCAGCATCGCCCGCGATCGCATCGCCCCGCGCGTCTTTGCGTTCGCCAAGCCCGACGCCCCCGCCCCCACCGGCAAGCTCGCCCGCCTGCGCGGCGCCTTTGTGGGCAAACCACTCGTCGCCGCCGTCCTGTGCCTGCTGCTCGCCGGCGTCTTTGCGCTGCTGGGCATGGAGGTCTCGTCCAACCACGACTTTACCTGGGTCTACCCCCTGTGCATCCTGCTCGAGTGGGCCATCATCACCGTGCTCATGATCGGCTTGTTCTTCCTGTTCCAGCGCCACGGCGCAGCTCCCGCGGTCCTGGCCTTTGCCCTCTTTGTCCTGGGCATTGCCGAGTTCTTCGTCATCACGTTTAAATCCATGCCCATCCAGCCGGGCGACCTTTCGGCCATCTCCACCGCCGCCGCGGTCGCCGGCACCGGCTACACCTTCTCGATCTCACTGTTCTGCGTGCTGTCCATGGGCTTTACCGCCATCGCTATGCTGCTGTGCGAGTACGCCGGCCTTGTGGCACCGCACCGTCAGAAGGGCGCCGCCAACGCCAAGCGCATGCTGCTCACCAATCTGCTCGTCGCCGTGCTGTGCCTGGGCGGCGTGACCGCGCACGTCACGCTCATCGACTACTACAACACCCTCGGCATCACCGTCTATACCTGGCGCCCGCTCGAGAGCTACTGGCGCGAGGGCTACCTGCCCGCCTTTATTAGTGCAGCGCAGTCCATCAAGCCGCCCAAACCCGCCGACTACTCCGTCGACGATGCCAAGGCCACGCTCAAAAAGTACGCCAAGGCCTACGACAAGTCCGACGCGGCCAAGAGCGACGAGCGCGCCGCCGCAAAGGAGCAGTTCGACAGCGAGAAGCCCACGGTCATCGCCATCATGAACGAGACCTTCTCAGACCTTTCGATCTACCAGAACATGCGCGCCGGCTACGAGGGCCCGCAGTACTTTAAGAACCTGTCCAACTGCCTCAGCCGCGGCAAGCTCTATGTGAGCGCCTACGGCGGCGGTACCGCCAATACCGAGTTTGAGTTTATGACCGGCAACTCCATGGCCAACCTGGGCTCGGGCGTGTATCCGTACACCATCTACAACATGGAGACGACCGGGAACCTGGCAGAGCAGTTCAAGTCGCTCGGATATTCCACCACGGCCATGCACCCCAACCACGCCACCAACTGGAACCGCGAAAACGTCTATAAGGACTTTGGCTTTGACCAGTTCCTGTCCATCAACGATTTCCAGGGCGCCGATACCCTGCGCGGGATGGTGACCGACCAGGCTACCTACGACAAGATTCTTGAGCTGCTCGACCAGAACGCCGATCCGCAGTTTATCTTCGACGTGACCATGCAGAACCACTCGGGCTACGATACGGGCCTGCTGCCGGTCGACAAGCAGATGCACCTGAATATCGACACGACCGATTTGGACGCCAAGACCGTCGAGGACGGCACGCTCTCCGATGTCGACGAGTATGTCTCGTGCATCGAGCAGTCCGACCAGGCGCTGCGCTACTTCCTCAACGCCCTGAGCAAGCTCGACCGTAAGGTGGTCGTGGTGTTCTGGGGCGACCACCAGCCGTTCTTCCCGTCCAAGTTCAACGACAAGTGGTTTACCGACGAGGACGACGCCACGCATCAAGAGCGCTTGTGGCAGACGGACTACATCATCTGGGCTAACTACGACGTTGCCGGTTGCGACCAGACGAGCAAGGTCGACGACCTGTCCACCAACTACCTGTCCACCCAGCTGATGCAGCTGATCGGCGCACCGCTGACCGACTACCAGAAAGCGCACATGACGCTGCGCGAGTCGCTGCCCGCCATCAACTCGGTCGGCTACGAGGACGCCAGCCTGCGCTGGGCGCTCTCCTCCAACGTCACCGGCGACGACGCCGCTGCCGCAGCCGCCACCAAGGCGCGCGAGGATTACGCCAAGATGCAGTACTACGAGATGTTCCGCGACGGCAAGAACGTCTACACCGAGCACTTCCAGACCGAGGCCAACGAAACCGACCCCAACCTGGCGCCAGGTACAACCAAGATCAAGTAGCGGGTCACTCATAACTGAAACGTCTGTCCGGGCGGAGGCATATAAGGTTCCCTGCTCGGACAGTCCTGCGCAAGACGGGGGCCACATTAAGTGGCCCCCTTTGCGTGCGGAACTCGCGATGAACCTTATATGCCTCCGCCCGGACAGACGCCTTGTTGTTGGAACGCGGCTTGTCATGGGGGTATCCGCTAAACATATATAAGTCGAAAGCCACGTCATGTGGCCTTTTTTGCATCCGGAAACCGTGTCCCAGAATTCACGTCCGGAGCGGGATGCAGTTTCCGCTTGTGGCTCCGTTGGGAAACTCCATCCCACTCCGATCGCAAATTCCGGGTCGCATTTTCCGCCAGAGCCCTCAACCGGAAACTGCATCCCACTCCAAAGGCAAATTCCTGGACGCACTTTCCGAAACCCCATCCATTCGGAAAGTGCGTCCCACTCTGCATACATCCAGCGAACGCATGCGAGTGTGTCGTCCGGGACGGTCTCGTCATCGGGGTGATGGAAAATGTCACCCCAAACGCTTGCCACGGTTGCGCCTATGAGTGTCAAGAAAAAAGCCTCGAGAATTTCGAGGCTTTCACATTTGTATTGTTTTGCACGAAGGACCGCGAACGACGAAGCTACTCGCCCAAAACGGCCTTTTTGGCGGCTGCAGCCATGTTGTCCAGATCTTCCTTGGTGGGATGGTCCTTCGCGGCAACCCAGTTGTCGAGCAGCATCTTAAATCGGGCGTTGTCGGGATCTTGCTCGAGCATGGCCTCGTAGCGCTGCTTGACCGCGGGACCCATCTTGCCCTGGCACATCGCCCAGCCCGCAAGCTCGGCATCCCCAGCCAAATTGGAAGTCACGCGATCAATAATCTGCTGGTAATAGCTCTGGTCGGCCCCAAAACCGCAGGTGCCAAACAGGAAGACGCGCTTGCCGTGCAAGGCGGAGAGCAACGCCGCGACCGAAGGCGTGCACGCGCCCTTGTCGCACCAAAAACCGACGAGCACCGTGTCGGCCGCGCAGGCGCCCTGCGCCTCGAGCGCAACCTGATCTGCATCCGCATCGTCGCTCAACGCCGCGGCATGGACAAACTCAACACCCGCAGCCTGCAGAGCGCGCTTGATCGCGCCCGAAACCATCCTGGTATTACCGCTCTTGCTGTTAACCACCAAAGAGCACGTCATAGTCACGTTGCCTCGTATCCCCCAAAACTAAAGCCACTAATGCAATTTATTAGATGAATATCTTAGTACTAACGTGACAGATGTAAACCACCGTCTGTCGATTGATTAATTTGCCTTGATTATCGACTTCATCCGAACACCTCCCACATTCATCCGCACATGTGCGGA